>DATMVG010000130.1:0-8984 GCA_035563315.1 Allosphingosinicella sp. | reverse complement strand
CTCACCGACAAATATCTGACCAGCATCAAGACCGGCCGGACGATGCAGGAGATCGCCTCGGGAAGGAAGGCGAAGGAGCTGGCGGCGTGGAAGAAGGGTCCTCCCCGTCCCGGGGAGGAGCGAAGCTTCCTCCCTTCCGCGAGCCGCAGAAGGCGACGCTCGTCGACCACGTGCCGAGCGGGTCGGGCTGGATCCACGAGATGAAATATGACGGCTATCGCTGCCTGCTCGCCGTCGGCGGCGGCGGGGCGAAGGTCTATACGCGCAACGGGCTCGACTGGTCGGACAAGTTTCCCGACATCGCGGCGGCGGCGGCGCGGCTGGGCATAGGCTCGGCGCTTCTCGACGGCGAGATCGTCAAGCTCGACGACAAGGGAAATACCGGCTTTTCGGCCCTCCAGCAGGCGATCGGCGAGGGCGGCCGCGGCCTCTCGCTGTTCCTGTTCGACGCGCTCGAGATAGACGGCGAGGATCTGACCCGTCTGACGAATGTGGAGCGCAAGGCCCGCCTCGAGGCGCTGGTCGGACGCGGCGACCCGCCCGAAATCCTCTACGCCGACCATATCGTCGGCCAGGGCGAAAAGCTGTTCGAGGCGATGTGCGAGGCCGGCCAGGAAGGAATCATCTCGAAGCGCGCCGATTCGCCCTATCGGAGCGGCCGAACCAAATCCTGGCTCAAGGTCAAATGCACCAACCGCCAGGAGCTGGTCATCGTCGGCTGGACTCCGAGCGAGGCCAAGGCCCGCGGCTTCCGCTCGCTGCTGCTGGCGGTCAACGAGGGCGGCGCCCTCCGCTATGTCGGCAAGGTCGGGACCGGCTTTTCGATGGCGACGATCGGCCAGCTGCTCGCCCGGATGCGGCCGCTGGAGACGAAGAAGGCGCCGGTCGAGGTGCCCCGCGCCGACGCGCGCGGCGCCCATTGGGTGAAGCCGGAGCTGGTCGCCGAGATCGCCTTCGCCGAATTCACCTCCGAAGGCATCTTGCGGCACCCGAGCTTCCTCGGCCTGCGCGAGGACAAGCCGGCCGACGAGGTGGTGCCGGAGCGGCCGCAGCCGGTCCCCGCCACCGTCGCCGACGGAGTCAGGATCAGCAATCCCGAGCGCATCATCTATCCCGAGAGCAATATCACCAAGGGCGAGCTCGCCGAATATTACCGGACCGTCGCTCCGCTGATGCTCCCCTGGTCGGCGCACCGGCCGATCAGCCTGGTCCGCTGCCCGCAGGGGCGGGCGAAGAAGTGCTTCTTCCAGAAGCACGATGCCGGCAGCTTCGGCGACCATGTCCGCCACGTCCCGATCGAGGAGAAGAAAGGCGAGATCGAGGATTATCTCTACGTCGACGACCAGGCCGGGCTGATGGCTCTGGTCCAGATGGGGACGATCGAGTTCCACGGCTGGGGATCGCGAGTCGAGGACGTCGAGAAGCCCGACCGGCTGGTCTTCGATCTCGATCCCGACGTTGGCCTCGGCTTCGACCTGGTCCGGAAGGCGGCGCACGACCTTCGGCGCCATCTCGCCGACATGGGGCTTCAGACCTTCCCGCTGCTCACCGGCGGCAAGGGCGTCCATGTCGTGGTGCCGCTGAAGCCGCGGGCCCAGTGGCCCCAGGTCAAGGACTTCGCCCAGCGCTTCGCGGTCGCGCTCGCCACCGCCGAGCCCGAGCGGTTCACGGCCGCGCTCGCCAAGGCCCGGCGCAAGGGCCGCATCTTCCTCGATTATCTGCGCAACCAGCGCGGCGCGACCGCGATCATGCCTTATTCGGCGCGGGCTCGCGAAGGCGCCCCGGTCTCGGCGCCGATCAACTGGGACGAGCTCGACGAGATGGAGAGCGGAGCCCGCTTCACCGTCCGCGACGGCGCCCTCCTCGCCGAACGCGCCGCCGGCCGCCCGCTCCAGGGCTGGGGCGAAGCCGACCAGGTGCTTCCGGATTTCTAGGGCGCGAACGGGCTGGCTCAGCCCCAACCCGCTCATCCTGAGTAGGGACTGAGCCTGGCGAAGGCCCGTATCGAAGGACGGTCCTTCGATACGCCACTTCGACTTCGCTCAGTGGCTACTCAGGATGAGCGGTTCCGTGAAAGACGACCACGCTTTAGCCGCCGCTCCAGACCCACCAGGAAATGGCGAGCGCGAGCAGCAGGGCAGCGACGAAGCGCCAGGCGGGCGCGGGGCGCATCGGCTCGACCCCATCGGGCGCCGAGCCTCGGCCGGTCAGCATCGGGCCGATCAGATCGTCGCGCTTGACCGCGGCATGATAGAGGATCGCGGCGAAGTGGAGGGCGATCAGCGCGAGCAACGGATCGAACAGGGCCTCGTGAAGCTCGGTCGCCGCCTCGGCCGCCTCATAGCTGACGAGGTGGGACAAGGGCCCCGGCAGGACTCCGTCCTCGTCGCTCGCGAACAGGCCGAGCCCGACGATCAGGCCGACCATGGCGAGCAGGGCGAGGACGCTGAGCGCGCCGAGCGGGTTATGGCCGATCGCCGGCGGGGCGGCGCCGCGAAGATAAGCGACGATAGCGCGCGGCCCCCTGACGAAGCCGGCGAAGCGCGCCGTCGAGCCGCCGACGAAGCCCCAGATCAGCCTGAAGACGAGGAGGGCCAGAACGGCCATGCCGATGCGCGAATGCCAGGCCAGCTCCTCCTCCTCGGCCGTCCACCAGGCGGCGGCGATCAGGATTGCGAGCAGCCAGTGGAACGATCGGGTCGGCGCGTCCCAGATCCTGACCCGCGCGGGCTTCCTAATGCTCGTCCTCCTCCGGGCCGCGGAACCGGTCGTGGCAATTCTTGCAGGCCGTCCCGAGCGCCGGGACCGCCGCCCGGATCGCCTCGACGTCGCCGTCCTGGGCGATCTGGTTGAAGCGCGCCGATTCGGCCTGGAACGCCTCCGCCCGCTGGCGGAAGGTCGCCGCATCGGACCATATCTCGGCCTTGGCCCGCGTTCGCCGACCGGTCTCCGGGCCGCTCCCTTCGGGGAACCAGGTCAGGATCTGGGGACCGTAGCCGGCGATCAGGGCGGCGTTGCGGCGGACGGCCTCGAGCGAGGGCGATCCGCCCTTGAGCTCGCGGTCGATGGCCTTCATCGCCTTGCCCATCTCCTCATAATGTTCGTGGCGGGCATGCATCACCGCCGCGATGTCGGTGGCGCTGGCGCTGCCGTTGGCGACATTCTCCGCCGCCTCGGCCTGGGTGTCGGGCGGCGGCGGCGCCTCCTCGCCGCGGTTGCAGGCGGCCACCGCGACCAGGGCGACGGCGCTGCCCAAGGCAAGCCAATGTCTCATCGACGACTCCTTTCGAGAGGCGCAATGCCCGCCGACCGGCTTCGGTTCAATCGCGGATGCGAAAACGCCCCGGCGGGGGCGGCCGGGGCGTCGACGCCGGGCCGGCGAAGGGGGGACGCCGGACCCGAAAAAGTATCCGGCCTCAGCGGCAGCGCCTGCGGCTGCCGCCCCTCTGCACCTCGCGGCCGAGCACGGCGCCGAGGGCCGCGCCGAGGATGGTGCCGGCGGTGCGGCTGCGGCCGCCGTCGATCTCGCGGCCGATCAGGGCGCCGGCGGCGCCGCCGACGATGAGCCCGGTCGTGCCGTTCGAGCGGCGGCAATAGATGCGGCCGTCGCGACCGCGCCAGGTCCGCCCCTGATAGGCGCCGCGGTCGTAATTGCGGGCGTAGCGGTAGCCGTCGTAGCGGCTCTGGGCCACGGCGGCGGCGGGAAGGGCGGGGACGGCCATGGTCACCGCGGCGAGCCCGAGAACGACATTGCGCATGATCTGCTCCTTCGAAAACCGGATCCCGGAGGGACTGCCCCCGGGATCGAGCGAAGGCTTAGACCGAGTCGCCTGAGCCGACTCTGAATCGGTGCGTTAGGCCCGGTTCATGAGGTTAAAGAGGGCGTTGACTGTTCGGCCGGTCAGTCGAGCGCGTTCGTCAGGCGCGGCAGCCGGGGCGGGAGCGGAGGCCGCGACGGCGCCCCGGCGAGCGGCCTTCGAGCATCGGCTGCGGTGCCCCTCGCGACGACTCCGCCGCCCCGGATCGAGCGCATGACCGCCGGATCGCCCCAGTAAGTGACGGCACCCCCGTCGCTGACGCTGGCGTCGAGCCGCTCGCCCGGACGGGTGAGGATCCGACCGCCCTGGGCGACCGCGGCGCTGACTCGCCCGGCCCCGAGCCGCCTGATGTCGACGGTGCCGCCGTTGCTCACCTCGGCCGCGACCGTCTCCTGGCCGGGAAAGCCGGCAAGCACGCGGATGGTGCCGCCGCCCTCGACTCTCGCCTCGCGGAGCCTGGGCATGACGATCTCGACCCGGGTCGAATGGCCGTCGGCGCAGCGGCGGGCGCAATTGTCGATGACGAGGCGGCCGTCGCGGACGCCGACGTCGGCCGAGCGCCGGTCGCCGGAGACGAAGCGGACCCGGTGGGCGGGGCCGTGGCTGATGAGGACCTCGCCGCCGTTGCGCAGCTCGACGGCCTCGAACGGAGGGATCGCCACGGCATCGGCGGCCGCGGCCGGCGCCGCGGCGGCGAGCAGGGCGACCGGAAGGAAGAGGCGCATGGCGATTCTCCTCATTCGTAACGAAGGGCGTGGATCGGACGGGTTCGGGCGACCTTGACGGCGTGGCTGAGCACGGTCGCCGAAGCGATGACCAGCGCCAGCGCGCCGGCGGCGGCGAAGGGCAGCGGACCGAGCGCGATGCGCAGGTCGAACCCGCTCAGCCAATGGCTCATCGCCCACCAGGCGACCGGCCAGGCGATCAGGTTGGCGACCAGCACCGGACGGCCGAACTGCCAGACGAGAAGCTTCACGATGTCCCAGGTGCGCGCCCCGAGCACCTTGCGGATGCCGATCTCGCGAGTCCGCCGCTCGGCGGTGAAGGCGGCGAGGCCGTAGAGGCCGAGGCAGCCGATCGCCACCGCGAGCAGCGAGAAGGCGGCGAAGATGCGGGCTCGCGCCGCCTCCCCGGAATAGAGGTCGCGGACGATGTCGTCGGCGAATTCCGCCTCGAACGGCACGTCGGGGGCGATCCGCTTCCACACCTGCTCGAGCCGGTCGCGGACAAGGGCCGGACGGCCGGAATAGCGGACCAGAAGCCAGCTCGGCTGGAACCGGTCGTAGGCGAAGATCATCGGCGCCACCGGATCGCGGATCGATCGGAAGCGGCTGTTGGCGACGACTCCGACGACGGTGACCGGAGTCCGGCCGACCGCCTCGACGTCGCCGTCGTCGGCCATCAGCGTCCGGCCGACCGCCTCGCTCGGGTCGCGATAGCCGAGCATCCGCGCCGCGAGCGCGTTGATCACGACGTTATAGCCCCGACGGGCCATCGCCGCCGCCGAACCTTCCGCGGAATCCGGATCCTGGGTGCTGTCGTCCATCGCCAGGCCGGCGCTGAAGGTTCGCCCGGCGAGCGTCTCGATTCGAAGCGTCGGGAAGAAGCCGGGGTCGACCCGGTAATGCTCGAACTCGACGCTCGCGCTCGCGCCGGGCGCCGTCACCGTCAGATTCTCCATGCCCCAGGTGTCGACTCCGATCGTCGAGCGGCCGACCGAGACGATCCCGTCGACCGCCGCGATCTCGCGCAGCAGCGTCTCGAGCCGCGGCCGAAGCGCGGCCCGGCTCATCTGGCCGATCTGGAGGATGCCGTCGCGCCGGTAGCCGGGATCGACGGTCCGGGCATATTCGGTCTGGGCCTGGATGACGGCGGTGCAGACGATCAGCCCGATCGAGATCGCGAACTGGCTGACCACCAGGGCGTTGCGGAGCCGCCCTGTGCCTTCCGGCTCGGCCGTCGAGCGGTTGGCCTTGAGCACCCGCGCCGGCTGGAAGCGCGAAAGGTAGAGCGCCGGATAGAGTCCGCCCAGCGCGCCGACGAGGAGGACGAGCGCGGCCGCCGGCGCAAGCATCCCGTCGAGGGCGAAATAGGTCGCCTCCATCTCGGCATCGAGGAAGGCGTTGACGAACGGCAGCGCCGCCTCGACCAGAGCCAGGGCGACCAGCATCGCCGCCGCCGCCAGGAGCGTCGATTCGCCGAGGAACTGGGCGACAAGCTGGCGCCGGGACGCGCCGACGACCTTGCGCAGAGCCACCTCGCGGGCGCGCTGGCCGGCGCGGGCGGTGGCGAGGTTGACGAAGTTGACCACCGCCAGAGCGAGGATGAGCAGCCCGATCAGGGCCATCGCCGCGACCGTCGCCCGGTCGTTGCCGGGCCGCATGCCGCCGCCGCCCGCCTCGCCGAGATGGACGTCGCGGACGTTGGCGAGCCGCCAGTCGACGTTGGTGCCGGGATTGACCCGCTCGCCGCCGACCAGCTGGTCGGGGATGTTGCGCCGCTCCCAGGCCGGCATCTGACGGGCGATCTCGGCGGCGTCGGCGCCCGGCCGAAGCCGCGCATAGACCCAGCCGTTCTTGGGCATCCACTGGGTGAGGAACGGGCTGTCGGCCCCGTAGAGCGCCTCGAAATCGGCGCGGGCGACGATCGACAGGGCGAGGTGGCTGTTGCGCGGCACGTCCTCGACGATCCCGGTGACCCGGTGGTCGCTCGACTGGCCGGCGACGACGAGGGTCAGCGTCCGGCCGACCGCGTCGATCGTCCCGAACCGGCGAATCGCCTCGCTCCGGGTGAGGACGAGCTGGCCCGGGGCGGCGAGCGCGCCGGCTCGGTCGCCGCGAAGGAATTCGAGCTGGAGGATGTCGAACAGCGGGCCGTCGACATAGACGAAATCCTCGCTGGTCGTCGCCTCGCCGTCCTGAAGGATGATCGGCTGGCCGTTGCCGACATAGACGACGCGGTCGAGCTGCGGGAACTGGCGGAGCCGCTGGCCCGAGACGTAGGAGGTCATCGGCACCGCTCCGGGGATCACGTTCGGATCGTCGGAGGCGGTCACCCATTGCTGGAGGACGAAGGCGCGCTCGGCGCCCGGCAGCCAGGAATCGTAGCTGAGCTCGTAGCGGACGTGGATGAGGATGATCAGGCTCGCGGCGAGTCCGAGCGAGAGGCCGACCAGGTTGATCAGGCTGTAGGCCCGGCTTCGCGCCAGGCTCGCCCAGCCGCTCCTGAGATAATGGCGCCACATCTCAGTCGCTCCCCGTCACCCGGCGGCCGTCGGTCGAAGCGCCGTAGGGGCTGGTGAAATCGCGCTCGACGACCGGGGCAGCGGGATCGTCGCCGGGCTCGCGCACCGCCGGAAGCACCGAGCGCGGGACGATCACCGACGTGTAGGTCCTCTGGACGTTGCTGAAGTAATTGCCCGCCATGACCGTCACGACGAGATCGAGCTCGGGGACAACCGTCACCCACTGGCCGCCCGCGCCGCGCGCCGAGAAGCTGCGGACGGTGCGATCCTTGTACGGATAGTCCTCGACCCACCACAGATAGCCGTAACGGACGTTCCGCAGCCGGTATCGCGGAGCGGTCGCCGCGGCGACGAAGGCGGGGTCGAGGATCCGGCGCCCGTCCCAGGTGCCGCCGTTGAGCATGAGCTGGCCGAACTTGAGGAAGTCGCGCGGCAGCAGCTCGACTCCGCCGCCGCCATAAGGGCGCCCGAGGGGATCGAGCCCCCAGGAATAGCGCCCGATCCGCATCGGCTCGGCGACCAGCCGGTCGAAGGCATATAGCGGCGATTCGCCGGTCGCGGCGCCGAGCATTCCGAGCGCCAGATTGGGGCTGGCGCTGCAATAGACGCTGTTCTCGCCGGGCGGAGTCGCCAGCGGCACCCGAAGCGTGAAAAGATGCCAGTCCGGCTCCTCGGCCTGGTTGGTCATCGTCTCCTCGTTGCCCGGCGCTTCCTCGTTGGTGTCGTCGCAGAAATAGCCCGACGACATGGTGAGCAGATGCTCGAGCGTCATCGATCGCTTGGCCGGCTCGGTGTCGGGCGGGAAGGCGCCGCCGTTCATCACCTGGTAGACCGGGCTGGACAGGCTCAGCGGAGCGCCGTCCCGGATGGCGGCGCCGATCGTCACCGCGGTCACGCTCTTGGCGGCGGAGCGCGTATTGTGAAGCCGGTCGCGGCTGAAGCCGTGGAAATATTCCTCGAGCACCAGCCGGCCGCCGCGAGCGATCAGCAGCGCATGGATCTGGGGCGCGTCCGCCGAATCCATCGGCCGCTCAAGGATCGACTGGACGAGCCGTTCGATCGCCGGGCGATCGATGCCGGCCTCGGCCAGGGTCGCCGTCGGCCAGCCGTCGTCGAGCGGCGGCGGCGGCCGGTAGACGTATCTTCCCGGAACGCGCCCGCGCGGATAGAAATCGCTGGCGTCGCCGTCGCGGACGAATTCGTAGGTTCCGCCCCTGGTCGGGAAAGCGAGGGTGAAGGTCTCGCTCTGCGGATCGTAGCGGCCGGCGGCGAGCTCGCGCTCGGGCGCGGTGGCGCCGCCGCGCCGGCCCATCAGGCGAACGGCGTCGCCGTCGCGGACCAGCCGCCCGGCGCCGATCTGGGTGCCGATGTCGCGCTCGGGATTGCGCAGCACCGCGTCGAGCGACCCGTCCGGCCGATTGCGCATCAGCAGGTAGAAGGTGAAGGCGTCCTGAAGCGGACTCGCCTCCCCGACCCAGCGACCGGAGCCCGTCGCTCGAAGCAGGACGGCCGAGGCGCTGCGGCCCATATTGGGCGGCGTCCCCGGACGGATCCAGTGGCCGCGAACGAGCCGGCGAGAGTCGAAGCGGCCCTGGAAGGCGCCCCTGTCGCCGGGCAGGTCGAAGCTCAGCGCATTGCCCTGCACTCGGACGGGCACCACCCGGCCGGCAACCTCTGCGACATAGGAATCGCCGAGCCGCTCGAGGATCACGGTGCCGCCGGCGTCGGGGCCGAAGCGGCGGACCGCGATCCACAGGCCGGAGAGGTCCGCCCTCGCGGCGTCGGCGGCGGGCGGCGGCGGCGAATCGCCCTGCGCGGCGACGCCGGCGCCGGCGGTGGCGAGCAGCAAGGCGCAAACCATCGATCGGAACGGAGCCATGACCCTTCCCTTCGGCATTTTCGTACGAGGCTGGAAATCGGCG
>DATMVG010000129.1:0-11013 GCA_035563315.1 Allosphingosinicella sp. | reverse complement strand
GGATGTGCTCGCGGGTCTGCGGCATCGGGCCGTCGGCGGCCGAAACGACAAGGATGCCGCCGTCCATCTGTGCCGCGCCCGTGATCATGTTCTTCACATAATCGGCGTGGCCCGGGCAATCGACGTGGGCGTAGTGGCGAGCGCCGGTCTCATATTCGACATGGGCGGTCGAGATGGTGATGCCGCGCTCGCGCTCCTCGGGAGCCTTGTCGATATTGGCATAGCTCGTGTAGGTCGCGCCGCCGGTCTTGGCGAGCACCTTGGTGATCGCCGCGGTGAGCGACGTCTTGCCATGGTCGACGTGACCGATGGTGCCGATGTTGCAGTGCGGCTTGTTCCGCTCGAACTTAGCTTTCGCCATTTTCCCTAACCCTCGTTTCTCGGTTCAAATTCAAATCCATAAAACCCGCTCAGGCTGAGCCTGCCGAAGCCTCAGGCGAGCTTCGCCTTGACCTCTTCGGCGACGTTCGCCGGCACCTCGTCATAATGCGAGAATTGCATCGTGTACTGGGCACGGCCCTGGCTGAAGGACCGAAGCTCATTAACGTAGCCGAACATATTGGCAAGCGGGACCATGGCTTCAACCACCTGGGCGTTGCCGCGGCTGTCGGTGCCCTGAATCTGGCCGCGCCGGCTGTTCAGATCGCCGATCACGTCGCCCAGATAATCCTCCGGAGTCACCACCTCGACCTTCATGATCGGCTCGAGCAGCTTGATCCCCGCCTTCTGGGCGGCCTCTCGCATCGCCCCGCGGCCGGTGATCTCGAAGGCCAGCGCCGAGGAGTCGACGTCGTGATACTTGCCGTCGACCAGCCGGATCTCGAAGTCGATGATCGGAAAGCCGATCAGTGAGCCCGATTCCGCCGTCTCGCGCATCCCCTTCTCGACCGACGGGATATATTCGCGCGGGATGTTGCCGCCCTTGACCTCGTCGATGAAGGAGATTCCCGAGCCGCGCTCGCCGGGCTGGAGCTTGACCTTGACCTCGCCGAACTGGCCCGAGCCGCCCGACTGCTTCTTGTGGGTGTAGACGAGCTCGACCGGCCGGGCGAGCGACTCGCGATAGGCGACCTGCGGAGCGCCGACATTGGCGTCGACCTTGAACTCGCGCTTCATCCGGTCGACCAGGATCTCGAGGTGCAATTCGCCCATCCCCTTGATGATGGTCTGGCCGCTCTCCTGGTCCGAGGAGACCCGGAAGCTCGGATCCTCGGCCGCCAGGCGCGACAGGGCGATGCCCATCTTCTCCTGGTCGGCCTTGGTCTTGGGCTCGACCGCGACCTCGATCACCGGGTCGGGAAACTCCATCCGCTCGAGGATGATCGGAGCGTTGGGCGCGCACAGCGTGTCGCCGGTGGTCGTGTCCTTGAGCCCGACCAGGGCGACGATGTCGCCGGCATAGGCCTCCTTGATGTCCTCGCGGTCGTTGGCGTGCATCAGAAGCATCCGCCCGACCTTCTCCTTCTTGTCCTTGACCGAGTTCATCACCGTCGAGGCGCTTTCGAGCTTGCCCGAATAGATCCGGGCGAAGGTCAGCGTTCCGACGAACGGGTCGGTCATGATCTTGAAGGCGAGCGCCGCAAACGGCGCTCCGTCGTCGGCGGGGCGGCTGTCCTCGGTCTCGCCGTCCATCTTGAGTCCGCGTATGGCGGGGACGTCGAGCGGGCCCGGCAGATAGTCGACGACGGCGTCGAGCATCGGCTGGACGCCCTTGTTTTTGAACGCCGAGCCGGTCAGCACGGGCACGAAGGAGAAATTGAGGGTGCCCTTGCGGATCAGCCGCTTGAGCGTGGCGACGTCGGGCTCGGTGCCCTCCAGATAGGCCTCCATCGCCTCGTCGTCCTGCTCGACCGCCATCTCGATGAGGTGCATCCGGGCTTCCTCGGCGGCGTCCTTCATGTCGTCGGGGATGGGGCGGATCTCGAACTTGGCGCCGAGGCTCTCCTCGAGCCAGACGATGGCGTGGTTCTCGACCAGGTCGACGACTCCGACGAAGCTGCTCTCGAGGCCGATCGGAAGCTGCATGACCATCGGGCGGGCGCCGAGCCGGTCCTTGATCATTCCGACGCACATCTCGAAATTGGCGCCGGTGCGGTCGAGCTTGTTGACGAAGCACATCCGCGGGACCTTGTACTTGTCGGCCTGGCGCCAGACGGTCTCGGACTGGGGCTCGACCCCGGCGACCCCGTCGAACACCGCGACCGCTCCGTCGAGCACTCGGAGCGAGCGCTCGACCTCGATCGTGAAGTCGACATGGCCGGGCGTGTCGATGATGTTGATCCGGTGCTCGTTCCAGAAGCAGGTCGTCGCCGCCGACGTGATCGTGATGCCGCGCTCCTGCTCCTGCTCCATCCAGTCCATGGTGGCGGTGCCCTCGTGGACCTCGCCGATCTTGTAGGACTTGCCGGTATAATAGAGGATTCGCTCGGTCGTCGTCGTCTTGCCCGCATCGATATGGGCCATGATGCCGATATTGCGGTAGCGTTCGAGCGGATGGCTGCGTGCCATGTCTGTCTAATCCTTAGCTGAGAGCTGATCGGTTCCGAACCGATCAGGGAAAGAACAATTTTGCGATCGCCGCACCTGCCCCGAGGAGGGCCGCCGTGGCTAGCATCGCCTGAAAGATCATCGTCCGGGGCAGGATCACGGTCTCGGTCTCGAGCTTCGACCGTTCGGCCGAAAGCTTGAGCTGCTCGGCGCTCAGTTTGCTCGCTTCCGCCAGCAGCTTGCGCGCCTCCGCTTCCAACTTCGCGGACTCACGGTTGAGCTGCTCCACGGACGGGTCAGAAGCGGTCGCCATGTCCTGTTCCTCTGCGCCTATATAGCTCCCTACCAGCGGTAATGCGAGAAGGCGCGATTGGCTTCAGCCATGCGATGCGTGTCCTCCCGCTTCTTGACCGCATTGCCGCGATTGCTCGAAGCGTCGAGCAATTCGCCCGAAAGCCGCGCCGACATCGTCTTCTCCGAACGGCTTCGCGCCGCCGAGATCAGCCAGCGTATCGCCAGCGCCTGGGCGCGCTCGGGACGGACCTCGACCGGAACCTGGTAGGTGGCGCCGCCGACCCGGCGGCTGCGCACCTCGATGCCCGGTTTGACGTTGTTGAGCGCGTCGTGAAACACCCCGATCGGGTCCTTCTTGGCGCGGCTCTCGATCGTCTCGAGGGCGCCGTAGACGATCCCTTCGGCGACGGACTTCTTGCCGTCGAGCATGACGCTGTTCATGAACTTGGACAGCACTTCGTCCCCGAACTTGGGATCGGGGAGGATTTCGCGCTTCTCCGGGCGGCGGCGACGGGACATGCTTCCTATTCCTTCTTCTCTTCAGCCTGGTCCGGAACCCGTCCGGGGCTTACTGACATCGTGTTCCCGCGAAAGCGGGAACCCAGAAGCTGGACTCCCGCTTTCGCGGGAGAACAGCTGCTCGGTCACTTCGGCCGCTTGGCGCCGTATTTGGAGCGCGACTGGCGGCGGTCCTTGACGCCCTGGGTGTCGAGCACGCCCCTGAGGACGTGGTAGCGAACCCCGGGCAGGTCGCGGACTCGGCCGCCGCGGATCAGGACGACGCTGTGCTCCTGGAGGTTGTGGCCCTCGCCGGGAATGTAGCTGATCGCCTCGCGCTGATAGGTGAGGCGGACCTTGGCGACCTTGCGAAGCGCCGAATTGGGCTTCTTCGGGGTGGTGGTGTAGACCCGGGTGCAGACTCCGCGCTTCTGCGGGTTCTGCTCCATCGCCGGAACCTTGGATTTCGCCTTTTGCGGCTCGCGACCCTTGCGGATCAGCTGGTTGATCGTCGGCATGAAGCCCTTCACTTCCTCAAAGTTACTCTGCCGCGACGCGAAATGCGCAAAGGACCCGGCGGCCTCTCGGCCCCCCAGGCCTTTGCTTCGAATGCAGCAGTGTTCAGCTCAAAACGCCCGAGCGGGAAGCGTCTGGCCTGTCAGCCACCACCAGCCCGCGAGCGAGGCGGCCTATAGCCGCGAGCGGCATATGGGTCAACGCCCGGCATTTGTGAAGGGCCGGGACGGTCGCCTTCCGCTGGGGACAGTCACTTTCCGAACCGCCGGGTTCACCCGAGCGCCGCTGGGGACAGTCACTTTCCGAACCGCCGCGTTCATCCAAGCGCCGCCGAGCGTGAAAGTGACTGTCCCCCTTTGACGCGCACCGCCGGGGACAGTCACTTTCCGAACCGCCGAGTTCGCCCAAGCGCCGCGAGCGCGAAAGTGACTGTCCCCCTTTCCTCGCGCACCGCCGGGGACAGTCACTTTCCGAACCGCCGGGTTCATCCAAGCGCCGCCGAGCGCGAAAGTGACTGTCCCCCTTTCCTCGCGCACCGCCGGGGACAGTCACTTTCCGAACCGCCGAGTTCATCCAAGCACCGCCGAGCGTGAAAGTGACTGTCCCCCTTTGACGCGCACCGCCGGGGACAGTCACTTTCCGAACCGCCGCGTTCGCCCAAGCACCGCCGAGCGCGAAAGTGACTGTCCCCCTTGGCGCGAAAGCGGCCGCCGAGCGCGAAAGTGACTGTCCCCCTGGCGCGAAAGCGGCTCGCTTCAGATCCGGTGGGCGGCCAGCCGCTCGTAATAGGGGCGGCAGCGCTCGGCCAGGCGGCGGGCGTCGTCGGGAAGCTCGGCCGGCGCCTCCTCCGGCGCGGCGAAGCCGGTGCTGGCCTCGACCGACTGGTACCAGTGCGGCGCCCACGGCCCGTCCGTGGCCCGGCGGCCGGCCGGCCAGCTCAGCATGGCGGGATCGAAGGCGATTCCGAGCCGCCCGCACAGGGCGGCGAGAGTCCGTTCGGGGTCGCTCAGGACGTCGCCGGCGTCGACCACGGGCGGCGCTCGGCCGAGCCGGTCCGCCTCGCGCCCGAAAAACTCCGCCTGCCGCTCGAGGCCGAAATCCGCGAAGGCCGCGGTCTCGCGCTTGCTCAGATAGGAGGCGATCATCCGCTCCGGATCGCGGATCAGGAAGGCGTGGGTGAAGCCGGCGAAATCGTCATAGCCGACCGGGCCGACCATATGGTGCCACATATGCTTCTGGTACCAGATCGGCGAGCCGTCCGGCACCGGGCCGGCCAGAGTCCGGGCGACGCTTCGCCAGCCGCAGTCCATCGCCGCGATCACCGCCTCGCGCATCGGATGGGCGGCGCCGCTCGTCGCGAGGTAGGCGCCGTAGAAAGGCTCGTCGCTGACGAAGGTGTCGGCGCGGTTGCCGAAGCTCCGCATCATCGCGGTGGAAAGGTTGCGCGGCCCCGACCACATCGCGATCCTTAGGGGCAGAGAGGGGACAGTCACTTTTCCGAAGGCCGCGACCGCAATTGCACGACCGTGCGGAAAAGTGACTGTCCCCATTCCCTCACGGCCGCTCGGCCCTCGCCACGTCGGCCTCGACGCGCGCCTTGTAGAGCCCCTGCAACCGCTCCACCATCGGCCCGCGCGCGTCCGAAATATGGCGCCCGTCAATCTCGCGCACCGGCACCAGTCCGGCGAAGGTGCCGGTGACGAACGCCTCCTCGGCGCCGTAGGCGTCGGTCAGCGAGAAATTCCTCTCGAAGACGGGGATGCCCTCCTCGCGGCAGATTTCGACGACGTTCGCCCGGGTGATCCCGCCGAGCGTGTAATCGCCGGTCGAGGTCCACACCTCGCCTTTGCGGACGATGAAGAAATGGGTCGAGTTGCAGGTCGCGACGAAGCCGTGCGGATCGAGCATCAGCGCCTCGTCCGCCCCGGCCCGGGCGGCCTGGATGCAGGCGGTGATGCAGTTCAGCTTGGAGTGGGAGTTGAGCTTGGGGTCCTGGACGTCGGGAAAGCCGCGGCGGACGTGGACGGTGAACAGCGTTATGCCCTGCTCGACCGTCGCCGGCAGCGGCTCCTTATATTCCGGGATGATGACGATGGTGGCCGGCGAGATAACCACCCTCGGGTCCTGGTAGGGCGTCGAGCGCAGGCCGCGGGTGACCATCAGCCTGATATGGACTCCTTCGGCCATGCAATTGGCGTCGAGCGTCTCGTAGAGCCGGCGAACCAGCGCCTCGCGGGGAAGGCCGATGTCCAGAGCGATCGCCTTGGCGCCCTCCCACAAGCGGTCGAGGTGGCGGTCGAGAAAGGCGATCCGCCCCTTGTGCACCCTGAGGCCCTCCCAGACTCCGTCGCCGAGCACGAATCCGGAATCGAACACCGACACCAGAGCCTGCTCGCGCGGCCTGAGGGCGCCGTTGATGCTGATCAGGATCGAGGCGTTGCGCGGGTCGCCCGCGCTGTCGTGGATGCTCTTCGCCATGAAGGGAGCCTGCGGCCTTTGACCGGCGCTTGGCAAGGGCTGGCGCGCCGGTCTTGGTTGGAGCGGAAAAGCTGATAACCTCGCGCCGAGGTCCAGCAGGATCCACCGGGGGCGGGAAATGAGCGAGAAAGAGACGACCGGCGAAGCGGCCAAGCCCGCCGCCAAGAGCGGGGGCAAGGGGGCGGCGGGGGCCGCGGCCTTCGCCTACAAGGCGATGGCGACGACCGTCGGCGGAAGCCTGCTGACGCTCGGCGTCGCCTTCGCCCAGATCACCTACAGCAACCACCTCGAATCGCTCCACCGCCAGAGCGAGCACGGCATCGGCTTCCAGTCGCGGCTGCTCGAGCAGACCGGGCGGATCCAGAACGAGCTGACCAACATCGTCGACATCCTTCGCCGCGCCGACACGCCCGAGCCGGACGTCCGCGCCGGGCTCGTCGCCGAGGCCGAGCGGCGCTGGAACGAGAATCTCGATCCGCTCTTCCAGCGCTGGCGGCTCGACCGGCTGCTGCTGCGCAACCGCGGCGCCCAGATTTACGGGCGCGGCGTCGGCGAGCTGATCTACAGCCTGGGCGACGAGCGCTTCCGGGCCGATTCGTGCAACGTCGTCGGCCTCGACGGTCCGGCGCCGCCGGCCGACTGCGCCGGAGCGATCGCCCGCGAGCGCGCCTTCCTCGACGATTTCCTGACCGAGATCAGGCGAAGCGGCGGCCTCGAGCCGTTCCGCTCGGGGACGAGGTCGCCGATCAGCTTCCAGGCCAATGCGGCGATCGCCCGGATGATCCTCTACCGGTTCATCGCCTGCGCCAGCAGCGAAGGCGAGGCCGACCGCCCTTCCCGGTGCTCGAACCCCCAGGACGGGCTGCAGATCGCGGTTCGGCGGACCGAGCTGGTCGGCATCGCGCGCGAGAATTTGGCCGAAGCGATCATGGAGCGGTCGTCGTTCGAGTGACCGCCGCCGACCGACCGGAAGGGAGGCCCGGCGGCCGGTCCCGGCCGTCGCGCCTTCCCGACGGTGGCAGGGACGGTCCCCGCGGGAACCGTCCCTCCTTTCCTCCTCAGACGAAGACGTAGCCCGGGTCGGCCAGAGCGGCGTAGTCGGACCGGATCGAATAGCCGAGATCGGCGAAGGAGGCGGCGCTCATCGCGGTGAAGTAATTCTCGCCCGCGTTGATGTAGCCGGTCATCAGCTCGTTGCCGAACGTCTCCTCGTCCCAGTGCGACCCCGCCGTTCCGGCGCCGCCGTCCTGCTCGACCGGGATCCCCGAGCCGGTGCCGCCCATGGCGAGATATTCCTCGACGGCGTTGGCGCCGGTGAACAGTCCGTTGGAGACGAGCCCGAGCCGGTCCCAGATCGAGCCGACGCCGAGGCTGTGCGCCATCTCGTGGAGGACGACGTCGGCGAAGACGTCGAGGCCCATCGCGTTGACGTCGACGATGTCGAACTTCATCGTTGCGGTGGCGGGGAGCGAACCGGCGGTGCGGACCGCGGTCGGCCCGGCCTGGCCGAGCACTCCGTGGAGCCCGTCAATCTCGCCGAGCTCGGCGGTGATCAGGATGTCGTCGACCGGCTTGGGCCCGCCCTTGCCGCCGTAGACGGTGACGTTGGGGAGCTCGCCGACGATCAGCGTGGTCAGCCGGTCGGCCGAGCTGACGAAGATGTCGTACAGCGACTGGGTCCAGCTGCCCTTGAACTCGATCGTGATGTTGTAGCCGGCCGAGGCGAGCGCCGGGCCGCTGGTATAGGGCGCGAAGCTGGTCGTTCCGCCGCCGCCGCCGCCGGGCTTGGCGCCGCTCGGGGAGCCGACGTCCGAAGCGTGGATGATGTGGGTGAGGTCGATGCCGACCAGCTCGTGGGTGGTGAGCGGAAGCTCGGGCCGGAGATCGAGCCCGCGCGGATGGCCCTTTCCGAAGGCCGAATTACCATTGTCGTCGAGAGAGTATCCCGCGTAGTCAAACCGTCCATTGGTCATGAAGATAGCCCCTAATAAGCGAGCAGGCATCGACCCCCCGCAGTTGTCGGAGCGCGCAACTTAACCAAATGGATGGCCTTGGCAACCCATTGTTTCGGCAGCGCTATTTCGGTCCCCAAAGGCTTCGGGACGCTCCCGGACAAGGGCTCATTATTGTTGTTTTACGAGGGATGTTCTAGAAGCGTTTGTGGTTTTTCGCCTAATTGCGAAGCGAGATCGAGGTTATCGGCACGCTTACCTTTCGCCGGCGAAAAGGCGAGCATCCGTGGCTACGCCCGCCGACGCCCGTTGCCAGCGGCGGGCGAGTCGCTAAGCTTCGCCGCGGCCGGGCGTGGAGGGGCGGCCCGGGAGGGGGAAGCGAAGAATGCGGCGGCTCACCAGGATCCTCGCCGGACTCGTGCTCGGGCTGGTGCTCTTCGTCGCCGCCTATGAGGGCTGGGCCGTGCTTCGAGCGCGCGCCCGCACCGCCGAGATCCTCGAGCGGGTCCGGGCCCGCGAGGTGCCGCTCGCCGCGCTTCCGAGGCGGCGGATCGCGATGCTTCTCGCGGTCGAGGATCCCGGCTTCCTCGGCCACCGCGGAATCGACTTTTCGACCCCGGGCCAGGGGATGACGACGATGACCCAGTCGCTCGCCAAGTTCCTCTATTTCGAGCGCTTCACGCCGGGGCTCGCCAAGCTCGAGCTGATGCTGGTCTCCCGGTTCGCGCTCGATCCGGCGCTGAGCAAGCGCGACCAGGTCGAGCTGTTCGTCAACTACGCCCGGTTCGGAAGCCGCCGCGGCCGCCCGATCATCGGCTTCAACGACGCCGCCCGGACCTTTTACGGGCGCGAGCTGAGCCGGCTCAGCGACCGCGAATATCTGACCCTGGTGGCGATGCTGGTCGCTCCGCGGCGCTTCGATCCGCAGCGCCAGCCCGCCGCCAATGCCGAGCGCACCCGGCGGATCGAGGCGATGCTGGCCGGGCGCTGCCGCCCGAGCGGGCTCAGGGATCTCTATTACGAGGATTGCGCCCGCCTCGGCTGAGGCGCTCGGCGGGAACGCCGCCCGGACTGCGCCGTTATCGGCTCTTCGGGCGGCGCGACGGGAGAAGAGACATGCGCTTCACATGGCTGACGATATCGGCGGCGTCGCTCGCCCTGGCCGGCTGCGGCGGCGGTGCCGACGAGCCCAACCTCGCCACCGCCGAGGGCGGCGCGGTCGAGAATGAAGGGCCGGCGCCGGTCGAGGGCTCGGGCGCTTCGCCGGCGGCCCCGCCGACCGCGGCCAACGGCCAGCAATATGTCGACCTCGCCGGCGGCAGCGACCTTTACGAGATCGAATCGGCGCGGCTGGCTCAGGAGAAGGCGACCCGCCCCGAAATACGCTCGCTCGCCCAGATGATCCTCGCCGACCACCAGCGCTCGACCGCCGAGCTCGGCCGGGCCGCGGGACAGGCGCAGCCGCCGCTCACCGCGGCGCCCAGGCTCAACCCCGAGCAGCAGGCCAACGTCCAGGCGCTTCGCACCGCGACCGGCGCCGCCTTCGACCAGGAATATCTGCGCCAGCAGGTGCGCGCCCACGAGCAGGCGCTGACCCTGGTCACCGCCTACGCCGCGGGCGGCGAGGTCGAGCCGCTTCGGGCCCATGCCTCGAGCGTCGCCGGACCGATCCAGACCCATCTCGCCCGGGCGCGCGAGCTGGCCGCGCCGCCGCCGCAATAGCCGGCCGGCCCCCCGGGTGACGGGGAACCTGGCCGCGATTTCGGCGGAAGCTGGAATCCCGCTCTTCTTGGCCTATGAAGCCGACCAGAGACTCCAGCTTCCGCTGGAGTGACGGAGGGCTTCTCAAGCCATGCGCAAACTGCTCGCCGCGGCCCTGTCCGCCCTCGCCCTGCTCGCCGCGCCGGCGGCGGCGCCGGCCGAATCGGTCGTCGTCACCGCCGACCGGATGGTCGACGTGCTGACCGGCCGGACGGTCGAGGAGCCGGTGGTGGTCATCACCGACGGCCGGATCGCCGGCGACCCGCTCGCCGACGTTCGCGAGCTCGAGCATGTCGACGTGGTGATCAAGGGCGGAACCATCGTCGGCGACCGGCGCTAGGGAAGGTCACTGAATGGGGACAGTCACTTTCGGCAACCTGCGGTCTCGCCTGGACCCGCCGTGCGGAAAGTGACTGTCCCCAAGGGGGGACAGGAAAGGGGACAGTCACTTTCTCGCGCCGCGGCTCTCGCCTGGACCCGCCGTGCGGAAAGGTGCAGGAAAGGGGACAGTCACTTTCCCGCACCGCGGCTCTCGCCTGGACCCGCCATGCGGAAAGTGACTGTCCCCAAGGAGCACTGTCCCCGAGGAGCGAAGAGATGAAGGGCTATGTCGACGATATCGAGCGGGCGACGCTGGCGAACGAGGATTTCCGGCGCGTGCTCTACACGGGCCGCAACCTGCAGCTCGTTCTGATGACCCTTCCGCCCGGCTGCGACATCGGCGAGGAGGTGCACGAGGACCGCGACCAGTTCTTCCGGATCGAGTCGGGCGAAGGCGAGATCCGGATCGACGGCAAGGCCAACCGGGTCGGGGACGATTTCGCGGTGATCGTGCCCGCCGGCGCCCGCCACAACGTCGTCAACACCGGCTCCGAGCCGCTCCGGCTCTACACCATCTACGGCCCGCCCGAGCATCGCGACGGAGTCGTCCACCGCGACAAGGAACAGGCCGAGCGCGACCATGACGACGACCATTGGGACGGCGCGACGACCGAATAGCGGACGGGGGATGGGGGGGACAGTCACA
>DATMVG010000128.1:0-26303 GCA_035563315.1 Allosphingosinicella sp. | reverse complement strand
CGCAATCCACTATTCTGGTCAACGGGGTGAACCATCATGTGCCGGCGGCCGATAGGCTGCTGCAACGCTTCGCCTTCGTGCCGCAGGCGCGGCTGGACGACGTGATGGTGAGCTACGCCACGCCCGGCGGCGGCGTCGGGCCGCACGTCGACCGCCGGGCGCACCGGCTCCTCGGGCGCCGAGTCCCTCTCCGCGGCCCGTGGCGCCAGCGACGGGAAGCCTCCGTCGGCCGCGCAACCGGCGGCCGCGAGCGCCGCTCCGGCGGCCATGGCGAGCGGGAATGGAGCCCTCATCCCGCCTCCCTATTGCCCCCGCGGGCGCCCGGCAACGGGGGTTGCGCCCCCCGATGGCAGCCCCTATGTCGCAGCCTCCCGCGCGCCCGTAGCTCAGCTGGATAGAGCACCAGACTACGAATCTGGGGGCCGGAGGTTCGAATCCTTCCGGGCGCGCCAGCCTCCCCGAAAAGCCGGACATGGCGTCTGCGCCGGGCCGAGCGCCGCTTCATCGCCTCGATGTCGAGATCCGCGATCGGGGGAAGGAGCCCTGGATAATCAGCAGCCGATCTCCGAACCCGGGATCACCCCCGGTTCGGCTTGGCCGGCCGCGAGCCATTCCGCGACGAGAGGATGGTTCAGCAGGCTGTCGCCGTAGCAAGCGGCGCGGCCGCTCAGAGCGATGCCGTAAGTCTGGAACCGGGTCGCAATCGGCGCGAACATGATGTCGGCGCCGCCAAACGCGCCGAACAGCCAGGGCGAGCCGAAATTGCCGCTGCCTTCCCAGATCCGGATCGTCCTCCGGATATCCCGTTCGATGGCCGGCGAGACGACGGCCCGCCGTCCGCGCGCCCGGGTGTTGCAGGGCATCGCGTCGCGCAGGTCCGCGAAGCCTGAATGCACCTCTGCGGCATAGCTGCGCGCCCGCGCCCGATGGTCGGCGCGCGTCGGCCAGACCGACGGATGACGCTCATGCAGATATTCGAATATCGCCAGCGTGTCCCAGATCGCCAGGTCGCCGTCGAGAAGCACGGGGACCAGGCCCGTCTCGCCGCCGAGATCCGCGACCATATCGCGCGCCCCCGGCGAATAGATCGGCACGATCGTCTCCTCGAAGTCGATGCCGATCAGCCGCATCATGAGCCAGGCCCGCATCGACCATGAAGAATAGTTCTTGTTGCCGAGGATGAGCCGGTAGGTCATCGATCCGCTCCCTCGGAGGGCACGATCTCGTTGAATTCCAGAACGTTCCCGTCCGGATCGCGGATGAAGCAGGTCAGCCGCCGCCCCCAGTCGACGGGCCCTTCGGTGATCGGGCATCGAATTCGCGCGAACCGCTCCATCGCGCGGTCGAGGGTGTCGACGACGAAGGCCGCGTGGGTCACGCCCGGCCATTTGTCGGGCTCGTCGAGCAGAACGTTGGCGCCGCTCGGCCTCGGCACGCCGTTGAAGATCAGATTGATCCGAACCCCCGCCTCGTTGACGATCTCGGCGACCCGTTCGTTGGAGCAAGTCGGATCGACCCTGAAGCCGATCGCCTCGTAGAAGCTCAGGGCGCGCGCCCGGTCCGTCACTCGGATGCCGACATGATCATACCCCGTGATGTGCATCGCCATTCTCCCGGCACCCCGATGCCTGGGATCGATCCGAGGGAAAAACGAGAAGCGCTCGACGATGGCGTGAACGATATTCACCAATACCCGCCTTGGCCCTCGAATTTGGACTGGACTGGTGAAGTCTCCGGCGCAAACTGTCGTCATGCCTGTCCGCCCTCCGTCCCTCCGCGCCATCGCGGCCTTCGAAGCCGCCGCTCGCACCGGAAGCTTCGCCCGCGCCGCCGAGGAGCTCAACCTGACTCCCGGCGCGGTCAGCCATGCGATCCGCGGGCTGGAGCAGCGACTGGGGCAGCCTCTATTCGAACGGCGGGGCCGAACCGTCCGGCTCAGCCTCGCGGGCCAGGAATTCGCGGCCCGAGTCCGCATGGGGCTGGCGCTTCTGCTCGACGCCTTCGGTCCGGACCCGGCCGCCACGGCGGACGCGCTGACGATATCGACGACGCCCTCGATCGCCCGAAAGCTGATCGTGCCGCGGCTGGCGGGAATCGAGGAGGCATTTCCCGGGTTGAGGATCGACCTCAAGGTCACGGACGCTCTGGAGGATTTTGCTTCCGGAAGGGTGGATCTGGCGCTTCGCTTCGGCCCGGGCGAATGGGCCGGCCTGAACAGCCTCATTCTCGGGCGCGAGACCCTGATCCCGATGTGCAGCCCGGCCTATCGCGAGCGAATTTCGTTGCGCGGCCCGGCGGAGCTGAAGCGGTGCAGGCTGATCCGCCACCCCGCAAGCTCGTGGCGGCTTTGGCTTGGACCGCTCGGGCTCGATGAGGCGGACTACCGATCGGATCTTCTGATCGACGATGGCGCGACGGTGCTCGACGCCGCGATGATGGACCGCGGCGTCGCGCTGGGGCGGGTGATTCTGGCGGCGGAAGATATCGCCGCGGGACGCCTGGTCTGCCCTTTGCCCGGCGAGGTCGAGGCCGAATATGTCTATGCCTCGGCCTGGCCTCCGAACGGCCCGCGCCGAGCGCTCTCCGAGCGCTTTTCCGAGTGGTTCGCCGCGGACCTGGCCGACGCTCGCGGCCACGCCGACCGGCTTCAGCCATGAGGCGACGGAAGGGAAGGGCTTGCGGCAGCCGTGCTCCGGTGGCCGCCATCATCCCTCGAACGTCCGCAAGGTCGGCCCGCGGTCGCTCCACGGGCCTTGGCGGACCGTCAGGATTGCGAGACGGAGCGAGCCTTCACCTGGAGCCGGTCTCGACCGAGAAGGGATCGGTAGCCGTCAGTACGTCCAGGACAGACACCCGATCCCACCATCTCTGCAAGGCGAGGTGAGGAGCAAGCGCCGCCTTCCCCTCCTCGGCGCGCACGAAATAATCCATCATCGGAGCAAGATGGCAGTCGGCAAGGGTGACGTCGCGCCCGCTCAGCACCTCGCCCTCGCCCGCGACTCCGTCCAGAAACGACAATATTCTCCGCGATGCTTCCAGGCCTTGCTCGACCTCCTCGCGGCGCGACGGCTCGCCGAAATAAGGGCGGAAGAAGGCGTGAGAAGACACTTGCCTGACCATCGGCCAGTAAGCGTAGGCGTCGATGACCGCGATGACCTGGTCCATTCTGGCCAGCGCGGTCGCACCCTCGGGCTGCAGCGGCCGACCCTTGAAAGCCCGATCGACATAGCGAGTGATCGCGCTCGTTTCGAAAAGCGTGAACGCGCCATGGGTAAGTACGGGAACCCGGCCGAACGGATGCAGCCTCAGATAGTCCTCGGAGAGCTCGGCGAACGGATCGACCTCGATCGTCTGGTGCTCGACGTCCTTGAAGAGCAGAACCAGCCGGGCGATCCGGTTGTAGACGCTGTATCGGTAGCCATGAAGATGGACCGGATCCGCCATCGCCGCCTCTCTGGATTTCCGGCGAGGGTAAGGGCCATTGCCGACGCAGACAACGGGGCTCGAAGCCGTCATTCCGGCCCACGATCGGCACGCCAGCAACGGCCTCGCGCGGTGCTCCCGATATCGAAAACCCGTTAGGATCGATGCTCCGGCTCACGCCGGCGGCCTCGCTTCCCCCGCCGTACCTGACGCGCCGTCCGCGCTTCCACATTGTCTCCGAATTGGACGAGTTGCGTCCGCGCCGATTCAATCGGGGGGTTCCTCGCGGGGCTTCGGAGAGGCTAAAAACAGGGGCGTGCGGGGCCGGCCGCGGCGGCCCTGGCGCCGCCTTCGATTCGGAAAGGTTCGGTTATGGTCGTGGGGCTGGCCGAGTTCAGCGAATGGTCGCAGAAGCTCTCGAAGCTCTACGACGATGCGGACCTCATCCTGGAGGGGCTGGACGGCCTCGGCCTCTACCAGGCCGGCGGCCATCTCAGCCTGGCGATGGAGGCCATGCTCCAGGCCCACCGGGCGCGGCTCACCCGCGACTGACGCCCATCGCCGCCGCAGCCCCCGGCGTGCGGCGGCGGATGACGAGCGCCGCGTGGCCGTGCTAAAAGACGGGCTCGCTGTGCGGAGGGAGGCCCGGTTGAGGTTCATGCTTTGCCTTGCGGCGGTCGCCGCCGCCGCCGCCCCCGCTTCCTCCTCTTCCGCCCAGTCGCAGCGACAGCCGCCGGCCCCGACCGCGATCGCCGTCGGCCAGGCCCATGACGGCGAGCTGACGCCGAACGACGCCCAGCGCCGCTCCGGCAAATATGAGGACGTCTATATCCTCAGCGGCCGGCGCGGCGGCCGGGTCGACCTTCGGCTCAGCTCGACCGACTTCGATTCCTATCTGGCCGTGACCGGCCCGCGGGGCTTCAGCGTGGCGAACGACGACGAGGAGGGCGACGAGGAGGTCGTCGACAGCCGACTCGTCCTCGAATTTCCCGCCGACGGCGACTACCGGGTGACCGTCACCACCCTGCGTGCGGGCGAAACCGGCGCCTATCGGCTGCAGGCTTCGGCGCCGCCGCCCGGAGTGCCGGCCGCGGCGCCCGAGCCCGCCGAGCCGATCACCCTCGGCGCCGCCGTCGGCGGCCGGCTCGAGCATGGCGACGGCCGATTGAGCAGCGGCGAATATTCCGACCGCTACCGCTTCTCCGCCCGACGCGGCCAGCGCGTTCGCGCCGAGCTCAGCTCGGGCAAGTTCGACGCCTATCTCATGCTCCGCCGCCCCGACGGAAGCCAGGACGACAGCGACGACATTCTGGTCGACGGGCGGACGTCGACCGACAGCCGGATCGACACCGTGCTTGCCGAGGACGGCGAATATGTCCTCGTCGTCACCTCCTTCCAGCCCGGCGAGACCGGTGACTACAGGCTGACCGTGGCGCCGAGTCCGGGGCATCCGCGCCAGGCCGGCGTTCCCGGCGGAGCGCGGGTGCTGGCTCTGCTGGTCGGAGTCTCCGATTATGGCGGCCGAACCTCCAACCTCGCCCATACCGACGAGGACGCCCGGCAGCTGTTCGGCAGCCTGGAGGCCGCCGGCCTGCTTCATCCGGCCAGCATGGTCCTCACCAACGAGGAGGCGACCGCGAAGGGCGTCGCTCAGGCCTTTGCCCGCGCCGCCGCGCAGGCCGGACCCAACGATCTCTTCCTCTTCTTCTTCTCCGGCCATGGCGACCAGATCGACGTCGCGCCCGACGCCCGGGAGCTTGACGGCCGGAGCGAGACGATCGAGCTGTTCGATTCGGCGATGACCGACGCCGAGCTCGCGCCCTTGTTCGCCAGCGTGCGAAGCCGGATCGCGCTGGTGGCCATCGACGCCTGCTATGCGGGCGGCTTCCGCAATCTCGTCGACCGGCCCGGAGTGATGGGCCTGTTCAGCTCGGAGGAGGATCTCACCAGCCTCGTCGCCAGCCGCTTCAAGGCCGGCGGCTTCCTCGCCTACTTCCTTCGCTCGGCCCTCACGGGGGAGGCCGACGACGACGGCGACCGGATCGTCACGGCCGGCGAGCTCGGCGCCTATGTCAGGCGCCGCTTCCGCCGCGAGGGCGACATTCCGGCGACGACCCGCGAGGACGAGCGCAGCTTCCAGAACCTGGTCGTGGAGCGGGGCGGAGTCCATGTCGAGGACGTCGTCGTCCGCCTCGGCGCCGGCCGGCAGTTGGCGAGCGCCCAGGCGCCGGCGCCGATCCGGGCGCCCGTTCCCGCGACCCCGGACATCAAGCGGCTTCGGGGGAAAGTTCACCGGGGGCGAGCGAACTAGCCGACCCCGGACCCTGAAGGAAGATGGACCCCGGAACAAGTCCGGGGTGACTGTTCGAAGGCGCGATCTCGCGCCGATCGAGCTATTTCTTGGCGGCGTGCTCGGGCTTTCCCTTGCGCTTGGTCGAGGCCATCTTCTCGAGCTCCTTCTCGCTCATCGATTCCGCCATCTGCTTGGAAGGCCCCTTGAGCTTGCTCTTGGGCGTGTCGCCGCGCTTGGCCGACAAGGCGGCGCCGGCCGCTTTCTGCTGGGAACCGGATTTGGCGGGCATTGGGCATCTCCTTTCGCTCCGGCAACGGCTTCGCCGGATCGAGGTTCCTCAGAGGAGCTCGCCCAGATCGAGGCCCTCGTAGAGCGCTCGCCGCGCCGCCTCGATCCGCTCCCACAAGGCCGGCTCGGCGAGGTCGGGCGGGGCGATCCGCTCCGGCCACCAGCGCGCGATGCAGCGGCCGACGGCGTCCAGCTTGGCCTCGTCGAGCAGGAAGCGCGGATCGACCGTGGCCGGATCGGCGACGACCCTCAGCCGAAGGCAGGCGGGGCCGCCGCCATTGGCCATGGACTGGCGGACGTCGACGACGCAGAGCCGGCGGATCGGGGCGTTGCCCGCGACCATCTCCTCGAGCCAGGCCCAGAGGCCGGGCGTCTCCCGCGCCTCCTCGGGCAGGACCAGCGCCATGCCGCCTTCCGGCAGGGTGACCAGCTGCGCGTTGAACAGATAGGATTTGATCGCATCCTCGAGGGTGGCGACGCTCGCCGGCACCTCGACCACCTCGAGCTCGGGAAGAAGCCGCCTCAGCGCCGCGTAGAAGCCCGGCCGGTCCTCGAACGCCTGCTCGTGAGCGAATAGGACGTTCTCGTTCGCCACCGCGACCACGTCGTTGTGGAAGGCGCCCGCCGCGATCGCCGCCTCGGACTGGGCGACGAACAGGATCCGGTCGGGGTCGAGCCGGTTCAGGCGCGCCACCGCCTTGCAGGCCTCGACATGCTGGCGCGCCGGAAAGGCGCCGCCGCGAACGCCGTAGACGAACACCTCGACTCCGGGCGCGCCGTGGCCGGCGCCGAGCCTCATGTGGTTGGCCGCGCCCTCATCGCCGAAAGCGGGCGGGACCGGCGGGTGGACGGCGAAATGCCCTTCGTCGGCGAAGGCGAGCCGAAGCTGGGCGAGGGTGGCCGGCCATTCGTGGCTTCGGTGCGCCATCGTCCTCAGATTGGCGACGGTGAGGTGGCAGCGGCCGTCGGCGGTGTCGGGGCCGGGGGAGACCGTGGCCGCGTTCGCCGCCCACATCGCCGAGGCCGAGAAGGCCGCCGGGCGAAGCTCCTCCGGCACCTCCTCCGGAGCCGTTCCGAGCGCTTCAAGCCACGCGCGGTTCGGCCGGGGATGCGGGAGAAGCAGGCCCTGGGCGAGCCCCAGCGCCATATTGTGCCGCATCTTCTCGACGCCCTGAAGCGCCGCCGCTCGCGGGTGGGCGATCATGCCCTTGTTGGTGGTCGAGGCGATGTTGCCGACGCTGAGCCCCGAATAATTGTGGCTCGGGCCGACGATGCCGTCGAAGTTGATCTCGACCAGCGCCAATGTTCAGCGCCCCATCGCCAGGAAGCGGTCGCCGGGCGCGATGCCGAGCAAGGCCGCGCTCTTCCGGTCGACGGTGGCGGCGCCGCCTCGCGCCGGATGAACGCGCCCGTAGCAGGCGGCGAAATCCTTGAGCTCACCCGCCGCCAGTATCGCCTTGTGCCCGCTCTCGTCGTCCTTCGCCTCGGACAGGGTGAAGGCGCGCGCCTCGCGGACGCTCCGGATCTGGTCGGTCGCGGCGCACATGGTCGGCCCGCCGTCGAAGATGTCGACATAGCCGTCGGCGTTGAAGCCCTCGAGCTCGAGCATCTTCATCGCCGCCCGTCCGGACGGATGCGGCATGCCGAGCACCGAGCGCGCGCTTTCCGGAAGCATCGCCGTGTAGATGGGAGTCTTCGGCATGAGGTCTGCGATGAACTGGGTGCCGTGGGCGCCGTTGAACTCGTCCGCCTCCTGGAAGCTCATTCCGAAGAAGCGGCCGGCGATCGCGTCCCAGAAAGGCGAGCCGCCGCCTTCGTCGATCACCCCGCGAAGCTCGGCGATGACCTTGGCGGCGAAGCGGGCGCGATGGAGCTTGATGAACAGATAGCGGCTGCGGGCGAGCAGCATGCCCAGCCCGCCGGCGCGCTCGCCGGGATGGAGGAACAGCCCGCCGACCTCCGAACAGCCCTCGAAGTCGGTGCACAAGATCAGCATCTCGGCCCGGAAGGTTCGCCCGAGCTCGCGCGAGGTCTGGCTGAGCGTGCTGATCCGGTAGCTGTAGAAGGGCTGCTGCATGCCGACCCGGCTGAAGATCTGGCAGGTGCCCCGTATCTGTCCGGTCTCGGCGTTCTCGAGGACGAAGAAGAACAGGTCGCCCTCGGGCGAATCGGATTCGCGCGAGAAGGCGTCCTCGGAGCGGCTCAGCTTGGCGACCAGGGCGCCGCGGTCGGGCGGCAGGTTGGTGAATCCGCCGCCGGTCAGCTTCGCCATCTCGTAGACGGCCTCGAAATCCTGGTTCCGGGCCGGCCTTACCCTGAAGCTCACAAGCCCTCCCCATCGCCCAGGCGAGCGATGACCAGAGCCGACAATCGCGCGCGCTCGGCGAGGCTGGCGACGATCAGATATTCCTCCTCGCTGTGGATGGCGCCGCCGCGGACCCCCATCGTGTCGACCACCGGCACGCCGCAGGCGGCGATGTTGTTGCCGTCGCAGACGCCGCCGGAATCGCGCCAGCCTATGTCCTGGCCCAGCTCGGTCCCGCAATCCCGGACCAGCGCGAACAGCTTCCCGGCCTTGCCGTCGATCGGCTTGGGCGGCCGTCCGAAGCCGCCATGGACGTGGATCCGGACCTCGTGAGCCGCCGCCACCTCGGTCACGATACGCCCGATCGCCGCCTCGGCGCGAGCCTGGTCTTGCGGGGTCCGCGGGCGCAGATTGACCCGCAGCACCGCCTTGTCGGGAACGACGTTGTTCGGTCCGCCGCCGTCGATCCGGGCCGGGTTGACCTTGAGGCCCTGATCCTTCGCATTCCCCAGGCGAAGGGCGAGGTCCGCCGCGGCGAGAAGGGCGTTGCGCCCTTCCTCGGGATTGCGGCCGGCATGGGCGCTTCGGCCCTCGACGTAGAGGCTGAAATTGCCGCTTCCCGGCCGCGCCCCAGCGAGCGTCCCGTCGGGCAGCGCCGACGGCTCGTAGGTCAGGGCGGCACGCTTGCCGCGGGCCGCCCGGGCGATCAGCGCCGCCGATCCGGGGGAGCCGACCTCCTCGTCGCTGTTGATCACCAGCTCGTAGCCGAGCCGCGCCGCCAGCGGAGTCGCCTCGACCGCCTGGAGCGCCGCCAGCAGCACGGCCAGGCCGCCTTTCATGTCGGCGACGCCGGGACCGCCCAGAACCCGATCCTGCTCGCGCCAGAAGACGCCCTGGAAAGGATGGTCGGCGCCGAACACGGTGTCCATATGGCCGGTGAAGAGCAGCTGCACCGGCGCTTCGGGGCGTACCGCCAGATGGAGGTTTCGGCCGTGCGCCATCGGGTTCAGCGAGCCGTCCGCCGCCATCCCCTCTACCGGCGCCGGATCGAGGAGATGGAGAGCGCCGGGAAGGGCAGCGAAATCGTCGGCGAGCAGGGTCGCCACCCGGGCCAGGCCGTCGAGGTTGCGCGACCCGCTGTTCACCGACGCCCAGCGGTTCACCTGGTCGAGCATCGGCGCGTCGCCGCAACGCTCCACCGCTTCCCTCTCGATGGCCGAAAGCCCCCGCATGGCAGCCCTCTAGCCCGCCGCCGCGGCTAAAGCCAATCCGCGAAAAGCTCGAGCAGGTTCTCGTAGAGCTTCTTCTTGAAGGGGACGATCAGGGCCGGCAGCTCCGCCGGATCGGCCCATTTCCAGGCGCGGAATTCGGGGTGCGCCGTGGCGAGGTCGACATCCGCGTCGGTGCCGAGGAAGCGCGCCAGGAACCAGGTCTGCCGCTGGCCGCGCCATGGCTCCTTCCACACCTTGCCGATCAGGTCGTCGGGCAGATCGTAGGTCAGCTCCTCCTTCGCCTGGGTCACGATCTCGACCAGGTCGCGGCCGATCCCGGTCTCCTCCTCCAGCTCGCGAAGCGCCCCCTCGAGCGGCGCCTCGCCGGGATCGAGCCCGCCCTGCGGCATCTGCCAGGCTTCGAGCGTGCTATCGAGCCGCTGGCCGACCCAGACCTGCTTCGCCGGGTTGAGCAGCATCACGCCGACCGCGGGCCGGTAGCCGGAATCCCTCACCGCGCCGCCTCGGCGAGGATCAGCCTGAGGGCCGCGACGCAGCCCCCAATATCCTCGGCGGAGGAGGGGATGGCTCGGCGCAGGTTGATGAAGCCGTGAATGTTGCCCTCGGCCTCGCGGAACACGGTCGGCACCCCCGCCTCGATGCAGGCGGCGGCATAAGCTCGGCCCTGGTCGCGGATCGGGTCGAGGCTTGCGGTGACGACCAGGGTCGGCGGCATTCCCCCCTGGCTCTTCACCATCGGGGCGTAGCGCCAGTCGCGGGGATCGGCGGCATAGCATTGCTCGAACCAGTCCAGGCTCTCGTCGACGAGCAAATAGCCCTGGCCGAAGTCCGTTCGGCTCGGATAGCCCTTGTCGGGGTCGGCCGCCGGATAGATCGGCCATTGCGCCAGCACCGGCGCCTCCGCCGGCTCGTCGCGAAGCGCGAGGCTGACGACGATCGCGAAATTGCCCCCCGCGCTGTCGCCGCAGGTGACGAGGCCGGTCACCTCGCGCCCCAGCGCCGCCGGGCTTGCCGCCACCCAGCGCGCGGCCGCGATCGAATCCTCGATGCCCGCCGGCCAGGGATGCTCGGGCGCGAGCCGGTAGTCGACGGCGACCACGGGCAGGTCGAGGGCGCGCGCCATCTCGGCGCAGAACGGCTCGTGGGTATCGAGGTCGCCGAGGACGAAGCCGCCGCCGTGGAAGAAGAGGAGGAGCGGCCCGGCGCCGCGCCGCTCGCGCGCATCGTAGAGGCGCAGGGGGATGTCGCCGGCCGGCCCGGGGCAGCTGAGGTCGCGGATCACCGCCAGCTCGCCGGTCGGGGCGTCGGCGACGTGGCGCGACTTGACCATCATCAGCCGCGCCTCGGCGGGCCCGACCTCATGGCTGCTCGGGCCCGGCAGGTTGTTCAGCCAGTCGAGGAACAGGCGGACGTCCGGGCGGACATAGGGGTCGGCCATCGATCTTCCGTTTAACAAGCGATTCGGAAAGCCCTATTAGGGGAACGCGGCGTTGCCGCCACCTGTTGTGGCGCCGGCCCTGCACCGCTAGTCTGTTCTGCGCCGCACAATGAAGGAATCCGCGTTGGCCACGGCCACCCACTATCTCACCCCCGAAGAGGCTCGAAGCACCGAGGCGCCCGAAGCCGTGGTGGTTCGCTTCGCCGGCGATTCCGGCGACGGCATGCAGCTGACCGGCGGTCAGTTCACCCTGTCGACGGCGCTCGCCGGCAACGATCTCGCCACCTTCCCCGATTTCCCGGCCGAGATCCGCGCGCCGCAGGGGACGACCTTCGGAGTCTCGGCTTTCCAGATCAATTTCGGCTCGGCGGCGATCGAGACGGCCGGCGACGCTCCCGACGTCCTGATCGCGATGAACCCGGCCGCGCTCAAGACCAACGTCGCCGACCTCAAGCCCGGCGGCCTGATCATCGCCGACGAAGGCGAGTTCGGGCAGCGCAACCTCGCCAAGGCCGGCTACGAGGCCAATCCGCTCGAGGACGGCTCGCTGGCGCGCTGGCAGCTGGTGCGCTTCAACATCAGCCAGCTCACCCTCGACGCGGTCAAGCCGTTCGGGCTCGGCAACAAGGAAGCGCTGCGCTGCAAGAACATGTGGACGCTTGGCCTGGCGCTCTGGATGTTCGACCGCGACCGCGGCCCGATCGAGGCCTGGCTCAAGGCCAAGTTCGCCAAGGCGCCGGAACTTGCCGAAGCGAACATCGCCGCTCTCAATGCCGGCCACGCCTTCGGCGAGACCGCGGAGATCGGCGGTCCGCTCAAGCAGCATCATATCGATCCGGCGCCGGCGGAGCCGGGCCTCTACCGCACCGTCACCGGCGCCGAGGCGATCTCGCTCGGGCTGGTCGCGGGCGCCAAGCTCGCCGGCCTGGCCATGTTCTTCGGCGGCTATCCGATCACCCCGGCGAGCGCGATCCTCCACCATCTTTCGCGCCTCAAGGAATATGGAGTCACCACCTTCCAGGCGGAGGATGAGATCGCCGCCATCTCCGCCGCGATCGGCGCCAGCTTCGCGGGGCAGCTCGGAGTCACATCCTCGTCCGGGCCCGGCATCGCCCTCAAGACCGAGGCGATGGGGCTGGCGATCATGACCGAGCTGCCGCTGATCATCATCAACTCGCAGCGCGGCGGGCCGTCGACGGGGTTGCCGACCAAGACCGAGCAGTCCGACCTCTACCAGGCGGTCTACGGCCGCAACGCCGACGCTCCGCTTCCCGTCATCGCCGCCCGCTCGCCCGCCGACGCCTTCGAATGCGCGATCGAGGCATGCCGGATCGCCGTCCAGTACATGACCCCGGTCGTCCTGCTGACCGACGGCTATATCGCCAACGCCGCCGAGCCCTGGCGAGTCCCCGACATGGCCGGCTACGAGCCCTTCCCGGTCCGCTTCCACGACCGACCGCCGGAAGAGGGGGAGGCGGTCAATCCCTATGCCCGTGACGACAAGCTCGCCCGTGTCTGGATCAGGCCGGGGACGCCCGGACTGATGCACCGGATCGGCGGCATCGAGAAGAATGTCGGCACCGGCCACATCGACTACGCGCCGGAGAACCACCAGGCGATGACCGACATCCGCGCCAACAAGGTGCTCGGAGTCGCCCGCTCGATCCCGGCACAGGAGGTCTGCCTCGGCGAAGCGGGCGGCAGGCTGGCGGTGGTCGGCTGGGGCTCGACCTTCGGCCCGATCCACCAGGCGGTGAGGCGAGTTCGGCGCAACGGCCTCGACGCCTCGCACATCCACTTGCGCCACATCTGGCCGCTGCCCGCCAACCTGGGCGAATTGCTGCGGTCCTACGAGCGCATCATCGTTCCGGAGATGAATCGCGGTCAGTTGAAGACTCTGCTTCGCGACCAGTATCTGGTCGACGCCCGTCCGGTGAATAAGGTCTCCGGCCAGCCTTTCAAGATCGCCGAGATCGAGGCCGCCATTGCCGAGGCGCTGCGGTGAATCCGCCGCGGCTCATCCCGCTCGTCGTGATGCTGATCCTGGTGGTCGCGATCATTTATTATCTGAACTGAGGAATCTGCCGATGACCGAGATGGTCAAGCTGACGCCCAAGGACTTCGCGACGGACCAGGAAGTGCGCTGGTGCCCGGGCTGCGGCGACTATGCCGTGCTCAAGGCGGTGCAGCGGACGATGCCGGATCTCGGCGTCGACCCGGCGAAGACGGTGTTCGTCTCGGGCATCGGCTGCTCGAGCCGCTTTCCTTATTATATGGAGACGTACGGCTTCCACACCATCCACGGCCGCGCTCCGGCTTTCGCGACCGGGGTCAAGCTCGCCAATCCGGAGCTCGATGTCTGGATCGTCACCGGCGACGGCGACGCGCTGTCGATCGGCGGCAACCACACGATGCACATCCTGAGGCGCAACCTCGATTGCCAGATCCTGCTCTTCAACAACGAGATTTACGGGCTGACCAAGGGCCAATATTCGCCGACCTCGCGGGTCGGGACGAGAAGCCCGTCGACGCCCTTCGGCTCGGTCGACCGGCCAGTGTCGCCCTGCGCCTTCGCGCTCGGCTCGGGCGCCCGCTTCGTCGCTCGAGCGATCGACGTCAGCAAGTTCCTCCCGGACGTGCTCAAGGCCGCCCACGGCCATCGGGGCGCCGCCTTCGTCGAGGTGTTCCAGAACTGCATCGTCTATAATGACGACGTCTTCGCTTCCTTCACGGCCAAGGAGAGCGCCGGCAAGCAGCTCTGGCTCAAGCCGGGCGAGCCGATGCTGTTCGACGGCGGCGCCAAGGGCCTCGCCCTCGACCGCGAGCGGCTGATGCTGAAGGTCGCTGACGTCGTCGACGGCGACTGGCAGGCGGCCGACGTGATCGTCCACGATCCGCGCAACAAGGCCGTCGCGCACATGCTCATCGACATGCCCTTCGGGACTTTCCCGATGGCGCTTGGAGTCATTTACGACGATCCCCGGCCGACCTTCGAGAGCGCGATCCTGAAGCAGAATCGCGATATCGCCGCCGGCAAGCCGGCCGACCTGCAGGCGCTGGTCTCCAAGGGCCAGACCTGGGAAGTGGTCAAGGAGCCGCGCGAGATTTGACCCGCTCGGATCGAGTCCCGCTGGGATCGGGCTCGGCGGAAACGGGCTTCGGGCTCGCGGGGCGACGAACGGAGAAGAGCGAGCGCCGTCCATGCCGCCATCGCGCAGCCTCGGTTCGAAATGACCGCGCATAGGGGCCGCCACCTGGTCGCCGCCGACCGCCGCTTCGCGACCGGCGGCGGGCTCGCCGCGCGCCTGTTCGCCGGCGGCTTCTCGCGCCTGCTCGGGCGGATCGATCGCGGTCTGGTCGAGGGCCGGATCGACGTCACCCTGCCCGACGGCTCGTTGCGCATCCTCGGCGGGCGCGCCGCCGGACCGGTCGCGACGGTCCATCTGCGCAGCTGGCGCGCGCTCGTCCGTCTCGCCTCGTCCGGCTCGGTGGGCTGGTACAAGGCCTGGGCCCAGGGCGAATGGTCGAGCCCCGATCCGGTGCCCTTGTTCGACCTGTTCATGCGCAACGCGGTCCGCCTCGGCGATACCGGTCGGGCCAAGGGGCCCTGGAAGCTGGTCAACCGCCTCGTCCACGCCCTGCGCGGCAACGACAAGGTCCGGGCGCGCCGCAACATCGCCCACCATTACGACCTCGGCAACGATTTCTACGCCGCCTGGCTCGACCCGAGCATGACCTATTCGAGCGCCGTCTTCGCCGAACCCATCTCCGCCGCGGAGCCGCTCGAACAGGCCCAGCAGCGCAAGATCCGCCTGCTCCTCGACCGGCTCGAGCTTCGGCCCGGCCAGCATCTCCTCGACGTCGGCTGCGGCTGGGGCGCCCTGGCCGAGATCGCGGCGCGCGACTACGGAGTCCACGTCACGGGCCTTACCCTGTCGGCCGAGCAGAGGGACTATTGCGAGGCGAGGCTCGCCCGCGCCGGCCTCGCCGACCGGGCGACGATCCTGCTCAGCGACTATCGCGACCTCGCCGGCCGGTTCGACGCCGTCGCCAGCGTCGAGATGGTCGAGGCGGTCGGCCAGGAATATTGGCCGGCCTACCTCCAGAGCATCGCTCGGGTGCTCAAGCCGGGCGGCCGGGCGGCGCTCCAGCTCATCTCGATCTGCGAGGCGCTGTTCGAGCGCTATGCCGCCAACGCCGACTTCATCCAGGCCTATATCTTCCCCGGCGGCCTCCTCGTCAGCGAAGCGCGGTTCGGGCGCATCGCCGAGCAGGCCGGGCTGCAATGGCGCTACCGCCGCGGCTACGGCCTCCATTATGCCGAGACCTTGCGGCGCTGGCGCCGGCGCTTCGACCGCGCGGTGACGGCAGGGAGGCTTCCGGACGGCTTCGACGACGCCTTCCACGATCTGTGGCGCTACTATCTGATGTACTGCGAAGGGGGATTCCGCGGCGGCGGCATCGACGTCGTCCAAGTCACTCTCGTCAAGACCCCGCAATCCATGAAAAGCGATAGATGATAGGATGAGATTGCGTCTTTCCGTCGGGTAAGGCCTTCGCCCTTGAACTGGTCGCGACGGCCAATTGGCGGGACCTGTGAGACGGCTGATTTGGCCAGGTCCGGCACCGAGCTTCGCGGCAAGCAAAAAGGTGAGGTTCGACGCGGCACGTTTCTCGGCAGCGCCAGTCCGAATCAGCAGCTTTTCTGATCCTGATCATCCGGCGCCGTCGCAATTAGGCTATCGCGACGGGGGTATCGGGTTTAGCACAGGTTAGAAATAAGCTGGGGGGCTGCGGGACGATCATCCGATTGCCCGTCTCCACCGCGGTCAGGAGAACGTCCACGTGGAGACTTTCCGAATCCATCCCGCCGTCGGCATCGCCAGGGTCGGCAACAGCAGCGAATATGTCATCGCCCCGGAGACGATGGCCGGGGCGCCCATATCCCCAGGGTCGACGCTGACCGGCGGCTTGCCGATCCGGGCCGGCACCGAGGACGAGCCGGTGCGCAGCGGCGACGTCCGCGACTCCGCCGGCGCCCTCAAGCGTCACGCCGCGCGCTTCCGGATCTTCGCCTATCCCGAGACGGCCGAGGAGGTCTGGCCGCGCGGCGACGGGGTCGAGGTCAATATCGGCAGCGTCGTCGGCGGGCGAACGGTCGCCGACATCGTCTGGACCGTCCACGTCGCCAACAAGAAGGCGAATGCCTTCGTGCTCAGCGAGAGCGGCCTCCAGGGCATTTCGGGCTATACCGACGGCAATCTTCCGCCGATGCGCAACCCCAGCATCGAGCATCCCGATGCGCCCCAGCCGCCCGACAAGATCCGGGTGATGAACGAGCCCGGCCGGGTCTTCAAGCTGACCATCGATCCGGGGCCCCGGGTCGTCGCCGGCGCCAATGCCGCGGCGGTGCGCTTCGATCGGCCGACCCCGGCCCAATATTACGACGCCGAGGCCGGCAACGTCGTCACCCTGCCGAAATATCCCAAGTCGTTCCCGGCCGACAGCTTCAAGCAGATGGACTCGCCGTCCGGTCCGATCGACACGCTCGGCGAGCTGATCACCGATGCCAAGGGCCGGCTGCTCGTGCTGGGCGGCTTCGGCAAGGCCGCCGGCTGGCGGATCAAGGGCGCTTCGCCGCCGCTCGACAACGACGTCAACAACAACCAGTGGTTCGACGACAGCGCCGACGGACCGGTCTCGGCCGTGCTCGTCTTCAGCGACGGCTCGCGCGCCGAGGTGCAGGGCGCCTGGGTGACCGCGACCGACCCGTCCTTCGCGCCCCAGATCCTCAACGTGGTCTCGCTGTGGGACGACATCTACGATTGTTGGGTGCGCGACCTCGCGCTCAGCCCGAGCCTATACGATCCCGCCAAGGGCGGCTACCAGCAGAGCTACAAGCCCACCTTCGACGATCAGCTGAGGCCGATCTTCAGCAGCGCCTCGCTCCAGCAATGGGTGGTGAATCTGAGCCAGCGGGGCATGGCGGCGCACACGTCGCTCGCCTCGATCACCGCGGCCGACGATCCGGCGACGACCCCGCTCGCCGGAATCGCGGCGATCTTCCGCAACCCGAACGACCCGAGCCAGCAGAACAATACCAGCCTGATGCCCCTGCACCTCGGCGACGCCGGGGATTCCTTCCTGACCCTGAGGAAGACGCAATATTTCTTCCTTCAGCGCTGGAACAAGGGAAAGGCCAATTACCTGGCAGGAAGCGGGCCGCCGCTCGGGCCCGGCGAGTTCCTCGACAAGGCGACGTTCGTCAACTGCCTCGGCGGACGCTTCAGCCCCGGCATCGACCTCACCTTCGTCATGCGCGAGCGGGCGGTCTACCGGCAGCCGTGGCAGGCCGCCGGCGTGGGGCCGTTCCGGGTGCACGCCAAGACGCTCGCCTACGCGACCGCGAAATCGCCGACCAAGCCCTTGCTCACCGCCGGCTATGTGCCGCGTCACGTCGAGGCCGACGGGCTCGAGCCCGGCGACCTGGGCAAGTTCATGGCGCTGCCCTGGCACACCGATTACAACAGCTGCGCGACCCATCCGCCGTCGCCCAACCCACCCGGCAACCGAACCCTCTTCTGGTCGTGGCCGGCGCAGCGGCCGGTGGCGGTCTACACCGCGGACGACGTCCTTTGGGGATCCGACGATCCGCCCGACGGCCTGCCGCCGTGGAACGAGACCTGGCAGCTCGGCAAGCAGCGCTGGTCGGTGCGCGGGCTCGGCACCGATTCGCCCGACGCCGAGAATTGGGGCCGCTACCAGGTCCGGCGCGACATGCTCGACAATTGGAATCGAATCGGCGTGGTGATGCAGGCGACTCAGGTCGAGCCGCCCGCGGGCAAGCGGCCGAAGGCGAGGGCAGGCCAGCCGGCGCAGCCGTCGGCGGCGGACAAGAAACCGGTCGCGCTGCCCACCGCCTGGTATCTGGAGGTGCAAAGCCAGTTGCGCGACACCGGCAAGAGCCCGGTCGTGCCCTTCCCGAATATCGCGACCGACCTCGACCCCGATCCGACCGTCGGGCTCGACCCGCGCGACCTCTTCTACAAGCTGTTCAACGTCGACGAATTCCCGGCAGTGCGCGCCGACGCGCGCCTCTATGTCGACGCCTGGCTCAAATGGGCCGAGGCTTTCTCGAACGACCGCAAATCGCCGGCCGACCGGCGCTTCTTCCGCTACACTGAGCAGGCCTTCCAGGATCGCCTCGAGGAGATCTACCAGCAGCTCGTCGACGAGGCGGCCGATTTCGACCCGGGAGCCGACGGCCAGTTCACCACCTACGAGCAGATGTGCACCTATACGATCCAGTGGGCTCCGTTCAATCTGGTCGACGGCGCCTGGCTGAGGAACGTCGGCGGCACCGGCCCGATGGATGAGGTGCAGTCGCTGCTCTATTCGGTGTCGATGGACGAGCGCGGCGACGGCGTCGTCTCGATGAACCACTGCAACATCTACCGCGATCTGTGCCACACGATCGGCTATTACCCGCCGCCGATCGAATCGCGCGAATTCGCCTACGACCCGCAATTCCTCGACAGCGCCTTCACCGTGCCGGCTTTCCAGCTCGCCATCTCGGAGTTCACCGAGGAATATTATCCCGAGATCATCGGCATGACGCTGCAGCTCGAGTGGGAGGTGGTGCAGCTCAAGCAGACCCGCGATTCGATGATCTTCACCGGGCTCGATCCGCATTTCTACATCATGCACATCGGCATCGACAACGCGGTCAACGGCCACGGCCAGCGCGCCGCCGACGCGGTCCGCCTCTACCTCCAGAACATGCGCGAGACCGGCGGCGACCAGGCCGTCCAGCGCGCCTGGCGGCGGATCTGGAACGGCTTCGTCGCCTTCGCCTCGATCGGCAATTTCGGCAACGACCTGCTCGCCCTGGTCAACGCCAAGCCCGACCTGCGCAAGCAGATGATCGCGATGATCGAGCGCAAGGCCAATTTCGGCAGCCGCAACCACCAGAACCACAAGGTGGGCGAGAGCCGAATCGACGAATGGTTCTCCAATCCGCCGGCCTTTCTCGATGCGCTCAAGGACCATGGCTACATCACGCCCGGCGACTGGCCCAACAGCCGGATGCTCGGCCTGATGAACTTCGAGACCGGCCCGATGTACCGGGTCTTCACCGACGACGAGATCCAGCTCTGGGCGGACTATACCAACTCGCTGGCCCATCCCGAGCCGCCGCCCACTCCGCAGCCGATCCCGCCGGCGCGGGCGATGGCCGCCCTGGTCGATCAGCTGCGGCCGATCCAGCAGGGCACCGCCGGCCACGTCCTCAACAGCATGGCCGACGAGCGCGGCATGGTGCACACCATCGATTGGTGGTTCGAGCAGCCGACCAGGGCGCTGATGGCGGCGCTCGCCTCGCCGGTGAACGGGCTGATCAGCCCTGGCGATCCGGCCAACAGCCGCTTCTTCATGGACCTGATCGCGCCGACCGGTCCGATGGGGTCGGTGTTCGGCCTGCCCGCCGATCCGCCCAATAGCGGGAGCTGCCGCGACGTCGTCCACGCCTGGATCCTCGCCGAATGCCCCTTGCCCGACGAAAGACCGTTTACGCTTCGGCTCGGCACGCCGAGGAGCAAGCGCGACCGCCATCCGACCGGGCGAATCTACGGCATGGGCAACGTTCATTGAGCCAGGCGGCGCCGTCGGCCTGGGAGGTCGCCATCGTCGGCGCCGGACCGGCCGGCGCGGCCTGCGCCCTCGCTCTCGCGCGCGCCGGGGTCGCGCGAATCTGCCTGGTCGATCCCGGTCCGGCCACGGGCGCCGCGGCGATTGCGGTGGGGGAGACCCTCCCGCCCGACGCCCGGCTTCTGCTCGACCGGCTCGGCCTCGGCGAGGCCTTTCTCGACGAGCGGCACGAGCCGTGCCTCGGCAGCTGCTCCGCCTGGGGAAGCGCGACCCTCGGCTACAACGATTTCCTGCTCAACCCGAACGGCAGCGGCTGGCATCTCGACCGGGCCCGGTTCGACGGCTTTCTGCGCCGCCGCGCGGTCGCCGCGGGAGCCACGCTGTTCGAGGGCGCCCGGCTCGTCGACGTCGCCGCGAGCGGGCGCGGCTACCGGCTCGGCCTCGCCGGGGGCGCCGTCCTCGACTCGGAATATGTCGTCGACGCATCCGGGCGATCCTCGGCCTTCGCCCGGCGAGTCGGCGCCCGGCGGACGCCGCTCGACCGGCTGACCTTCGTCTACGGTTTCTTCGACGCCGCCGGCGCCGCATCGCAATCCCGCCTGACCCTGCTCGAGGCGGTGGCGGACGGCTGGTGGTACGCGGCCGGGCTGCCCGGGCAGCGGCTGGCCGTCGCCTTCGCCGGCGATTCCGATCGGGTCCGTGCCGGCGGGCTCGGCCAGGATCCGCAATGGCTCGCCGAGGCGCTCGCCACCCGCCATCTCGCCAAGCGCCTCGACGGCTGCCGCTTCGTCGCCGGAAGCCTGGTCCCTCGGGTGGCGGCGAGCTTCCTTCTCGACCGGGTCTCGGGCCCACGATGGCTCGCGGCGGGGGACGCCGCCGCCTGCTTCGACCCGCTCGCGGCGCAAGGGCTGTACAAGGCGCTCGCCGACGGCCTGGACGGCGCCGGCCTGATCATCGAGGCGCTCGGCCGCGGCGGCGACCTCGGCGAGGACTATGCCGCCGCCGCCCGGGCTCGCTTCGAGGAATATCGGGTCAACCGCAATTATTTCTACGGACTCGAACGCCGCTGGCCCGGATCGCGATTCTGGCAGCGGCGCCAGGCCCGGCTGGAACTGTCCGCGGCCGCCTAGGCGGCTCGAGAGGAGGGCATATGGCGCACCGACTGACTCATAGCCTGGGCCATTGGATGCCTCGGGACCGCGGGGTGGTGGAGCAGTGGCTCGGCCGCCTGATCGATCAGGTCACTCGAGATCCCAAGCCCCTCCATCCCATCATCGCCGACTTCAAGGCGCTGATCGAAGACGATCCCGAAATCTACATGCTGTTCCACATGATGTTCGACGAGGTTCCGGAAAAATATCGGGACGACCCCACCGGTGCGCCGCAGGTGCGCGATTATCATCTGATGCTGCAGCTCTTCAACGAGATCATGACCCGAGCGCCCGAATATATGGACAATGCGCTGGTCGGCTTTCCGATCAACGCCATCCTCGACTGGCCGATGGGGACGAGCGCGGGTTTCGCGGCCTTCCTCAATCCCAAGGTCAACGCCCAGTTCCAGGTGATGCTCGGCGAATGGGCGCGCTTTCTAGGCTCTCCCGATTCGCTCTACGTGCTCAACAAGGATCCGAAGACCGGCTGGTTCGGCAGCGCGGCGATGAAGAAGATGCCGAACTTCAGCAAGAACTTCGTCTGCAATCCGCGGGCGCCCTATCACGGCTTCACCTCCTGGGACGACTTCTTCACCCGCCAGTTCCGCCCCGGAATCAGGCCCGTCGCCGACCCCGACGACGACCAGGTCATCGTCAACGCCTGCGAATCGGGACCCTATTGCCTCGCGAGGGGGGTCAAGCCGCGCGACCGTTTCTGGCTCAAGGGCCAGCCTTATTCGCTCGATCACATGCTCGCCCGCGACAGCCTCGCGCCGCAATTCGCCGGCGGCACCGTCTACCAGGCCTTCCTCGACGCGCTCAGCTACCATCGCTGGCACAGTCCAGTGCGGGGCAGGGTGACCAAGGCCTATGTCAGGCCCGGGACCTATTATTCGGAGGCGCAGTCCGAGGGGTTCGATCCCGCCGGCCCGAACAACTCGCAGGGCTACATCACCCAGGTCGCGACCCGGGCGATGATCTTCATCGAAGCCGACAATCCGGCGATCGGGCTGATGTGCTTCATGGCGGTGGGCATGGCCGAGGTCTCGACCTGCGACATAAGGGTCTATGAGGGGCAGCGCGTCGACAAGGGCGACCAGCTCGGCATGTTCCACTTCGGCGGGTCGACCCACTGCCTGATCTTCCGCCCGGGCCTCAAGCTCGATTTCGACTTCCACGGCCAGAAGCCCAACGTCAACGCCACCCCGATCCCGGTCAACGCGAAGATCGCCAGGGTGGTAAAGGGCTAGCCGCGAAGCTCGAGCCGGTAGCCGGTCTCGAAATCGTCGGCGAGCAGACCGGCGATCGCCTCGCCGACGGCGGCCGGGCTCTTCAGGGTCGCGGGATCCTCGCCGGGAAAGGCGCGGGCGCGCATCAGGGTGGCGGTCGAGCCCGGGTCGACGATCGCGACCTTGACCGGAGCCAGGTTCCTAACCTCCTCGGCATAGCTCGACACCAGGGTTTCGAGCGCGGCCTTGGACGCACCGTAGCCGCCCCAATAAGCGCGCGGCTGCCGGCCGACGCTCGAGGTGACGGCGATCACCCGCCCGGCCGAGCTTCGCCGGAGCAGCGGGTCGAAGGCGGCGATCAGGGCCTGCTGGGCGAGCAGGTTCAAGGTCAGCACCTTGTTGAGCTCCCTACCGTCGATCTGAGTCACCGGGGTCAAGCTGCCGAGCATCGCGGCATTGAGCACGAGCAGGTCGAGCGCGTGCCATCGGCCGGCGACCGCCTGGGCCAGCTTGGCGATGCCGTCGGGGTCGGTGAGGTCGAGCGGAGCGATCGTCGCGGCGCCGCCGGCGGCGTGGATCCGCTCCTCGACCGCCTCCAGGTCGGCCGCCGTGCGCGCGGTCAGCACCACGTGCGCGCCGCGGCGGGCGAGCGCCTCGGCGGTCGCTGCGCCGATGCCCCGGCTGGCGCCGGTGACCAGCGCCAGCTTATCCTGGAGAAAAGCGGTCATTCCACTCCTTCGTCATGCCGAGCTGTTGCAGCCGCCCAGGCTGGAGAGGACGGGGCCCAGGCCGTCAGCCGTAGAGTTCGGTCGGCAGCAGCTGGTCGCGCTGCTCGAGATCCTCGCGGTCGGTCAACCGGGTCGGGTAGTCGCCGGAGAAGCAGGCGTCGCAATATTGCGGCTGCGCCTCGTCGCGCACCTCCTCGCCCAAGGCCCGGTAGAGACCCTCGATCGATAGGAAGGCGAGGCTGTCCGCCCTGATATATTTGTTCATCGCCGGAACGTCCATCTGCGCCGCCAGCAGCTTCTTCCGCTCCGGAGTGTCGACGCCGTAGAAGCAGCTGTGCCGGGTCGGCGGCGAGGCGATGCGCATGTGCACCTCGCGCGCTCCGGCCTCGCGGAGCATCTGGACGATCTTCAGCGAGGTCGTGCCGCGGACGATCGAATCGTCGATGAGGACGATGCGCTTGCCCTGGATGAGCGCGGCATTGGCGTTGTGCTTGAGCTTGACTCCGAGGTGGCGGACCTGGTCGCTCGGCTGGATGAAGGTCCGGCCGACATAGTGCGAGCGGATGATGCCGAGCTCGAAGGGGATGCGGCTCTCCTGGGCGTAGCCGATCGCCGCCGGCACGCCGCTGTCGGGCACCGGCACGACATAATCGGCCTCGACGCCGTTCTCGCGCGCCAGCTCGGCGCCGATCTGCTTGCGGACCTGGTAGACGGAGGCGCCGTCGAGGACGCTGTCCGGGCGCGAGAAATAGACGTGCTCGAAGATGCACGGCCGCGGCTGCGCCGCCGCGAACGGCTTGAGGGTCTGAACGCCTTTCTCGCTGATCACGATCAGCTCGCCGGGCTCGACGGTGCGAATGTAGGTGGCCCCGACCACGTCGAGCGCGACGGTCTCCGAGGCGAAGATATAGGCGTCGCCGAGCCGGCCCATGACCAGCGGCCGGATGCCGCGCGGGTCGCGGCAGGCGATCAGCCCCTCGGCGGTCAGGCAGACCAGGCTGTAGGCGCCCTCGACCTGCTTCAGGGCGTCGATGAATCGGTCGAGCAGCGTCGAGTAGGTCGAGGTCGCGACGAGGTGGATGATGACCTCGGTATCGGTGGTCGACTGGAAGATCGAGCCGTGGCGGTTCAGCTCGCGCCGGACCCGGGCCCCGTTCGAGATATTGCCGTTATGAGCGACCGCGAAGCCGCCGCTGGCCAGCTCGGCGAAGAGCGGCTGGACGTTGCGTAGCGCCGTCTCGCCGGTCGTCGAATAGCGGACGTGGCCGATCGCGGCTCGGCCGGCGAGCGCCCGGATCACCCCGTCCTTGTCGAAATTGCCGGCGACATGGCCCATGGCGCGGTGGCTGTGGAAGCCCTTGCCGTCATAGCTGGTGATTCCGGCCGCTTCCTGGCCGCGATGCTGAAGCGCGTGCAGCCCGAGCGCGACGATCGCCGCGGCGGTGTCCGCGCCCCAGATGCCGAACACGCCGCACTCCTCGCGCAGCTTGTCGTCGTCGAAAGGATTGGTCGTCAGCATCGCCTCGGCCCCGTCGCACCCGCCTCGCCGCCTATATAGGTCCAGGCGCGCCTTTGTCGCCCCTCGCGGCCAAGAAAATGCAACGCCAAAGGCGGGCTGTGGGTTTAATCGGATCGAAATGCGCGCCTTATTCCCGATCGCCCTGCTGCTTGCCGGCTGCGGCACCGGCGCCGGAACCGGCAATTCCGACGGCGCCGGCAACGGCGCCGACGAGGCGGTTCGGGCGGCGGTCCAGACCGCGACCCTGACCGGCCTCTACGAAGGCGGCGCCGGGCCGCGGCGCAACCAACTGTGCATCGTCGATCGTGCCGCCGGCGACGCGCGCTTCGGGCTCGTCCTTTGGGGCCGCAGCGATTCGAGCTGCAGCGGCGCCGGCGCCGCCGTCCGTGAGGGCGCCTTGCTCCGACTCGCCATGGAGGGCGATGGCTCGTGCGAGGTCGCCGCGGCCATCGAAGGCGGCCGGGTGGTCTTTCCCGCCGTGGTGCCGGCGGGCTGCTCTTATTATTGCGGGGGTGGGGCGACCCTCGCCGGCGCCGCCTTCGACAAGGTCGGCGGGACCGCCGAGGACGCCCTGCGGGCGAGCGATCTGGTCGGCGACCCGCTTTGCGGCTAGGGCGCTGTATTGACGCTAACGTCAACGGAAAGTAGTGCGCTCGCCATGTCGCCGCCGACCGCGCTCCACAACGATTACCGCCAGTCGGACCGAACCGCGCGCACCTACACGATCACCCAATTGTGCGACGAGTTCGGAGTGACCGCCCGGGCCCTGCGCTTCTACGAGGACGAGGGCCTGATCTCGCCCCGCCGCCAGGGCCTGTCGCGAATCTACAGCTGGCGCGACCGCGCCCGCCTGGCCTGGATCCTGCGCGGCAAGCGGGTCGGCTTCAGCCTCGCCGAGATTCGCGAGATGATCGACCTCTACGACGTCGGCGACGGCCGCCACGAGCAGCGCCGGGTCACCCTCGCCAAGTGCCGGGCCCGGGTCGACCTCCTGACCAAGCAGAAGCTCGACATCGACGCCACCATCGACGAGCTCGAGCGCTTCGTCGCCATGGTCGAGGCGGCCGAGTCGGCTGAACCCACCCCCGCCGAATAAATCGAGGACTCCCGAATGCCGACCTACACCGCCCCCGTCCGCGACACGCACTACGTGCTCGAGCAGGTGCTCGGCATCGAGCGCTACTCGAACCTTCCCGGCTTCGAGAACGCCACCCCCGATCTGGTCGAGGCAATCCTGACCGAGGGCGGGCGATTCGCCTCCGAGGTGCTGTTCCCGCTCAACCGTAGCGGCGACGAGGAGGGCTGCACGCGCCACGCCGACGGCTCGGTGACCGCGCCCAAGGGCTTCAAGGAGGCCTATCGCCAATTCTGCGAGGGCGGCTGGACGACCCTGTCGGCGCCGGAGGAATATGGCGGCCAGGGGCTGCCTTCGGTGCTCTCGACGGCGGTCACCGAATATCTGCTCTCGGCCAACCAGGCGTTCGAAATGTATAACGGCCTCACCCAGGGCGCGATCGCCTCGATCCTGGTCAAGGGCTCCGACGAGCAGAAGCGGACCTTCCTGCCCAACATGGTCGCCGGCAGGTGGACCGGGACGATGAACCTCACCGAGCCGCATTGCGGCACCGATCTCGGCCTGTTGAAGACCCGGGCCGAACCCCAGGCGGACGGCAGCTTCAAGATCACCGGCACCAAGATCTTCATCTCGTCGGGCGAGCACGACCTCAGCGAGAACATCATCCACCTCGTCCTCGCCAAGATCGCCGGCGCCCCCGACAACGTGAAGGGCATCTCGCTGTTCATCGTGCCCAAGTTCCTCGTCGAGGAGGACGGCACGCTCGGCGCCCGCAACGGCGTCTCCTGCGGGTCGATCGAGGAGAAGATGGGGATCCACGGCAATTCGACCTGCCTGCTCAACTATGACGGCGCCAAGGGTTGGCTGGTCGGCGAGCCGGAAAAGGGCCTCGCCGCGATGTTCATCATGATGAACGCCGCACGCCTCGGCGTCGGCCTGCAGGGGCTGGCCCAGGCCGAGGTGGCATACCAGAACG
>DATMVG010000127.1:0-4933 GCA_035563315.1 Allosphingosinicella sp. | reverse complement strand
CGCCGCCGCGGCGGGCGATCTGGCCGATCGGGATCTCGACGACGCCGCCGAGCTCGACCGGGTCGAGCTCGGCCGCGGCGAGCGGAAGAGCGCTCGGCCAGGGGTGCTCGGCGCCGTTGTGGCTGCTGTCGAAGCGAAGGCCGAGCCGGGCCAGAGCGGCGAGCGTGTCGGCATTGGCGGCGTAGCTGCCCGAGCGGAACGCGACCGGCGCCGGCGCCCCGGCGGCGACGAGCAGGTCGCGGGCGGCGGCGATCAGCTCGGTCTGCCCGGCCAGGTCATATTGGGTGAGCTCGAAGCGGGCGCCCTCGCATTGGCCGCGCGCGAGGTCGGCCCAGACCGGATGGAGATGGAGCTGGACCTCCTGGCCGGCGGCGAGGATCGGCCCGACCATCGCCCGCACCGGCTCCGGGCCGTAGAGGAGGGCCGGCATCGGATCGACGAAGAAGCAGGCCTTGAGGCCGTGGCGGGCGAGCAGCGCGAGCTGGTGGGGGATTCCGACCCCGGCCGGGTCGAAGCTCGCCGCCAGATTGTCCCTCCAGCCGGCGCCGCTCGAATAGGGCCGCCAGGTCAGCTCGGTGTCGATGGTGAGGAGCACCCGCGTCGCCATGCCCGGCGCATAGCTTAAGGGCGTGAAAATAAGGCTAAGCGGGGCCCGTTGCTCGCGTGAGCGCCGGAGCGTTTCGTCGCCACGCGCCTTGCGGCTCGCGCCGGAGGGCGGAGCGTGGGCTGGGTCCTTCGATACGCCGTTTCGACAGGCTCGACGGCTACTCAGGATGAGCGGGTCTGGGGAGACGGGGGGGAGGGCGTTCGGCGTTCGGGGCGAAAATCCTGGCGCATTCCAACCCAGGTTATGGAACGGACCGGGCGCTCAGTTGTCACTGCACCGGTGCGCTATTATTTCAATATCTTCGATGACGTTTCCGTCGTCGACGAAGAAGGTCAGGAGCTGCCCGACGAAGCGGCCGCCCGTCGGGAGGCGGTTCGGGGCGGGCGCGAGCTGATGTGCGATCAGGTGCGGCAGGGCAGGCTCAACCTCTCCCACCGGATCGAGGTTGCCGACGAGCAGGGGCGCGTTGTGCTGACTCTGCCGTTCGGCGCGCTGGTGAAGATCGAGGGCGAATAGGGACGAACCGGCGGAGCGCCCCATCGGATCGGAGAGCGCCGCAGGCGCCTCGGCAAGGACCGGCCCGGTAATCCTTCCGCGGCTCGGCCTAGCATCGGGTCAGGCGTTCCCCCGAATGGTCGATCAGAAGGGCGTCGTCGCCGACTTCGCTTACCGCGCCCCCGCCGCCGGCCAGTCGCAGCACTTCGTATCTGAGCGGCGGAGCTTTCCAGATCGCCCCGGTGAGGGTTGGGTCCTCGGCCATGATCGTGACTTCCTCGACGGCGACGGTCGTTCCATCCGACCTCCTCGCCCTGAAGGTCCCGGTCACCCGCTCGCCGATCTTTCTCGTCCGCATAAGCCTCTCGCCAAGCTTCAGGCGAGCTCCAGCCTCGCCCATCGCCTGCCGAAGGATAACGCTATTGCGGGCGGCCTTCCACCTCGAAGAGGTCGAGGATCGGCCGCTGGCTCGGCAGGATCTTCTCGCGGGCCTCGGCCAGGGTGAACCAGGCCGCCCGGTCGACCTCCGGATAGGCGCGGAACCGGCCGCTGCGCGGCGGCCATTCGACGGTGAAGCTGTTGCTGACGATGCGCTCGGCGTCGAGATCGCCTTCGAGGGCGAACGCCTCGACCCGCTTGCCGCCTTTCTGACGGATCCGGCCCAGCGGCACCAGCTCCCCGACGGCGGCGACTCCGAGCTCCTCCTCGAACTCGCGGCGGGCGCAGTCGGCGGCGTCCTCGCCTTCCTCGACCAGGCCCTTCGGGATCGCCCAGGCGCCGGCGTCCTTCTTCGCCCAGATCGGACCGCCGAAATGGGCGAGCAGGACCTCGCGGCGGCCGTCGCGGCGGCGCCACATCAGGATTCCGGCGCTGAGCGGGGCCATCGGAAATTTCGCCCTTCAGGCCGTCTCGAGCTGGGTGAAGCGGACCGGCATGATCGCGCGCGCCTCGAGATTGCCGTCGGGCTGCTTTTCGAGAACGGTCAAATGCTGCACGTCCTTGCCGCCGAGCGGCATGACGAGGCGCCCACCCGTCACCAGCTGATCGACCACCGGCTGGGGCGGCCATTCCGAGGCTGCGGTGACGAGCACCTTGTCGAACGGCGCATGTTCGCTCCAGCCGCGCGAGCCGTCGCCGACGCGGATCTCGACGCTGTAATCGAGGGCGGCGAGCCTTAGCCGCGCCGCCTGCGCGAATTCCTCGACGATCTCGACGCTGAACACGTCGGCGCCGAGCTCGGCCATCACCGCCGCCTGCCAGCCGAGGCCGGTGCCGATCTCGAGCGCCTTCTGCCCCGGCCCGATGCCGAGCAGCTCGATCATGAGAGCGCCGATGAAGGGTTGCGACAGCGTCTTGTCGAAGCCGATCGGAAGGGGCGTGTCCTGGTAGGAGACGACCATAAGCTGAGCCGGCACGAACAGGTGGCGCGGCACTTCGAGCAGGGCCTGGCGCAGGGCAGGAGCGAGCGACCTCCGCCCGATCTCCTCCTCGGCGAGGTCGAAATGCATGTCGATCACTTCGACCATGTGCCGGCGCAGAATGGCCAGATGCGCTTCGGTCATCGGCTTCATGGCACCGGCTCCTTGTCCTTGCACCCATAGCGGCAACGCGCGCGCTTGCCAGCCGCTCCGCTGCCGGTCCAGAACGGCGCCGGGAGGATGAATGCTGATCACCGAGCTGATCCGCCGGGGCGCGCTCTATCATGGCGAGCGAACCGCCTTGATGTTCGGCGATGAGGCGCTGACCTTCCGCCAGGTCGACCGGCTGTCCAACCGGATCGCCAACCTGCTGATCTCGGGACTCGCTTTGGGCAAGGGCAGCCCGATCGCCATGCTGCTCGACAACGGCCTCTACTCGGTGCCCTGCGACTTCGCCTGCGTGAAGGCGGGCCTGGTGCGGACGCCGCTCAACGGCCGCCTTTCGCTCGCCGAGCATCGCCAGATGCTCGAGGCGATCGCGGCCGAGACCCTGATCTACGGCCCCACCCAGGCCGAGCGCGCCGCCGAGCTCCAGGCGGCGCTGCCGCAGCTTCGGGTCTTCGGCCTCGGCGACGGCCGGGTGGGGCCCGACCTGCTTACCCTGGCGGCGGACTCGCGCGATTCCGATCCGAACCTGCGCCACGAGCCCGACGACGTCCTGCTGACCTTGTTCACCTCGGGGACGACCGGCAGCCTCAAGGCCGCCCAGCACAGCCACTCGACCTATGCCGCCGTCGTCCACAACGTGCTTTCGAACCTGATCGACCCGAAGCCCGGCGAGATCATGCTCCACGCCGCCTCGATGATCCATGCCAGCGGGACCTTCGTCCTGCCCTACTGGATCCGCGGCGGCGCGGCGGCGATCCTGCCGGGCTTCGCCCCGGCTTCCTACGTCGAGGCGATCGAGCGCTGGCGCCCGGCCGCGCTCAACCTCGTCCCGACCATGCTCCAGATGCTGTTCCAGCTTCCCGGCATCGGCCGGGCCGATTTCGGCTCGGTCGAGACGATCCTCTACGGCGCCTCGCCCATGCCTCGGCCGGTGCTGGAGCGAGGGCTCGACCTGTGGGGGCCGGTCTTCGTCCAATATTACGGCCAGACCGAAGCGCCGCTCGCCATCTGCGCCCTGGCCAAGCAGGATCATGTCGACGCCGCGCCCGAGCGGCTGCTGTCCTGCGGCCGGCCGAGCGTCGAATGCGAGATCCGGCTCGTCGACGAGGACGGCGCCGACGTCGCGCCCGGGGAGCCGGGCGAGATCGTGCTGCGCGCCCCGTTCGCGATGAAGGGCTATAGCGACCCGGCGATCCATGCCTTCCTCCCCGGACGCTGGCTGCGCACCCGCGACGTCGGGCGCTTCGACGCGGAAGGCTATCTGACCCTGGTCGACCGGACCTCCGACATGATCGTCACCGGCGGCTACAACGTCTATCCGCGCGAGGTCGAGGACGTGCTCTCGGGACACCCGGCCGTAGCCCAGGTGGCCGTCGTCGGCCTTCCCGACGAGGTCTGGGGCGAGGCGGTGACCGCCTTCGCGGTGCTCCACGACGGCCACGAGGGGGACGAGGCGGCGCTGATCGGCTACGCCCGCCGCCACCTCGCCGCCTACAAGGCGCCCAAGTCAGTCAGGTTCGTTCCGGCCATCCCGCTGAGCGCGGTCGGCAAGCCGCTGCGCCGGGCGCTGCGCGAGCCTTATTGGGAAGGCAGGGAGCGGCGGATATGAGCCTCATCGTCGAGCGGAACGGGCCGGTCAGCACGGTCGTCCTGAACCGGCCCGAGCGCCGCAACGCGGTCGATCCGGCGACGGCCGAGGCGCTTCGCGACGCCTTCGACGCCTTCGAGGCCGACGAGCGCGCCCAGGTGGCGGTGCTGACCGGCGCGGCCGCCCACTTCTGCGCCGGCTTCGACCTCGCCGCCCTCGCCGCGGACGGCGTCGACTACGACCCGCGAGCGCCGGGGCCGATGGGCCCGACCCGGCGGCCGCCGGCCAAGCCGGTGATCGCCGCGGTCGAAGGCTATGCCGTCGCCGGCGGCCTCGAGCTCGCGCTCTGGTGCGACCTCCGGGTCGCGTCGGCAACGGCCGTGTTCGGAGTCTATTGCCGGCGCTGGGGGGTGCCGCTGGTCGACGGCGGCACGGTCCGGCTGCCGCGAATCGTCGGCCAGGGGCGAGCGCTCGACATGATCCTCACCGGCCGGCCGGTCGCCGCCGAGGAGGCCCTGTCCTTCGGCCTCGCCAACCGCCTGGTGCCGGCCGGCGCCGCCCGCGCCGAGGCCGAGCGCCTGCGCGAGCAGGCGTGGGCGCTCGTCTGAAGGCGGAGGATCCGCCGGACGCGGCGGGTATCATCGAGCGCGATGGCCG
>DATMVG010000126.1:0-13706 GCA_035563315.1 Allosphingosinicella sp. | reverse complement strand
GTGGACGATGCCCGGCCGGGCAACGCCGCCGATCCCCGACAGCCGGCCGGCGCAATGATGGAGCAGGGCGTTGACCAGCGTGCCCTCGGCGTTGCCGGCGGCCGGATGGACGACCATTCCCGCCGGCTTGTCGACGACGAGCAAATGATCGTCCTCGTGGACGATCTCGAGCACGATGTCCTCGGCCCGGTTGTGCGGCGCCGCCGGCTCAGGCACGGCCACCTGGTAGGTTCCGGCGAGCGGCCTCGCCGCCGGATCGCGAACGATGCCGCCCGGGCCGGTGACCGCGCCGGCCGAGATCAGCGCCTTGCAGCGCTCGCGCGACAGGGTCGGCACGGCGTCGGCGAGCGCCCGATCAAGCCGCCGCCCGGCGACGTCCTCGGCGAAGCCGACGCTGAAAATCCTGTCCCCCATCATCCCGGGAGCGATGTGGCTACGGCCGAAACGAAATCAAGCCGGCGCCCTTTTGAACCGGCCGCCCGTCCACCGGTCACGTGAAACGCCCATTTTGTCGCGCGGTAGTGTAAACGCCGCCGAAGCGTAGTAGGGACTATCCGTTGCGCTGGTCCGAAAGGCGCGACTCGCACCGGTCCACAAGGCTCGGAACGAGTTGATGGCCGGGGCGTTCCCGGCAAGTCTGAGGATCGGATCGCTTGCGAGCCGCTCCTCGGCTGCGGCATAGAAGGGGAATAATATGCGTGTTTCGAGACCTTCACTAAGTCCAACCAAGATCCTGGTCAGCCTCTCGCTCTGTGTCGGTTCGACCGTCACCCTCTCGACGCCCGCGGCCGCTGCCTGCCAGGCCGGCACGCCGGGCTGCGTGTTGCCGATTACGGAAGCTCCGCCGCCGGCGCCGCCGCCGCCGGTCGGGGCCGGGCCCGTGGTCAGCGACGGCGGTGGCTGGGGCATCTGGCCCTTCATCATCGGTCTCGCCGCCCTCGCGGCCTTGATCTACTTCCTCACCAAGGGAGATGATGACGAGGCGCCGCCGATCAGCCCCTGACAAGCCATGACCTCGCTCGAGTGCATCGAACCCGTCGCGACGGGGCCGGTTTGCACCATCAGCAACGACGGGAGGAATGCTCGATGAACAAGAAAACAGTTGCCGCTGCCTTCGCCGGCGCCCTTGTCGCCGCGATCGCGGTGCCGCAAAGCGCCAGCGCCCAGACCATGCCGGACGGTTCCGAACTTCGCGGGGCAGTGGTTCGAGTCGAAATGACCGACGGCGTCACCAACACCGTCAACTTCCATCCGGACGGAACCGCCACGATCGAATCGCAGACCGGCCTCAGCCGGGTGCAGGGGCGCTGGTACGTCCAGGGCCAGCAGCTGTGCCTCGAAGTTGCCGCCGACCGGCGCGAGTGCTGGGCCTACAATGCTCCATTCCAGACCGGCCAGCAGGTCGTCCTGACCAGCGACTGCCCGGCGACGTCGCGCTGGACCGCGCTCTCGCTGGCTCCGGTCGCTCCGGTCGAGGCGCCCGGGCAACGCGGCGAACGCGGCTGACCTGATAGGGACGCTCCCGCGCGCGAAAGCGCCGGCTTTACGGCGGGAGCGTCCGGGCCGCCAGGTTCCGGCCCGAGCGTTCGGCCTTCAGGCCGCAACCTGGTGCCAGATTCCAGGCTTCAGCCGGTGTTCTCCCCAGCGCAGCCCGTCGCCGCCGCCCCACTGGCCGTCGGCGAAGACGCGCACCGCCGCCAGGCTGCCATAGCCGCCGGCCTGGCGCGGCTCGATCCACCAGCCCGCACTGGCGTCCCATAGCTTCACGTCCTCGTCGGCAGCCATCACCGCGACGCCCTCATGGTAGATGACGTCCTCGCCGATCCAATGGTCGCTGACCCGGTCCTCGCTCCATTTGCCGCGCCACTGAGCCAGCGCATCAGGGCTGTAGCGCTGGACGAACTGGGCTCGGAAAGCCGTGACTCCGCGGGCAGTGAAGGCTTCGTGGGCCAGCGCGGCATAGGCGCCGCAGTCGATGACCTTGCGCCCGACCAGCTCGCACCAGGCCATCGGCCAGGGGGAGGGGCCCCATTCGTATTTTTCCCGCAGCCAGCGCGGACCGGCCAGCAAGTCGCCGCCGTTGAGCTGGGCGAAATCCATCGCCAGCACCCACTCGCGCGCCACCTCGCAGCAAGAGTCGCCATGGTGGGCGAGGCTGCTGAACGGGCAATGGTCCCAGGGGGCGCTCGCAAGAGCAGTCGAGGCGAGCCCGTCGCGGGGCAACGCCTCGCATTCTTCAACCGCGGCCAAATACATAGGACATGCTCCTGTCGTAACCGCCGGCGTCGCAGAAGATCAGGAGGTCGCCGGCGCGCGTCCCTTCCGGAAGCTGGATGTTGGCCGCGACCACGTCATGCTCCATGCACAGCCGACCCATCAGGTGGGTCTTGCCTCGTCCCAGGGGCTGCAGAGCCCCGGTCTCCCGGCACTGGCGCAGCATCCGGTGCGGCTGGAAGAAATGCATCGGCAGCTCGGCGATCGAGGCGTCCACCACCGCCTCGACATAATCGTCCTCATGTTCCTGGATCTCGAGGATTCGCATCGCCAGCGCCATCGCCGGCTGGGCCATGGCCTTGCCGGGCTCGGAGACGATCTGGCGGACGTTGGGAAGCGTCGTGCGCACACGCTCGACCGCCTCGGCGAATCGCTCGTCGTCGCAATCGTGCCAGTCGTCGGGGAACCATCCGCCGCCCATGTCGAGAATCTCGATGGACCGGCCGCTCAGCCGCTCGATCGAACGACACCATCGAAGCATCGATTCGAACAGGTGCCACCAGCCGCCGACGCCGATGTTCGAGCTCGCCATGTGGAAGTGGATCCCGAACGCGCTGTCGGTCGGCAGGCGCCGGACCGCGTCGATCAGCTTGGCGAACGTCGCCGGGCTATCGACCGGGATTCCGAAGCGGGAGGTGACGTTGGGCGTCCGAATGCGGATGCCGAAATGCTTGGCCGACATTTCGCCGGCCGCGATCGCCGCCACGGCGCGGTCGAGGTCGGCGACGCTGTCGCAGAAGACGGCGTGGATTCGCTCCTTGGGCATCAGCCCCTCGGGCCACCATTTGCCGGGCCCGTTCAGGATCACCTGATCGGGACGGAAGCCGGCCTTGAGGGCGCTTTGCACCTCGAGCAGGCTGATCGCCTCGGCATAGAAGCCGTTTTCGAGCGCCAGCCTGATCAGCCTGACATCCGGGTTGGTCTTGATCGAATAGCCGCTCACCACCTCGACCCGGTTGGTACTGAGCCGGTGGGCGCGCTCGGCCGCCCTGGCGAAGAGGTCGGCGGCGGTGGTGCCCATGAACAGGAATTCGGGCGTCTGGACGTCGGCGAAGTCGATCGCGTCGATATCCGCGACCATCGTATCGGGGATGGCCGACACGGCGCCCGAGGCTCGATCGTCGACGCCCTCCTCGATCGCGACCAGCATCTCCGGGTTGAGCTTGTGGAGCTTCTTCGCCAGCGAGGTGAGCCCGGACGGGTGTTTCATCGAGTGCCCGACCGCGCGGGCGAACGGCTCGGGAAGGGGGGGCAGCGGGTATTCGGGGCGGACCGGCACCTCGAGCACGATCCGGGTGAACTCTTCCGATTGCGGCACGCAGGGCGTCGCGCCTTTCCCGGTCGCGCCCTGGATCAGCAGCCCGGGTAGGTTGTGGCCGGCGATCGTCGCGCCATGCACCCAGGCCGGGAAGCGCGGGTTCATCTCGAGCAGCCAGAGCGTCCCGGCGGCGTCCCGGACCATTTCGAGCTCGCCTCCGCCGGTCCAGTCGAGTTCCCGGACCATCTCCCGAAGCGGCCGCAGGAAATCCTCCGGAACCTCGGAAATCTCGCCCGCCCAGGTCTTGCCTTCGGGGGTCACGTCGCGCTTGCGCATGGCAACGGCGCCGAGCAGCTCGCCGCGATAGGCGCTCAGCATCACCGATTCCTCGAAGCCGCTGACGTGGCGCTGCAGGAACAGGCGCTCCGTCGACCAGACCTTCTTGAGCGCGGCTCGAGCCGCTTCGAAGGAGTCCCAACCCGGCGTCCGCGCGGCGTCGTAATAGGGGCCCTTCAACCACACACGCCAATCGTGGGCACGGCAGAAGGCGTGCAGGTCCCAGTCGCTATGCTCGGTCGAGATATAGGGGGGGATCCGGACCGGCAGAGCGGCGGCCGCGGCGACGGCCGGCTTGGTGATCCGCCTGAGGCCGGCCATCGGCGGTGCCAGCAGGTTGCGATGGCCGTCGGGAAACACGTCGGCGAGCCACATCGCCTCGAGGTCGCTGCCCGAGATCCACAAGCCGCCCGCATCGAGGGCCTCAGCGACGCATTCCCCCCAGCGATCGAGGTTCAGCTCGTCCCACGGGCGCTGGATCCACAGATCGTCCAGCCCGTCGAAATGGATTCCGGAGACCCGGTTCGAATATTCGACCCCGACCAGAGTCGCTTGCGGATAGGCCTGCCGCAGCGAGCGGACGATCCCGACTCCGGGCTGGGGATTGCCGCCGCAGTAAAGGCCGCTCACGAAGATCTTCATAGGCTCCACGTCAATGATGCCGGCTCGCCCGGATTGGGCGCCGCGAAAGGGGCGTTCAGATCAGGCTAGGTTGGGCTCCGCGGGAGCCTTCTACTGGAACCTATTCTGTCGAATTAACAAAGATTAAGCCGGCGAAGTTTTTATATTTATTAGCGCCACAACGGCGCTGGACCGCGCAGGTTCCGCGATCGCCCGGAGGCAATTTGAGTGATCGAAACCGCCGCTTGCGAGTTAGGCACAGCGTGACCCGGACGATCCGTTATCCCTGCTACAAGAATCTCGACGCCTTCCTCGACGTCGCTCGACTCAAGACGCTCGATTCCTATATCCGCGAACGGCTCGAGCGACGTCTTCGGGCGCCGCGCGACCTAGCTTTCTATACCGGGCCGTTCGTGCTCGATGAGCAGGCGCCGCGCCTGCCCGGCTCGCGTCTGGTCTACCTCGCTCGCTCACGCCACGAAGAGAATTATTACGACCTCGATCGTCCCGATCTGTGGGAGCCGAGCGAGGATGCTGAAGAGTTCCGCGAGCTGATGGATTTCATCGCGACCTTGCCGTTCAGGGCGACGGGCCGGATGATCATCATGTACGACGACAGCGGCCGCGCCGTCACCGCCCATCGCGACCACGACAGCCCGGATCTGTGCCACGAGTTCATCTGGCTTCGAACCAATTTCGACAAGCCCTTCTACATGCTCGACCCCGACACCGGCGAGAAGCTGTACGTGGAGTCGCACACGGCCTGGTTCGACACCGTCAATCAGTATCACGGCGCCGATCCCAGCCCGGGCCTTGCTTTCAGCATTCGGGTCGACGGCGTGTTCAGCGATGATTTTCGAAGCCTCATCCCGGGACTCGAAGGGTGTCGCGCACGGATTCCGGCCCTGTGGGCGCAGATGCCGTGAAAGCGCCCCGAGCCACGCCACGCCGCCTTGCATCCCGGATTCGCAAGGGCCAATAGGAGCAGGAAGTGAAGCAAGACCGACAGGGGCGCCGGCGCAGATGAAATCCCACGAATTCGCGAGTCTGCTTTGTTCGCGCCTCTGCCACGACCTGCTTTCCCCGGTTGGAGCGCTCAACAACGGCATCGAGCTGCTCGCCGACGAGCACGATCCCGAGATGCGCGCGCGCTGCCTGGATCTGCTCGGCGAGAGCGCGCGCGCCTCGGCCAACAAGCTGAAATTCTTTCGCCTCGCCTTCGGCGCCGCCGGCGGCTTCGCCGACGTCGTCGACACCCGCGAGGCGCGCGCCGCCATCGAGGGCCTGTTCGGGGGCGACGGCCGGATCCAGCTCGGCTGGATGGTCGACGAGCCGACGATGAGCAAGGCGGCCCTGAAGGTCTTGCTCAACATCGTCCTGATCGCCGGCGATGCCCTCGTCCGCGGCGGCAGCCTCGACGTCGGCGCCGAGAAGCATGAGGACGGCCTCGACATCGTCGTTCGCGCCGAGGGTCCCCGAATCGTCCTCGATCCCGAGCTCAGGAACGTGCTCGTCGGCGAGACCTCGGCCGATGAGGTCGCCCCTCGCGCGGCCGCGGCCTGGCTCGTCCATTGCCTCGTCGAGGAAGGCGGCGGGCGCATCCAGGTCGCCGAGGGGGAGGAGAATATGCTGCTGATCGGGGCCTCGCTGCCGGCCTGAAGCGCCGCTCCGACCGATCGGTAAACGCCTTCTTTACCATCGCCTCCGCATAAGGCTCTTGCGCCATTCGCGGACGGAGCCATGGACGATCTGATCAACGACTTCCTCGCGGAGACGCGCGACCTGCTGCAGGCGCTGGGAGGCGTGATCGTCGCCTGGGAAGCCGAGCCCTCGGACCGCGCCCGGCTCGACGAGATTTTTCGCTTCGTCCACACGGTGAAGGGCAATTGCGGCTTCTTCGATCTGCCCCGCCTCCAACAGCTCAGCCATGCGGCGGAGGATGCGCTGGCCGACGTCCGCGCCGGCCGCCGCACCCCCGACGCGACCTTGGTCAGCGCCGTGCTGGCGGTGATCGACCGGATCGGCGAGCTCGTCCAGGCCCTGGAGACCGGGGAAGCGCTGGCCAGCGAAGATGACGAACAGCTGATCGCCGCGTTGAGCGACCGCCCCGCACCGCCCGCCGTGGATGCGCACGGTTCGGGCCCGGCGCCCGAGGCGAAGAAGGCGATGCGCAGCATCCGCCTCTCGGTCGAGCTGCTCGACCGCATGATGAGCGGGGTGTCCGACGCCGTCCTCGCCCGCAACGAGCTTGCCCGGCGGCTGCGCGACGCGCCTCGCGACGTCGCGATCGAAGCCGCCTTCGAGCGAGTCTCCGCCTGCATCGCCGAAATCCGCGACGCGATCACCCGGACGCGCATGCAGCGGATCGACAATCTATTCTCGGCCTTGCCGCGGATGGTTCGGGATCTTTCCTCGGATCTCGGCAAGCAGGTGCGGCTCCAGGTCGACGGCGGCGACGTCGAGCTCGACCGCGAGATGATCGAGATGATCCGCGACCCGCTTACCCACATCGTGCGCAATGCGATCGATCACGGCATCGAGCCGGCCGAGGAGCGCCGGAAGGCCGGCAAGGAGGGAGCCGGCCAGCTCAAGGTTGCGGCCCGCCAGGCTGGAAACCAGATCCTCATCGAGCTTGCCGACGACGGCCGCGGCATCGACGGCGAGGCGCTCGCGCGCCAGGCGGTGGCCGCCGGCCTGCTCAGCCGCGAGGCGGCCGAGCTTCTGACCCCTTCCCAGAAGACGGCCCTGATCTTCGCGCCGGGCGTCTCGACCGCCGACGAGGTGACGGCGATCTCCGGCCGCGGCGTCGGCATGGACGTGGTTCGCGCCAATATCGAGCGGATCGGTGGGGTGGTCGACATCGACAGCCGCACCGGACAGGGCGTGCGGCTGTGCATCCGAGTGCCGCTGACCCTGACCATCATCCCTGCCTTGACGGTCAGCGCCGGCGGCCAGGTCTTCGCGATCCCGCGCTCGGCGATCGAGGAGATCCTGCGCGCCCGCGGCGGCGCCGCTCGGATCGACTCGGTCGGCGAAGCTCTGGTCGCCACCATCCGGGGCCAGCGAGTCCCGCTGGTCAGTCTCGCCGACCTGCTCGGCGCCGGGGCGGGAGCCGCGGCTGAGGAGGGCAAGATCATCCTGCTCAAGCCGGCCGGCGGCGGCGTCTACGCGCTGTCCGTCGATTCGGTGCACGACCACGAGGAGCTGGTGGTGAAGCCGGCCGCCCCGGCGGTCATGGCCGCCGGCCTCTATGCCGGAACCACCCTGGCCGACGACGGCCGCCCGATCCTGCTGCTCGATCCTTCCGGGATCGCGCAGGCCGCCGGCCTTCGCGAGACGGAAGCCGCTCCGGCTCAGCCGGCCGCGGAGCCGGCAGAGGCCATGCCCGGCCGGCGCGATTCGATGGTGCTGCTGTTCCGCGACCTCGATGGACGGTCGCGTGCGGTTCCGGTAGCGGTCGTCGAGCGCATCGAGGACGTCGCCGCCGCCGCCGTGCGCTTCAGCGCCGGCAAGCTTCGCGCCTCGATCGGCGAGCGCATCCTGCCCCTGGCCGGCTGCGCCGCTCCGCCGCCGGAAGGAAAGCTGCGTATCCTTCGGCTCACCGACGGCACCTCGGAGATCGCCTTCGCCTTCGCCGAGGTGATCGACATTCGCTCGCTCCCCATCGACCTGCAGCCGCCACCGGTGCCGGGCGAAGTGGCGGGCGTCGCCCTGATCGACGGCAATCAGGTCGAGCTGCTCGATCCCTATTGGCTGTTCGCCTCGCATGGCGATGCCGTCGCGCCGTCGGGCGAGGCCCCGGTTTGCGCCTTGCCGGAAGGCGATCCGTGGATCGACAACATGCTCCGGCCGCTGATCGAGAGCCTCGGCTATCGGATCGTCGCGGCCGGTCCGGGCGTCGAGGCCGACATTCTCATCGCCAGCGCCGACTCGGCGGCGGAAACCGAGGCCTTCTCGGGAGAGGTCCTGCGCCTCCGCTCGCGGCCCGAGCTCGCCGGCGGGAACGACAACAGCATCTACCGCTACGACCGCGCCGCGCTGCTCGACGCGCTGAGCCGGGGCATGGCCAAGGGGTCGGCCAATGGCTGACCTGCTTCTCATCGTCCAGCTCGCCGGCCGCCGGGTTGCCTTCCCAGCGTCGGAGGTGGAGGCGGTCGTCGAGCTCGAAGGGCTCACCGCCGCGCCGCGCTCAGCCGCTCATGTCGCCGGCCTGTCCGCGCTGCGCAGCCGGGTGCTGACGGTGATCGACGCCGTCGCCTCGCTCGAATTCGGCCGCGCCGGCCTCGGCGGGCTGCTCGAAGCGATCGTCGTCCCGTCGGGCGGCCATACCTACGCCCTGCTCGTCGACGCGGTTGAGGACGTCGTCGAAGCGGCCGGCCCGCCGGCGCCCGTCCGCGCCCCCGCGGGCCCCGGCTGGGACCGCGTGGCGCTCGGCATGGTCGACGCCGGCGACGACCTGCTGCTTCTCGTCGACCCGCACGCGCTGATCGCCGGGCCGAACGCGCGCGCGGCCTGAGCCTTAAAGGTGTGATTACCTCTTCGCGTTACCTTGCGGCCCACGGCCAACGGAGCATCCGCCATGAGAAGCTGTCTTGTCGTCGACGATAGCAAGGTGATCCGCAAGGTCGCCCGCCATATCCTCGAGACCCTCGACTTCGTCGTCGAGGAGGCCGAGGACGGGCGCGAGGCCTTGAGCTGCTGCGCCGCCCGCATGCCGGACGTCATCCTCCTCGACTGGAACATGCCCGTGATGAGCGGCATGGAGTTCCTGCGGGCGTTGCGCCAGTCCGACTGGGCCGCGCAGCCCAAGGTCGTGTTCTGCACCACCGAGAACGACATCGCCCACATCCGCGCCGCGATCGCCGCCGGCGCGGACGAATATGTGATGAAGCCGTTCGATCGCGAGACTCTCCACAGCAAGCTGCAGATCGTCGGCATCGCGTGACCGCCGCCGCCGCACCTGCCCGGCTCCGGCGAAGCGACAAGCCCGCCGAAGCGCCGCTCCGGCTGATGATCGTCGACGATTCCGCCGTGGCTCGCGCCGTCCTGGCGCGCATGGTCGCCGCCGACCCGGCTTTCGAGGTCGTGGCGCTCGCCGGCAATGCCGATTCGGCGCTTGACGCTTTGAAGAGCGTCGACGTGGACATCGTCCTGCTCGATGTCGAGATGCCCGGGACGAGCGGCCTTGACGCGCTGCCCGCGATCATCCGAGCGGGCCGAGGAGCGCGCGTGCTGATCGTCTCGTCCATGGCCGAGGACGGCGCCGAGGTCGCGGTCCGCGCTCTCGCCCAGGGAGCGGCGGATACTCTGCCCAAGCCCGGCACCGGCTATTTCGGCGGCCGCTTCTCGCAGGTCCTCGCCGACCGGCTGCGCCGCATCGGCCGCGCCGGCCGCCACGAGGAGGATTGCGTGTCCGGCCGGGCCGGATCGCCGACCCGATTGCGCGCCATGCCCGAGCGCGAGCTGGCGTGCGTCGCGCTCGGCGCATCGACCGGCGGACTTCACCCGCTGACTGAATTTCTCCGCGCCCTTCCGACCGAGATCGGGGCTCCGATCCTCGTCACTCAGCATCTTCCGGCGATCTTCATGCCCCATTTCGCGCGCCAGCTCGAAAGCGCCTCGGCCCGGCCGGTCCGCCTCGCCGAGGACCGACAGAAGCTTGTCGCCGACATGGTTTACGTGGCTCCGGGCGAAGCGCATCTGTGCCTGGAGCGGAACGGCGCGACGGTTCGAGCGCGCCTGGACCGGACCCGCGCCCCGTCCGGCTGCCTGCCCTCGGTCGATCCGATGCTCGCCTCGGTCGCCGAGATCTATGGCGAAGGCGGCGTCGGGATCATCCTCAGCGGAATGGGCCGCGACGGCCTCGCCGGCAGCCGCAGGCTGGTCGAGAAGGGCGGCGCGATGCTCGTTCAGGACCGGCTCAGCGCGTCGATCTGGGGCATGCCGCGGGCCGTCGCCGAGGCGGGGCTCGCCTCCGCCGTGCTGCCCCCGCGCGAGTTGGCGCGGCGAATCGCCCAGTGCGCGGAGGGCGGCGCATGGAAATAAGCAGCGCCTCTCAGCGCATCCTCGCCAGCCTGCTCGAGGCGCGGACGGGCCAGCGCCTGACCTTCAGCCGCCGCTGGCGCATCGACACCGCCTTGTCGGCGGTGATGCGCGACCGCGGCCATGCCAGCCTGGACGAGCTCGTGGCTCGCCTCGTCGCCGGGCGCGAAGCCGACCTGACCGAGGCCGTGATCGAGGCTCTGCTCAACAACGAGACCTACTTCTTCCGCGACCGGCTGCCATTCGACCTCCTGCTGGGCGGCCCCCTCAAGCGGCTGGAACAGGCGCGCCTGCGCGACAAGAGGCTCGCCATCTGGTGCGCCGGCTGCTCGACCGGCCAGGAGGCCTATTCGCTGGCGATGAGTTTCGCTGAGGACGCCGCCCGGTGGAAGGGCTGGCAGATCGAGATCGTCGGCACCGATTTGTCCCGTTCCGCGGTCGAGCGCGCCCGCGCCGGCGTCTACAGCCAGTTCGAGGTGCAGCGCGGCCTGCCGGTGGCGCAGATGGTCCGCTGGTTCGAGGAGCTGGGCGGCGGCGACTGGGGAATAGCGCCGTCCCTCCTCAACTCGGTCCGGTTCGAAGTCGGCAACATCATCGATCCGCCGCCTCATCCCGGCCGCTTCGACATCGTGCTTTGCCGCAACGTCCTGCTCTACTTCGCCCCGGAGATGCGGCGCCTGGCCTTCGCCCGCCTCGCCCAGACGATCGCCCCCGACGGGGCGCTGATGCTCGGCGCCGGCGAGACGGTGATCGGGCAGACCGACGCCTTCGTCTCCGACCCGGACAATCGCGGCCTCTACATCCCCGCCGCCGCCGCTCGAAGCGATCGGCTGGCCGCGACTCGAGTCGCCTGAAGCGGGCTTGACGGCTCCGGCCTTTCGCGCGGTAAGGCGCCATGGACGAGATCATCGACTGTCCGTCGCCCAATTTCGACGAGCGCGATCAGCCGGTCTCGATGGTCGTTCTCCATTATACCGGAATGGCCGATGCCGCCTCCGCGATCGAGCGGCTGCGCGACCCGGCGGCGCCCGTCTCCTGCCATTACCTGGTCGCCGAGGACGGCCAGGTTCTCCGCATGGTGCCGGAGAGCCACCGCGCCTGGCATGCCGGCCGCTCCTATTGGCGCGGGATCCGCGACGTGAACGCGGCCAGCATCGGCATCGAGATGGTCAATCCCGGTCACGAATATGGCTACCGCCCGTTCACCACGGCCCAGATGGATGCGCTGGTGCCGCTGCTCGCCGACATCGTTGCCCGGCACCAGATCCCCCGCGCCAACGTCGTCGGCCATTCCGACGTCGCGCCGGCGCGCAAGCAGGATCCGGGCGAGCTGTTCGACTGGTCGATGCTGGCGCGCCGCAAGCTTGCCGTCGCCCGGCCGACCAGCGGCCTGGTCGATCCGCACTGGACCGATGGCGGGTTCCTGCTCGCGCTCGAGCGCTACGGCTATGACGTGCGCGACCCGAAAGCGGCGGTGACGGCGTTCCAGCGCCGCTTCCGACCCGAGCTGATCGACGGCGAGATCGAAGGGGAGTGCCGAGCCATCCTTCTCCAGCTGCTCTTGGAGCGGGAGCGCGGACACGTTACATAGGGAAGGCCAGAGGGTCGGGCGGCCGCGGCCCGCGCTCGCGCGGGGCGAGGAAAGTCCGGGCTCCATGGAACGACGGTGCCGGGTAATGCCCGGCGGGGGCGACCCCAGGGAAAGTGCCACAGAAAGCAGTCCGCCGCGTCTCGACGCGGTAAGGTCGAAAGGGTGCGGTAAGAGCGCACCGCGCCGCCGGCAACGGCGGCGGCACGGCAAACCCCACCGGGAGCAAGACCGAATAGGGGCGGCACAGGGATCCTCGATCCCGGGGCTTCGTTCCGGCCCGCCGCCCGGGTTGGTTGCTTGAGGGGCGGAGCGATCCGCCTCCTAGAGGAATGGCCGCACAGCCCCTTCGGGGGCGGACAGAACCCGGCTTACAGACCCTCTGGCATTTTTTTCGACGTCAAAGGTGGTCCAAGCGCCGCTCTTTTCCTATCGGGGGCGGATGACGCGGCAGCGACGATCGAACGACTGGGGTTTCCCGCGCTGGCGCGGCTACGGCTCGACCCGCCAGGCCGAGGCCGTGCGCAAGTGCGACCGGCACGGCTGCGACGAGCCCGGCGACCGGCCCGCCCCGAAATCGCCCAACAGCCGCGAGCGCTGGTATTTCTGCGAGCGGCACGCCGCCGAGTATAATCGCAGCTGGAACTATTTCGAGGGCCTGACCAAGGAGGAAGCGGCGGCGCGCGAAGCGGAGGAGCAGAGCGGCGCCGACGGCTACCGCCGGGCCGGCCATTATGCCTGGGGCGGCCCCGGCGACGGCAGCCGAAGCCGGGACGAGATGCGCGCGCTCGACCTGCTCGAGCTGGAGGCGGACGCCGGCTTCGACGATGTCCGTGCCGCCTATCGCCGCCTCGCCAAGGCGCACCACCCCGACCTCAAGCCGGACGACGCCGAGGCGGCGGCCCGCTTCCAGGCCATCCAGGCCGCCTATGAGGTGCTCCGCAAGGCCGAGGAGCGGCGCGCGAACCCCCCGCTTTAGCGACCTTCAGCGGCACGCCCTGAGGCCGGACAATGTGTTCCGGCGGCGAACGAGGCGGTGGGGACCACGGCGTCGGGATCGAAGCGGACCGCATCGACCGGTCCCGGGGCAGGCAGGTTGAAGCGTGAGCTCCGCCCCTCGGCTCGAACCAGCGCTCGGACCGAGCCCCAGGCGCCGGTCATCTCCACCGGCAGCGGCAGCCGGATCGCGGCTTCCGGCTGGTGGACTTCGCCGCGCACTCGGCTGCCTGCGATGCAATATCGAACCGAGACGCTCGGCGCTGCCGTCCCATGCAGCCACTGGTCGAGGAACCAGCGGAATTCGCCGTCGGTGCCGCGATCGAGCGCCGCTTCGACATCGGCCCAGGCAACGCGCCCGCCGGCATGGCGAGCGAAGAATTCCGCGAGCAGTGCGTTGACTCGTCCCGCTCCGGCGAGCGCCGCCAGGTAACGGAGCACGATGGCGCCCTTGGTCGTCGCCAATTGGTGCGCGAGGAGGATCTCCTCCGCGCCCTGAGGAAGGAAGGCTGCCATGGGCCGATCCTGGCCCGCCCGGAGCAGTTCCCGATACAGCGCCAGCGATCCCGCCTTGCTTCCGCCGCTCCCGTT
>DATMVG010000125.1:0-8520 GCA_035563315.1 Allosphingosinicella sp. | reverse complement strand
GGCCGATGGCCGTCCCACTGCCGACAGTCCGGCCGGGGATCCGCGCAAAGCTCGACCGGTCCGACGCCGGCGGCGACCGCCTCGGCCACGGTTAGGGCGAGCATCTCGGCCGCCAGCTTCGCCGCGCCGTCGGCTCCGAGGGCGGGAATGAGCCGGGTCTTGACCGCCCCCGCCACCGGCGCCTTGGCGAAGATGACGATCCGCGCCGTCACCGGCGGCGCCAGCGATGGTAGCGCTCCGCCCAGGCGAGCAGGCGCTCGGGCTGGTGGGCTCGGCGCCATTCGCCGGCCGCCATCTTGTTCGCCTCGGCCATGGTCGGATAGGCGTGGACGGTTCCGAGCAGCCGGCCGAGGCCGATTCGGTGCTTCATCGCCAGCGTCAGCCCCGCGATCAGCTCGCCGGCATTGTGGCCGACGATGGTGGCGCCGAGGATTCGGTCCTTCCCGGGCTGGACGAGGATCTTCACGAAGCCGTGCCCGGCCGATTCCGCGACCGCCCGGTCCAACCGCTCGAGCTGGTAGCGGACCGGCTCATAGGCGATGCCGGCGGCACGCGCGCTCTCCTCGTTATGCCCGACATGGGCGACCTCGGGATCGGTGAAGGTGACCCAGGGCAGAGTCGAATAATCGACCCGGAAGCGCTTCACGCCGCCGAACAAGGCGTTCACCGCCGCGTGCCACGCCTGGTGAGCGGCGGCATGGGTGAACTGATAGGGGCCGGCGACGTCGCCGACGGCATAGATGTTGGGAAAGGCCGTCTCCAGCCAGCCGTTGGTCTCCAAGGGCCGCGCCGTGTCGATGCCGAGCGCCTCGAGGCCGTAACCGCGCAGGCGCGGCCTTCGGCCGACCGCGACCAGGAGGTCGTCGAAGGCGATCGCGCTTTCCTCGGCGCCGGCGCGAACGACGAGCCTCTTGTCCTCGCAGCGGACCGCGGCGTGGCCGGTGCGGATGTCGACGCCTTCGGCCGTGAGCAGGCCGGCGATCGTCGCGGAAACCTCGGCGCCCTCGCGCGGCAGGATGCGGTCGCCGGCCTCGACCAGACAGACCCGCGAGCCGAGCCGGGCGAAGGCCTGGGCCATCTCCACCCCGATCGGCCCGCCGCCGATGACGAGGAACCGGGCGGGCGGCGAGTCGCGCCCGGCGAGCGCGTCCCACATCGTATCGCTGGTGAGATAGCCGGCCTCGGCGAGGCCGGGGATCTCCGGGATGAAGGGCTCGGCGCCGGCGGCGATGACGATCGAGCGGGCGGTCAGGCGCTCGCCGTCGATCGCGACCGTCCACGGATCGACGAGCATGGCGTGGCCGGCCCGAACGTCGACTCCGAGGCGGGTATAACGCTCCACGCTGTCGGCGGGCTCGATCTCGCGGATGATGTCGCGCACCCGCTGCATCACGGCGGACAGGCTGACCTCCGGCTCGCTCGGAGTCAGGCCGTAGCGGCCGGCGGTGCGCATCTCGTGGGCGAGGCGGGCCGAACGGATCAGGGCCTTGGAGGGGACGCAGCCGGTGTTGAGGCAGTCGCCCCCCATCTTGCCGGCCTCGACCAGGGTCACCTTGGCGCGGGCGGCCGCCGCGATGTAGCTGGTGACGAGGCCGCCGGCGCCGGCGCCGATCACGATCAGGTTGCGGTCGAAGCGCCGCGGCCGCCGCCAGCCGCGATAGATCCGGCGCTTCTTGAGCCGGTCGGCGGTGAACTTGCCGAGCAGCGGAAACAGGCTGAGCAGGATCAGCGATCCGATCAGGCTCGGCGAGGCGATGTCGCCGACCGAGCGGATGCGTGCGATCTGGGTCCCCGCGTTGACGTAGACGATCGTCGCCGGGAGCATTCCGATCTGGCTGACCAGGGCGAACCTCAGGACCCCGATCCGGGTGAGGCCCATGCCGAGATTGACGAGGAAATAGGGGACGGCCGGGTTCAGCCTCAGGAAGAGCAGGTAGAAGGTGCCGTCGCGCTCGATGCCGCGGTCGATCGCGGCGAGGCGCCGCCCGAAGCGCCTCTCGACCCAGCCGCGGAACAGGTAGCGCGAGCCGAGGAAGGCGATGACGGCGCCGAGCACCGAGGCGAAGGAGACGAGGACGACGCCGAAGACCAGCCCGAAGACGGCCCCGCCGGCCAGAGTCACGATCGTGGCCCCGGGAATGGATAGGGCGGTCACCCCCACGTAGATCAGGAAATAGAGGGCGGCGAGAGGCAGCGGCCGGCGCTCGACGATCTCGGCCAGCTCCTCGCGCCGGTCCTTGAGCGTGTCGAGCGAGAGCAGGTCGCCGACGCCGGCCCACAAGGCGAGCAGGACGAGCGCGACCGCGGTCGCCAGGATGGCGATCCGCTTCATGCCGGCGCGAGGGTGCGGCGGCGCGACAGGGCGGCAAGCCCGACGACGAGCAGGACGGCCGCGAAGTGGACCGCGAGGTCGACGACGGTCACCGCGGCGGCGTGAAAGAACTGCAGGAGAAGCGCCGCCAGCGCCGCCGCTCCGAGACCGCCGAGCAGGGCGACGGGCAGCGGCTCGACCGGCCGGGCACGGGCCAGCCGCCAGAGCAGCGGGGCTCCGACAAGCAAGCCCGCCGCGATGATGAAGACCAGGCAATTGGCGCCGTGGCCCCAGCCCCAGGCCGCTCGGCCCAGCCTCGCCACGTCCTGATAGCAGCCGATCCCGCTGAGGCTCAGCCAGGCGGCGAAGGCGGGAAGCGGCGCCGCCATCCAGCCGCGGCGCCCGCCCGGCACCGAAAGGGCGAAGGCGCCGAGCACGGCCAGCAGCGCGGTGAGCAGCATCGCCGCCATTTCCAGCATCATCAGGGTCTCGCGCCCCGAATAGCGGGCGAGCAGCCCGTCCCGATCGCCGCCCACCGCGACCAGGGCGGCGCCCGCGAGGCCGAGCACGGCCAGGGTCAGCAGCCCCCGCCGAAGCGGCGGCGCCAGCGGCGTCACCGGGCGGGCGTCGGCGGCGAGGGCCTCGATCAGGGACTCGGTGGAATGGTCGCTCATCGCGCCCTGCCGCCGAAGCCGCGCTGGAGCTTGCGGATCGCCCGGTGGACGTTGACCTTGAGCGAGGCGATCGACTGGCCCGAGGCAGCCGAGGCTTCGGCAAGCGTCATCTCCCGGAGCTTCACGAGCTCAAGCGCCTCCTTCTGCCTGGGCGTCAGCTCCGCCATCATCCTCGTCACCGTGGCCGCATTATCCGCGCTCTCCAGCGTCTTCGCTTCGGCGGCGGGGAAGGTTTCATAGGCCTGCGCATCGTGGACCTCGCGCGCGCCGACTCGCCCGCGCCTTCGGCCGGCATCGATCGCCCGCCGGGTGACGATCGCCGCCAGCCACGGCCGGACCGGCCGCCCCGGCTGGTAGGTGTGGCGGACCCGGTGGAGGGTGAGGAGCGAGTCCTGGACCGCGTCCTCGACCGCGTCGGGCGAAGGGAGATGATTGCGCGCGACGCCTCGGGCGAACGGCAGGATCGCCTCGAGGAATCGGCGATAGGCCGCCGAGTCGCCGCGCTGGGCCGCCGCGAGCAGCGCCTCCCAGCTCGAATCGCTCTGCGTGTCGGTGATGGCCAGTTCGATCTCTCCGGGCGCCGGTGTAACCTGAAAGCGGGCGCGGCCGAAATAGGACCGACAGCAAGGAATTCGGGATGACGAACAGGATGACGAAAAGGACCTTCTTCGGCGCCGCCGGAGCGGCCGCCGCCACCGCCATTGCCGCCCTCGTCGCCGGACGCGGCTCGGAAGCCTCCGCCGAGGCGTTCGAGGTGAACCTGACGCCGGAGCAATGGCGGCGCCGGCTGACTCCGGAACAATATCGTGTGCTTCGCCAGCAGGGCACCGAACGGGCCGGCACGAGCCCGCTCAACCGGGAGCATCGCCGAGGCACCTTCGTCTGCGCCGGCTGCGATCTTCCGGTGTTCCGCTCGCAGGACAAGTTCGAGAGCGGGACCGGCTGGCCGAGCTTCGTCCGGGCCATTGACGGCAACGTCCGCACCCGGCCCGACAACACGCTCTTCATGACCCGCACCGAGGCTTATTGCCGCCGCTGCGGCGGCCATCTCGGTCACGTCTTCGACGACGGACCGCGTCCGACCGGGCAACGCTGGTGCATGAACGGAGTCGCCCTCAAATTCGTCCCGGCGCGGGCGTGAGCCGGCCGATGGGCAAGCTGCTCCTCCTCTTCCTGCTGCTCGGCGCGGGCGCGGCCCTGGCGAGCATGGTGTCGAGCCGATCGGGCGAGGCGCCGGCGCAGCGCGCCTCGGCCGCGAGCACCGCCGCGGCGGTGTTCGCCGGCGGCTGCTTCTGGTGCACCGAATCCGATTTCGACCATATCCCCGGCGTCATCTCGACCACCTCGGGCTATAGCGGCGGACGCACCGCCAACCCGACCTACCGCCAGGTCTCGGCGGGCGGCACCGGCCATATCGAGGCGGTGCGCGTCGTCTACGACCCCGCCCGGGTCAGCTACGCGACCCTGGTCGAGCGCTTCTTCCGAACCATCGATCCCCTCGACGGCGGCGGCCAGTTCTGCGACCGCGGCGATCAATATCGCTCCGCCATCTTCGTCGCCGACGCCGCCCAGCGGCGAGTGGCGCAGGCCGCGAGCGCTCGGGCGTCACGCCAGCTGGGCAGGCCCGTCGCCACGGCGATCCTGCCCGCCGCACGTTTCTATCCGGCCGAGGAATATCATCAGGACTATTATCGCAAGAACCCGCTGCGCTACCGCTTCTACCGCTGGAATTGCGGTCGCGAGGCGCGGCTTCGGGAGGTGTGGAGCCGGGCGCGCTGACGGTTTATGGTCGGCGCCATGGACATGCCCGCCGCCCCTCGGTCGCCGTTCGAGCTGGCCGACGCTCGGGCGCTCGATCCGGCCAAGTTCCGCGATCCGGACCGAACCGCGAAAGGGGAGCGCCGAGCCCGCGTGGCGATGGAGCGGCTCGACACTTTGTGGATCAACACCGGCACGCTCTGCAACCTCGCCTGCCGCACCTGCTACATCGAAAGCTCGCCGACCAACGATGCGCTGGCCTATCTGAGCCTTGCCGAAGCGGAGGAATATTTCGACCAGGCCCGGACGCTGGGAACGCGGGCGATCGGCTTCACCGGGGGCGAGCCGTTCATGAACCCGGACATGATTGCGATGATGCGCTCCGCCCTGGCGCGCGGCTTCGAGCTGCTCGTCCTGACCAACGCGATGCGGCCGATGCGGCGGTTCGAGCCGGCGCTGGCGGCGATCGCCGCGGAACATGCCGGCCGGGTCGTGGTCCGGGTCAGCCTCGATCACTATAGCGAGGGCCTTCACGAGGCGGAGCGGGGCCGCGGCACCTGGGCCAAGGCGCTGGACGGCCTGGCCTGGCTCGCCCGCGCCGGCTTCCGGGTCGCCGTCGCCGGCCGCCGGCTCGGCGGCGAGGCCGAGGCGCGCGCCGGCTACGGGCAACTGTTTCGCCGGCTCGGGGTCGAGGTCGACCATCTCGTCCTGTTTCCGACCATGGACGGCTCGGCCGACGCCCCGGAGATCAGCGAGGGCTGCTGGGACGTGCTCCACGTCGATCCCGCGGCGATGATGTGCGCGTCGAGCCGGATGGTGGTCAAGGCGAAGGGCGCCGCGAGGCCGCACGTCGTCGCCTGCACCCTCCTGCCCCATGACGAGCGCTTCGCGATGGGCGAGACCCTGGCCGAGGCGATGCGCCCGGTGTCGCTCAACCACCCCCATTGCGCGCGCTTCTGCGCGCTCGGCGGCGCGAGCTGCTCGGGCTGAGATGCTTTCGGTCGTCGTCCCGACGCTGAACGCCGAGGCGCATCTGCCCGGCTGTCTCGAGCGCATGAAGGCCGCCGACGAGATCGTCGTCGTCGACGGCGGTTCATCGGACTCGAGCGTCGCCATGGCCGACCGCGCCGGCGCCCGCCTGGTCCGCTCGCCGGCGGGGCGCGGGGCTCAGCTCGGCGCCGGGGCCGAGGCGGCGAAGGGCGACTGGCTGCTGTTCCTTCACGCCGACACGATTCCCGGCGAGCGCTGGCGGGCCGCGGCGGCCGACCATATCGCCCGCTCCGCCAAGGCCGCCTGCTTCCGCTTCCGGCTCGCCGACGGCGCCTGGCAGGCGCGGCTGATCGAGCGGGCCGTCGCGCTTCGGGTGGCCCTGCTCGGGCTCCCGTTCGGCGACCAGGGCCTGCTCGTCTCGAGGCGGCTTTACGAGGCGGTCGGCGGCTATCGCCCGTTGCCGCTGATGGAGGATGTCGATCTCGTCCGCCGGATCGGGCGCCGGCGCCTCACCGTGCTCGACGAGGAGGCCCGGACCAGCGCCGAACGGTGGCGCCGCGACGGCTGGATCGGGCGGCCGGCGCGCAACCTCGCCTGCCTCGGCCTCTATGCCGCCGGAGTCTCGCCGGAACGGATCGCGCGCTTCTATGCGTGAGGCGGACCGGCTGTTCGACCAGGCCGCCGCCCGGCTGTTCGGCCACGATCTGCGCGGGGCGCGCGAGCTGTTCGGCCGGGCCGGAGCGGCCGGGCGCCTCGATGCGGCCGTGATCCACTGCAACCTCGTCGCCAGCGGCGAGGATTGGCAGCGCGGCCTCGCTTTGCTCCGGGGGCTGGCCAGGGTGAACCGAAGATCGCGCCGCGAGCTCGACGTGATCGAGGCCATGGCGCTGACTCCGACGGGCGATCCGGTCTCGGTCCCGGCCGGCGAGCAGCTCGGCGAGCGCCCGCACCTCACCTTGTTCCGGGGCCTCTTCAGCGAGGCCGAATGCCGCTACCTGATCGGCGCCGCCGAGCCGATGCTGGAGCCGTCCGTCGTCGTCGACCGGCGGACCGGCCGCCAGGTGCGCGATCCCGTGCGCACCTCGGACGGCGTCGGCTTCACCTGGCCGCTGGAAAATCCGGCGGTGCACAGCCTCAACCGGCGAATCGCCGCGGCGAGCGGCACCACGGTCGAGCAAGGCGAGCCGCTCCAGGTGCTTCGCTACCGGCCCGGCGAGGAATATAAGCCGCATTTCGACGCGATCCCCGGCTTTGCCAACCAGCGCGCGCTGACCATGCTGGTCTGGCTCAACGACGATTATGAAGGCGGTGAGACTTTGTTCATGACCCCGGGCCGAAAGCTCAAGGGCGGGGTCGGTGACGCCCTCCTGTTCCGCAACACCGATTCCAGCGGCCGCCGCGACGATGCCGCCGGCCATGCCGGGCTGCCGGTCACCCGCGGCGAGAAGCTGATCGCCAGCCGCTGGATCCGCCAGCGAAAGTTCGAGCCCCCGCCAGCGAGCGAGGGCCGCGCGGGTTAGCCGGCTTGCGAGTTCGGCCCGCCGGACCGTTCCCCGGCGAAGGCCGGGGCCCAGTTTCCACGCCGTTCCTGGACCCCGGCCTTCGCCGGGGAACAGGGTTCACCCCGGCGGGCCAGGGGCGCGCGGGGTCAGCGGACTTGCGAGTTCGGCCCGCCGGACCGTTCCCCGGCGAAGGCCGGGGCCCAGTTTCCCGCTAGCGAGGCTGGAGGACTCGGCGGCAGACCGAGTCGAGCTTGGCCAGCATCGCCGGATCGCGCGCTTCGGGAGGGGTGATCAAGGCGGTGTCGAGATTGGTGTCGATCGGAGAGGCCTCGCGTTCGCCCGGAAGCCGCCGGGCCAGCTCGACGATCAGCCGCCGGGCCGTTCGCGCGTTGGCGTGAAGCTGGGCGACGATCTCCGCCACTTGGACGGGCTCGGAGCTCTCCCGCCAGCAATCGTAATCGGTCACCATCCCGACCAGGGCGTAGGGCAGCTCGGCCTCGCGGGCGAGCTTCGCCTCGGGCATCGCCGTCATCCCGATCACCTCGCAGCCCCATGAGCGGTAGAGAAGGCTTTCGGCCCGGGTCGAGAATTGCGGGCCCTCCATCGCCAGGTAGGTGGCGCCCCGGGCGACCCCGGCGCCGGCGGCTTCGGCGGCCTCGGCGGCGAGCGCGGAGAGGCGGGGGCAGACCGGGTCCGCCATCGAGACGTGGGCGACCAGGCCGGGGCCGAAGAAGCTCTTCTCCCGGGCGAAGGTGCGGTCGATGAACTGGTCGACGACGACGAAGCGGCCGGGCGCGAGCGCCTCTTTCAGCGATCCCACCGCCGAGAGGGCCAGGATGTCGGTGCAGCCGGCCCGCTTGAGGGCGTCGACATTGGCGCGGGCGTTGACCTGGCTCGGCGGGATCCGGTGGCCGCGGCCGTGCCGGGGCAGGAAGACGAACTTCACGCCCTCGATTCGCCCGGTCAGGAGCGAGTCCGACGGCGGCCCCCAGGGGGTGTCGACGGCGATCCACTCGGCGCCCTCCAGCGAGTCCATCTCGTAGAGGCCGGAGCCGCCGAGAATGCCGATCGTCCATTCGCCCATCGCCGGACCTTAGGGAGCGATGAGGATGATCCGCAAGTCGTTGACGTTGGTGCCCGTCGGGCCGGTCGCGAACTGGCCGCCGGAGCGGGCGAAATAGCCGCCGGAATCGTTGCCTTCGAGCGCGGCCGCCGCGCCTTTCCCGACCTCGCCTCCGAAGAAGGCGCCGGCCGCGCCGCTATTGCCGTCGATTCCGTCGGTGTC
>DATMVG010000124.1:0-17897 GCA_035563315.1 Allosphingosinicella sp. | reverse complement strand
GGCGCCGGAAGAGAGAGTCTAGGGACATGGATCTCGACGAGCTCTTCCCCAGCAAGCCGGACGATCCGCTGACCTTGCTCACCCGGCAGGATCTCGATCCGCTCTCCGTCGAGGAGCTCGAGGAAAGGATCGTCATCCTCGAGGCCGAAATCGCTCGCGTGAAGGCCAAGCGCGATCATTCGGTTAACTTCCGCGCAAGCGCGGACGAGCTATTCAAGAAATAGGGGGAAACAAGGGTGGCGCCCCGCCTTTACCCACAAATGTTTGGTGAAGGCGCTTGATGGCGGGACGGCAAAGCCCGACATTGGGGTCAGGCGGCCCGCGCATCGGCATGGGCCGGTAGGAGTAGCAAATGCCGTCTTTTGCGCGCGAACTCGAGCAGACCCTCCACAGCGCCCTTTCCGAGGCAAGCGGCCGCCGCCACGAATATGCCACGCTCGAGCATCTGCTGCTCGCGCTCATCGAGGACGTCCATGCCGGCCGGGTGATGGAGGCATGCGGGGTCAACCTCCCCGAGCTCAAGGATCAGGTCCGCCAATATCTCGACAACGAGCTCGAGGCGCTGAAAGTCGAGGGCGAGACGGATCCGTCGCCGACCAGCGGCTTCCAGCGCGTCGTCCAGCGCGCCATCCTCCACGTCCAGTCCTCGGGCCGCGACGAGGTGACCGGCGCCAACGTCCTCGTCGCGCTCTTCTCCGAGCGCGAGAGCTATGCCGTCTACTTTCTCCAGCAGCAGGACATGAGCCGCCTCGATGCGGTCACCTATATCAGCCACGGCGTGGGCAAGGGCGACACCGTCGCCCCCGCGCCCGAGGCCAAGGGCGCCGAGGAATCGAAGCAGGAGGAGGGCAAGAAGAAGCCCGAATCCGCGCTCAAGCAATTCACCGTCAACCTCAACGAGAAGGCCAAGGAAGGCCGGGTCGATCCGCTCATCGGTCGCGGCCCCGAGGTCGACCGCACCGTCCAGATCCTCTGCCGCCGCTCCAAGAACAACCCGCTCTACGTCGGTGATCCGGGCGTCGGCAAGACGGCGATCGCGGAAGGTCTGGCGCGCAAGATCGTCGAGGGCGACGTCCCCGAGGTGCTCAAGCCCGCCGTCATCTACTCGCTCGACATGGGCGCCCTGCTCGCCGGCACCCGCTATCGCGGCGACTTCGAGGAGCGTCTGAAGGCGGTGGTCAACGAGCTCGAGAAGCTGCCTGACGCGATCCTGTTCATCGACGAGATCCACACCGTGATCGGCGCGGGCGCCACGTCGGGCGGGGCGATGGACGCATCGAACCTGCTCAAGCCGGCGCTCTCGAACGGCGCCATCCGCTGCATCGGCTCGACGACCTACAAGGAATTCCGCAACCATTTCGAGAAGGACCGGGCGTTGCTCCGGCGCTTCCAGAAGATCGACATCAACGAGCCGACCGTCGACGACACGGTGAAGATCCTGACCGGACTTCGCTCGGCCTTCGAGGAGCATCACGGGGTCAAGTACACGCCGGACGCGATCAAGGCGGCGGTCGAGCTTTCCGCCCGCTACATCAGCGACCGCAAGCTGCCGGACAAGGCGATCGACGTGATCGACGAGGTCGGAGCGATGCAGATGCTGGTCGTTCCCTCGAAGCGCAAGAAGACGATCACCACCAAGGAGATCGAGGCGGTCATCTCGACCATCGCGCGCATTCCGGCGAAGAGCGTGTCGAGCGACGACAAGAAGGCCCTCGAGCATCTCGACCGCGACCTCAAGCGCGTCGTCTTCGGCCAGGACGAGGCGATCAACCGCCTGTCCTCGGCGATCAAGCTCAGCCGCGCCGGGCTTCGCGATCCCGACAAGCCGATCGGCTCCTATCTGTTCAGCGGCCCGACCGGCGTCGGCAAGACCGAGGTCGCTCGCCAGCTGGCGAGCATCATGGGCATACCGCTCCAACGCTTCGACATGTCGGAATATATGGAGCGCCACTCCGTCAGCCGACTGATCGGCGCGCCTCCCGGCTATGTCGGCTACGATCAGGGCGGCCTTCTGACGGACGCCGTCGACCAGCATCCGCACTCGGTCCTCCTCCTCGACGAGATCGAGAAGGCGCATCCGGACCTGTTCAACATCCTGCTCCAGATCATGGATAACGGCCGGCTCACCGACCATCACGGCAAGACGGTGGATTTCCGCAACGTCATCCTGATCATGACCACCAATGCCGGCGCGGCCGACATGGCGAGCGAGGGCATCGGCTTCGGCAACGTCTCCAAGGAGGACGCCAGCGACGAGGCGGTCAAGCGGATGTTCACGCCGGAATTCCGCAACCGGCTCGATGCCATCGTCCCGTTCGGCTATCTGCCGCCCGACGTCGTCGCCAGGGTCGTCGACAAGTTCATCCTCCAGCTCGAGCTCCAGCTGGCCGAGCGCAACGTCCACATCGAGCTCGACGAGGAAGCGCGCAAGTGGCTCACCGAGCGCGGTTACGACCGGCTCTACGGCGCCCGGCCGATGGGCCGGCTGGTCCAGGAGAAGATCAAGCAGCCGCTCGCCGAGGAGCTTTTGTTCGGCAAGCTCGCCCATGGCGGCGAGGTCAAGGTCCGAATCAAGGACAACGCCCCGACCTTCGAGATCGCCGCCGCCCCGCCCAAGGCTTCGAAGAAGAGGAAACCGGCCGGCCAGGCCAAGGAAGAAGGCCAGAGCGAGCAGCAGGCCTGATTTCCGCGGTTCTTCCCAGACGGTTCACTTTGGAAGGCCAATGCACTTGGCAGTGCCTGGCATGGAAATGTATGGACGTGTCACGCGTCATGTAAGTGTGGCACGCGCTCTTCCTCCTAGGACAGCCGATCCGTGGCTAAATCCGAGTTCGACTTCAAGCACCTGAGCCCAACGGAGCAGTCAGTCGTCGAGTCCGTCTGCGGCGGATTAGCCTTCAGTTCCGGCTGGTGGTTCGAGTTCAATTCGGATGGTTCAGACGAGGACCCACTCGAGCTTGCCGCGTTCCACGCAGACAACAAAAAGCCGCTCGAGGAAGCCCCTTCGATCCGCGCGGAACTGCTCCGGCACCTGCTCACGGGTTTGGTCGACGAGTGGCCGCGCCCGGTTCAGGGCGTCCAGGTCTCGGGGCTGCGGATCACAGGTCCGCTCTCCCTTGAATATGGCCGGAGGAAGGATGGAGGCCCACTGCCGGCGCTCATCTGCAACCACTGCCACTTTTCCGATAGGATCAAGATCGAGCACGCCCACCTTGAGGGCCTCGACTTCAGCAACAGTATATTCCCGTCGCTGGACGCCGAGCTTGTGAAGGTCTCGGGCGCGGTGGGATTGTGGAACGTCGTTCTTACTTCCGCGGGACCCGCGCTTGTGAACTTAGCTTGGGCGGATGTCGGCGGACTGCTGAGCGCATCCGGACTTAGCGCCGGGCCGGAGGTCGAGGAGATCAAAATTTATTTGTTTCAGGCCAAGGTACGAGGAGTTTGCTCATTTCATAAAGCAGGGCACTTAACAAGCCGAACAATTCCTCTAAACCTGTCAATCTTCGAATCTAAATTCGCAAGTGATCTCGACTTAAGCCATACCGTGTTTGGCACGATAAGCGCGCAAAACGTTGAAATTGCGTCCACTCTTTCCTTGACTGACAGCCGCATCGAATCTGGCGCCAACTTTTCGTCGGCTCAATTGCACGGTATCTTGCAGGCCAGTCGACTTGACTGTCCTGCAGGATCGAACGGCCTCACCCTGGACGAACTGCAACTGGACGGAGTGTGGTTGATGCACGACGCCACCATCCACGGCGGCATCAAGATGGTGGGCGTGCGCTGCAAGGGTGGATGGGAGATCCAGGGGACCCGCATTTTTGCCAAATCCGAGGGGGAAGGACGCGGCTGGGCCATTGCCGCGCGCGAGGCTCGGTTCGGTGGCAGTGTCCAAATGCGTAAGCTCCATGCGCAAGGGCTGATCGGCCTCGCGCGCGCCCACATCGATGGCAACTTCGACTTGAGGGGCGCAATATTGACACCCACGGACACCGGCGCGGAGACATCCGACGGTCAGAGCCTCTTCGACTGTCTTTTTGCGCCGGCCCTCGGCGTTGCCGGCGATATGCGGCTCGGCACCTCGCCGTCCGGCCAATCCGGTCAGTTCGACGGAGTATTGATACTGGACGGCTCGACGATCGAGGGCGATCTGGAACTTTCGGGCGCCTCCCTTCTCCCCCGTCCAGGCGACGAACGGATCATGTCGCTTCGAAATGCGCGAGTTGGAGGGCATCTAGCGGTTTGCGGCTTCGCGCCGGATCGGATGACGGAAGGTATCGTTGACCTGACCGGCGCGGTTGTCGGGGTGCTCGATGATCGCAACGGCGAGGGCTGGGGGCAGCATCCTCAGGACAGGGCTGAGACGAAAAGCCCCGGCGTTCGTCTTCGTCTCAATGGATTCGTCTATCATCGACTGCACGAGGAGGAGGGTCGCGCTGCCTCGTTATGGCCTGGCCGCCGCCGTTGGCTGGATCGACAGGATTACGGCGTCGAGACCCGCCATATCTTTTATCCTCAGCCTTACGACTATCTGACCAAGCTCCTACGTGCCGATGGGCACGAACAAGACGCGCGCAGGGTTGCCATCGCCAAGCGCGCAAAACGTCGTCACGCAGGCGAAGCGTCCTTTTTTGATTGGCTATTGAGCCTCTTATATCAGATCACGTTCGGATACGGCTGCTCGCCCGTCCGGGCGACTGGGACCCTATTGGCGTACTGGGTCATCGGCAGCCTATGGCTGAGCTATGCCAACCGGCTGGGCGTGATCACCGTTGCGAAGGACGGGGCGCGAGAGCGGGTCGGAGCTGCCTGCCTAGATTTCAGTCCTGGGCTCCATGCGCTCGAGCTGATGGTTCCTCTTCCTAACGTGTCCGGAGGCGCTTGTGCCGTCGACTCTGCCGCGGTCGCATGGAAGGTCGCGGAGGTCGCCTATGCGCTGGGCGGCGCGATCGTCCTGGCCCTCGCCCTGATCACCTTCTCCGGGGTGGCCCGCCACGAGCTGAACCGCTAGCGCCAGGCGACGACGGTGCGGCGGGAACTGAGGTGGCGATAGGACCGCGGTCTGGTATGGTGGCCTGACCGTGGGCGGAGATCCGTCATGACCGAGTCCCTCACCTTCTACACCAACCCTATGTCGCGCGGGCGGATCGTGCGCTGGATGCTCGAGGAAGTGGGCGCGCCCTACGAGACGGTCGTGCTCGATTACGGAACGACGATGAAGTCCGCCGAATATCTGGCCATCAACCCGATGGGGAAAGTGCCTGCGATCCGGCACAACGACTGCGTCGTCACCGAGGGCGCCGCCATCTGCGCCTATTTGGCCGAAATGTTCCCCGACCGCGGCCTCGCCCCGCCGCCCGGCAACCAGAAGCGCGGCCCCTATTATCGCTGGCTCTTCTTCGCCGCCGGACCGGTCGAGGCGGCGGTCACCAACAAGGCGCTCGAGGTCGCCTTCGCGCCGGAGAAGAAGGCGTTCGTCGGCTATGGCAGCTTCGAGGAGGCGATCGACAATCTCGAGCGCGCGATCCGCCCCGGCCCCTATATTTGCGGCGAGCAGTTCACCGCCGCGGATGTCTATGTCGGCTCGCAGATCGGCTGGGGGATGATGTTCGGGTCGATCGACAAGCGCCCCGCCTTCGTCGACTATTTCGGCCGCCTCCAGGCGCGGCCCGCGGCCGTCCGCGCGCGCGAGCTCGACGACGCCCTGATGCCGAAAGCCCGGACGGACTGCGGAGACGAGGAATGCGTGATGAACGAATCAGGGCCGCAATAAGCCTCTACGACCGATTCACCCATGACGGGCTCGACCGTCGTGCCTTCATGGCCGAGCTGACCCGGATCGCCGGCGGCGCGGCGGCGGCGTCGCTGCTGCTGTCGAGCATCGCCTGCCGAGCGGCGGCGCCGCAGGTCGCCCACGACGACGATCGGCTGACCCTGCGGACGGTCGAGTGGGAGGCTCGGCCCGGGCGGCGCTATCGGGGTTACAACGCCGCGCCGCGCGGGTCGGTGGACCTCCCCGTGGTCCTGGTCATCCACGAGAATCGCGGTCTCAACGACCATATCCGCGACGTCGCCCGGCGGGTGGCGATCGCCGGCTATTCCGCGGTCGCGCCCGATTTCCTCAGTCCCGCCGGCGGCACGCCGGCCGACGAGGACCGGGCGCGGGCGATGATCGGCGAACTGGACATGGCCGAGACCGTCGCCGACGGCGCGGCGAGCATCCGCTGGCTCGCGTCGGCCGAGGGCGGCTCGCGCAAGGTGGGGATCGTCGGCTTCTGCTGGGGCGGCGCCCTGGTGAACCGCCTGGCGGTGGCGTCGGGCGAGGCGCTGGCGGCCGGCGTTTCCTTCTACGGTCCGGCGCCCTCGCCTTCGGAGGCAGGGCAGGTGCGGGCGCCGCTTCTCATCCACCTCGCCGAGCGGGACGAGCGCGTCAACGCGACCGCTTTGCCCTGGATCGCGGCGCTTCGCGGAGCCGGCAAGGAGGTTCGGGCGATCAACCATCATGGCGTCGACCATGCCTTCCACAACGACACGTCGGCGGCCCGCTACAACGCCGAGGCGGCCCGCCGCGCCTGGGCGACGACTCTGGAATTCTTCGACCGACACCTGCGCGGCGAATCATGAAAAAGGCCCGGCGTTTCCGCCGGGCCTCTCGTCCCGCTTCTCGCTCGCTCCGCTATTCGCGGCTGCCGAGGAAGCGCAGCAGGAACAGGAACATGTTGATGAAGTCGAGATAGAGCGTCAGCGCGCTCATGATCACCGCCTTGCCGGCGAAATCGCTTCCGGCGACGGCGAAGTACATGCTCTTGATCTTCTGGGTGTCGTAGGCGGTGAGGCCCGCGAAGATGAGCACGCCGATCGCGGCGATCGCCAGGCTGAACGTGTCGTTCATCCAGAACAGGTTGACGATCGAGGCGACGATCAGCCCGACCACGCCCATGATCAGGAACGTGCCCCAGCCCGACAGGTCCTTCTTCGTCGTATAGCCGTAGAGGCTGAGGCTGGCGAAGGCCGCCGCCGTGGCGAAGAAGGTCAGAGCGATCGAGGCGTTGGTGTAGACCAGGAAGATGGTCGACAGCGACATCCCCATGATGATCGCGAACGCCCAGAACATGATCTGCGCCGTTGCGGTCGAGATCCGGTTGATGCCGAAGCTCATCCACAGCACGATGCCCAGCGGCGCGAACATGACCAGGTAGCCGAGCAGCGACGGGCTCCCGCTGTTCATGTTGATCAGCGAGTAGACGGCGCCGCTCTCCGCGAACAGCAAGGCGACGATGCCCGTCAGCAGGATGCCGGAGGTCATGTAATTGTAGACCGACAGCATGTGCGCGCGCAGGCCCGCGTCGACCGCGACGCCTGCGCTCGCGACAGTCGTCGCCGGTTGCGCGCTGCCGCCGATCCGCGGATCAGACCAATTGGCCATTTGTCAAATCTCCCTTCTCGGCAACAATCTGCCGAACGGAAGCAATATCGTGAGAATGTCGTCCGCTTTCAAGCGAAACCGGACAGGGCCCGACGGCGCTAACCATGATTCCCGGGCCGGCCTTTGCTATCGAGGCCCCATGCACCGCCTGTTCGTCGCCATTCGGCCGTCCGAGCCCATTCGCGCCCTGCTCTTGCAGGCGATGGGCGGGGTCAGCGGCGCGCGCTGGCAGAGCGACGATCAGATCCACCTCACCTTGCGCTTCATCGGCGAGGTCGACCGGCACCGGGCCGGCGACGTCCACGCCGCCTTGGGCGCCGTTCATCACCCGCGCTTCGACATCGCCGTCAACGGGCTGGGCACGTTCAACCGGCGCGGCCAGCCGGAGACGGTGTGGGCGGGCGTCGCGCCGCACGAGCCGCTCAGGGCGCTCCACAAGAAGGTCGGCCAGGCGATCGCTCGGGTCGGCGTCGAGCCGGAGCAGCGCGCCTACCTGCCGCATATCACGCTCGCTCGGCTGAAGCCGTCCTCGGGCTCGGTTCGGGCCCTGCTCGAGCAGTCGGGCGGGCTAAGGAGCCCCGCCTTCACGGTCGAGGCTTTCGGCCTGTTCGAGAGCAAGCTGACTCCCGAGGGCGCGGTCTATGCCGCCGTCGAGCGCTATCCGCTCGGCTGAGGCTAGGCGCCGGCCGCGGCGAGCAGGCGCTCGACGAGTCCGGCATAAGCGGACCCGAACAGGCGCAGGTGAACGAGGGCGGGGAAGAGCTGGTAGATCGGGCGCCGCTCGCTCCAGCCCGCTTCGAGCGGCCCGTAGGCGCTCCAGAAGGGTTCGGGCGGCGTGTCGAACAGGGTCAGCATGGCGAGGTCCGCCTCGGCGTGCCCGTAATAGCAGGCGGGGTCGACGAGCGCCGCGAGCCGGCCGTCGCGGACGAGGATGTTGCCGCTCCACAGATCGCCGTGCAGCAGCGACGGGAAGGGCGCGGCGGGGAGAAGGCCGGGGAGGTTCGCCGCCAGCCGGTCCACGCGCTCGCGCCACGGCCGGTCGAGCAGCGCGGCGGCGCTGGTCAGGCGCTGCTCGGCCCAGAAAGCCCGCCAGTCGTCGCCTTCGCGATTGTCGAGGTGGACACTGCCCAGGCTGTAATCCGCCGGCCAGCCGTAGCTAGGCCCGCGCCGGGCGTGGAGATCGGCGACGCGCGCGCCGATGTCGGACCAGGCCCTCGTGCTGAACAGGCCGTCATTCTCGACATGGTCGAGGAGCAGCACGCCGTCATGCTCCCCCTCGATCGCCGGAACGGGGGCGCCGGCCGCGGCGAGGGCGCGAAGCATCGCCGCTTCGATGCCGATGGCGGGGCCGCCTTTGGCGACGACGGCCGAACCGTCGGGGCGGCAGACGAGCAGCACCTCCGAGAGGTCGCCGCCGGCGAGCCGTTCGACCCGCTCGGTGCCGACGCCGGCGAGTTCGGCCACCCGCGCCGGGAACCCGCTCACCGCGCCGCCGCGATCTTGTCGGCGAGCGCCCGCGCCCCGGCGGCAACGTCGCTCCAGGTCTCGTCGAAATGCGCCTCGCCGCCATAATAGGGATCGGCGACGGCCTGCCCTTCCCGACCGGCGACGTGGTCGAGCAGAAGCGACAGCCGGGCCCGCGCATCGGCCGGCCGAAGCCGCCGAAGGTCGGCGAGGTTCTGCCGGTCCATGGCAACGATATGGTCGAAGCGAAGGAAGTCGGCGGCCGTCACCTGCCGCGCCCGCAACTGCGTGACGTCGACGCCGTTGCGCGCCGCGACCCGGCAGGCTCGCCGATCCGGCGGATCGCCGGCGTGCCAGTCGCCGGTCCCGGCCGAATCCGCCTCGACCTCGAGCCCGCGCCGCTCCGCCTCGGCCCGGAACGCGGCTTCGGCGAGCGGCGAGCGGCAGATATTGCCGAGGCAGACGAACAGCACGGCGGTCTTCATCCGACAAAGCCTTGTTGCCAAAGCGCCCTGCTCTGCTAGCCAGACGCAAGCACGAGCACAACGAGGGTGCGTATGGCGTCCAGCCCTGACGGAGCCGCCGAAGCGGCGGCGAAGCCGCGGATCGGCGCTTATGCCTGGTACGCCTTGTTCGTCCTCGTCCTGGTCTACGTCGTCAATTTCATCGATCGCCAGATCCTGTCGATCCTGGCCCAGGACATAAAGAGCGATCTCGCCCTCGAGGATGCCCAGATCGGCTTCCTCTACGGGACCGCCTTCGCCGTTTTCTACGCTCTGTTCGGGATCCCGCTCGGCCGTCTCGCCGACAGCTGGTATCGCGGCCGGCTGATGGCGATGGGGCTGGCGCTCTGGTCGTCGATGACGGCGCTGTCGGGCTTCGCCAACAGCTTCGGGGTCCTCGCCGCGGCCCGGATCGGAGTCGGGATCGGCGAGGCGAGCGCGTCTCCCGCCGCTTATTCGATGATCTCGGACCATTTCCCTAAGGAGCGCCGGGCCACCGCTTTGTCCATCTATTCGAGCGGCCTCTATATCGGCGGCGGTCTCAGCCTGCCGATCGGCGGCTTCGTCCTCAGCCGCTGGAACAGCGCCTATCCCGTCGCCGCCGAGGCGCCGCTCGGCCTCGCCGGCTGGCAGGCGGCCTTTCTCGCCGTCGGCATTCCCGGCCTGCTGCTGGCCTTGTGGGTGGTGACCTTGCGCGAGCCGCAGCGCGGCGCGTCGGACGGCCTTCCCCAGCCCGTCGTGCGGCCCAATGCCTGGCGCGATTTCGGCCGCGAGCTGATGGCGATCCTGCCGCCGCTGACCCTGTTCAACGTCGCCCGGATTCCCGGCGCTCTCGCGGTCAATCTCATCGCCCTTGCAGCGGTGGCGCTCGCCGCCTTCGGCCTTGCCTGGCTGACCGGCAACTGGCCGCAATGGGCGGCCTACGGCCTCGGCGTCTATGCCGTCTTCTCATGGGTCCAGTCGCTCAAGCAGCGCGATCCGGCCACTCACCGGCTGATCTGGGGAACGCCGCTGGTCGTCACCATGGCGGTCGCCTTCGGAAGCATCTCCTTCGTCACCTACGCGGTCAGCTTCTGGGGACCGCCTTACGTCCTTCGCACCTTCTATCCCGACCCGACCGGACCGGCCCTCTATGTGGGCGGGATGCGGGCTGCGGAGGAGGTCGCCATGATCCTGGGCTGGAGCGCCGCCGTCTCCGCCGCGCTCGGAGTGATCATGGGCGGGATCGTCGCCGACTGGTGGCGCCGCCACGATCCGCGCGGAAGGCTGTTCGTCAACATGATCGCCGCGGTGGCGCCGGCGCCGGTCGTCTTCTTCATGTTCACGACGACCGACCTCGCCGCTTTCTACTGGGCCAATCCCCTCGCCCATCTGCTGAGCGCGATGTGGGTCGGCGCCGCGGTAGCCACTCTCCAGGACGTCGTCCTGCCGCGAATGCGCGGCACCGCGGGCGCCACCTACATTCTCGGCACGACCATGGTCGGGCTCGCCCTCGGCCCCTATTTCGCCGGGAAGATGGCCGACGTCTTCGACAGCCTGAGGATCGGCGTCTTCTCGCTGTTCATCGTGCCGCCCTTCACGGTCGCGGCGCTCTGGATCGCCGGCCGCCGGCTCGCCGAGATCGAGGCGACCAAGGTCGAGCGGGCCCGCGAGGTCGGCGAGCCGATCTAGGTTCGGGTCAGCCGAACACGCCGCAGGCGATCCGCGCTCCGCTATTGCCGCTGGGGTCGGTGCGATGATCGTCGGGCTGCGCGTGGACGACCAAAGCCGCGCCGTCGGCATCGTCGATGGCCGCCAGCCGAGCGCCGGGAATCTCATATTGGAGCACCCCCCGGCCGTTGGGGCGAATCTGCAGGTTGGGCAGATCGCCCTTATGCTTGCCGGCGCGGTTGAGGCTTCCATGCTCGACTCGGGTCGGATTCCAGTGCGGACCCGCGCTCTCGAAATCCGGAGGGGTGCAGGTGCCGGTCGTGTGGATGTGGGTGCCGTGATAACCGGGAGGAAGGGCGGTGCCTTCGATCCGGACCATGACCGTGCTGCCGTCCTGAGTCGCGCTCGCCGTCCCCACGATCTGACCGGCGGCGTCGCGCAGCTCGGCCGTGATCGTTGCTGGCGTCGGCGGCGCGCCCTCGCCGGCGGAATAGGGGTCTTGAATTGGCTGGCAGGCTGCGAGCGAGGCCAGCGCAGCGGTCGCCCCTAAGCGTCGTGCGTTCATCGACTGCCTCCTTGAATGCCGTTCCGAACGAGTCGCGCGACGAAACGTTTCGCGCGCCGGCGCCTTCAGCCGGCGCGCGCCGGCGCGGGCTTGCCGACGCCGTGCCAGCGCAGACCGGCGGCGAGGACCTCGTCGGCCGGATAGATGTTGCGCAGGTCGATCATGACCGGCTCGGCCATGGTCCGGGCCAGCCGCTTGAGGTCCAGCGCCCTCAGCACGTCCCACTCGGTGACCAGCACGACCGCGTCCGCGCCCGCCGCCGCCTCGTAAGGATTGTCGCACAGCTCGACATTGGGGAGCAGCGAGCGCGCCTGCTCCTTGCCCTCGGGATCGTAGCCGCGCACCTTGACCCCGACGTCCTCGAGCGCCTGGACGATGCTGATCGACGGGGCGTCGCGCATGTCGTCGGTATTGGGCTTGAAGGTGAGGCCGAGCAGGGCCACGGTCTTGCCGCGCGGATCCTCGCCCAGGGCGCGGATCACCTTGCGGCCCATCGCCCGCTTGCGCGCCTCGTTGACCTTGACGACCGATTCGACGATGCGCAGCGGCGCCTGGTGATCCTCGCTGGTCTTGAGCAGCGCGAGCGTATCCTTGGGGAAGCATGAGCCGCCATAGCCGGGGCCGGCGTGGAGGAACTTGGACCCGATCCGGCCGTCCAGCCCGATTCCCCGCGAAACGTCCTGGACGTCGGCGCCGACCGCTTCGCACAGATCGGCGATCTCGTTGATGAAGGTGATCTTGGTCGCGAGGAAAGCGTTGGCGGCATATTTGATGAGCTCGGCGGTTCGCCGCGACGTGAACAGCAGCGGCGCCTTGTTCAGGTAGAGCGGGCGGTAGATTTCGCGCATCACCTCGGCCGCGGCATCGTCCTCCGATCCGATGACGATTCGGTCGGGATGCTTGAAGTCCTCGATCGCCGCGCCCTCGCGCAGGAATTCGGGGTTGGAGACCACCCAGGTCCGGACGCCGGGCGCGGCCTCGCGGACGATCCGCTCCACCTCGTCGCCGGTTCCGACCGGAACGGTGGACTTGGTGACGATCACCGCCGGCCCGGTGAGCGCCTCGGCGATCTCGCCGGCGGCGCTGTAGACGTAGCTGAGGTCGGCATGGCCGTCGCCGCGCCGCGACGGCGTTCCGACCGCGATGAAGATGGCCTCGGCGCCGTCGACGGCGGCGGCGAGGTCGGTGGTGAAGCTCAGCCGACCGCCGGCCGCGTTGCGCTCGACCAGGCGGTCCAGCCCGGGCTCGAAGATCGGCATGACCCCCTGCTCGAGGGCGTCGATCTTGCGCCCATCCTTGTCGACGCAGACGACGTCGTGGCCGAAATCGGAAAAGCAGGCGCCGGAGACCAGCCCGACATAGCCGGTCCCGATGATAGCGATGCGCATTACAACTCCCTGAAACTCTGTGTTCGGGCGCCGGTTAACAAAGCTGCCGCCGCCGGAACAGCGATTTCGGCCCTTGGCCGCGACGCCCGGCCGCTGCGCCGGCGACAAAAAAAGGAGCCGGTCCGAAGACCGGCTCCCAATATTCGTGGCGTGCCCGCCGCCGGAGCGGCGGGCGGCCTTCTTACCAGCCGGAGCCGGGGCCGAAGGTGATTTCCACGCGCCGGTTCTGCGGCTCGCGGACGCCGTCGGCGGTCTCGACCAGCGGCCGGCTCTCGCCGAACGCTTCCGTGGTCATCGCCGTCTCGGGGACGCCGCGGCCGGCAAGGTACTGGCGCACATTGTCCGCACGGCGCTGCGACAGGCCGACGTTGTAATCGGCCGGGCCGGAACGGTCGGCGTGACCCGCGAGGACCACCCGCGCCTGGCCGGTCGACTGATAGGCAGCCGCCGCATTGTCGAGGATCGCCGCGGCCTGAGGCGTGATGTCCGACTTATCCCAGTCGAAGAACACGATGAACGGCCCCGGAATGCTCGGCGGCGGAGGCGGCGGAGGCGGAGGCGGAGGCGGCGGAGGCGGCGGAGGCGGCGGCGGAGGCGGCGGAGGCGGCGGCTCCGGAGCCCCGAAGTTGAAGGTGATGCCGCCCAACAGGCTGTGCGACCGCATGCGCGATTCGGATTCGAAGCCGCGGAAGTCCACCGTCTGCAGGTCTTCGACGTTGAAGAAGCGATAGCGCAACGTCACGTCGATATTGTCCGTGATCGCCTGACGCACGCCGGCGACGACCTGCCACGCGAAGCGCGTGTCGGAATCGTCGACGAAGGCGCCCTGGTTCTCGAAGGCACGGATGTTGTTGTAATTGACCCGGGCGATGCCGACGCCGCCGCCGACGAAGCCGCTGAGGCCGTCGTCGTCGCCGAAATCGAGCATGCCGTTGATCATGAAGCTGAGCGCGGTCGTGTTGCCGCCGCCGGCTTCGAAGGTGTCGACCTGCGTCAGCGAGGTGCCGGGCGTGTTCTGGCCGGGCAGAGTGATCACGGCCTCGATGTCATCGAGCCGGGCTCGCTTGTAGGCGACCTCGGCCTCGAGGCGGAATCCGCCCAGATCGTAGCCGACGAACAAGGCGGCGTCGAAGCCGCAGCAGTGGTCGAGGACCACCTGGGCGTCGGGCTGGCTGGGCGTCGTCGGCTGGAGACCGAACTCGAATCCGGTATCCTCAATGAGCATCCCGCCGAAATCGCCGCCGACATACCAGGCGCCGTTGCGCGCAAGTGCCGGAGTCGCGAGCACGGTGGACGACAGCGCCACAACAATGGCGAGCTTCCGCATAAATCTTCCCCTTTCTTCTGCGTCCCAAGCGGGAACGACGTGAACTCCTTACGGTAAGCGGAGTTTACGTGCAAGCACGCTTAGCCCCTCACCTGTTGCTGAAAAGCCGCAGTTCAGTCAGAAGATGAACGCGGGTTGCCAGGCAGGCGCAGAAACGACGCTTCCCCCCTTAGGTTGCAGCGCAGCGAAGAAGATTCTCACTCGGTCAGTCCGTGTGCCTTTAATGTCGCAATGAGCAGTCCGATCGCCGCCCTCGCTTCGGCGTCGATTACCGTTCCGCCAGAAGGACTTGGCACTTCCGGACGACGCTCCCCGACGACCTGCTGGCCGCCGATCAGAAGGGCCGAGGCGGGGATCGTTCCTTCGCTCCAGGCAGTCCCCGTCCAGCGCAGCCACAGGCCCGCGGCCTTGTTCCAGACCTGCATCCCCGGGACGGGAAGGACAAATCGCCAGCCGCCGCCCGTCCAGGTGGCGAGCGCGTCCGCCCTTCCCTCCCATGCGCCGCTTGCGCCCGCGCCGACGATCCAGCTCTCGCCGTCCGCCGGAGCGGCGGGCGGGACGGCGAGCGGGGCGCCCTCCACGGACGCGCTGAGGACGCTGTCGATCGTCGCCAGCGCCTCGTTGTGGAACATCTCCTTCTGGGCCTGGCCGGGAACGAGGAAGGGCAGCGCGAAGCGCGCGCTTGCGGTAGGCATCTGAACCTCCTTCAGTCAGGGCAGGACGAGCGTCGCGGGCCGGGAGACGGCGTGGGTGCCGAGCTGACGGACCGAAATCTGGAGAGTGCCGCCGGCGCCGTCGGCGGCCTGGTCGGCGGCAGTGTAGACGTGGCCGGGCCGGTCGGTGTCGACGGTCCGGCCGAAGCCGTCGCCGGCAATCTCGACGCGGTAGGCTTCCCGTTCCTCCCCGAGCGGAGTGTCGCCTCCGCTCGCCCAGGCCCAGCCCTGACGGCTGCGCCGGACCCAGCCGATCGCGACGTCGCCATTGCCCAGCCGCCTGGCGCCGAGGTGGACCGGCGACGGCGGCCGAATCGATTCGCCGCTTATCGCCTTCGCCGCCAGCGCGGGCTCGTCGCCGTCGCCGATTCCGGCCGCGCTGACTTGCGCCTCGCCGCCGATCGACCCCGCCGGCGCCTCGATCGCGGTCAGGGCGTCGCCCTCGACCAGGAGGAAGGGCTCTCCGGGCGCGTGCCCGGCGGCCGCCCATTCGGTGCCCCGGCGGCCGCGCAGCAGCCGCGACAGCCTGAACCGCCGCCCGCCGAGCCATTGCGCCCGGCCGAACTGGACCAGCTCGTCGCCGACCAGAGCGAGGTTCGCCCCGCCGACCATGGCGTCGTCCGAAGCCTGTTCGAGCCACATCGCCTCGTTCGCCAGCTCGACGTCGACGGTCGAGACGGCGTCGAACAGCAGCGCGTCCGCCGCCGGCAGCGCCGTTTCGGCGGTCCCGAGCGTGGCCGGAGCCGCCGTCGCGCCCGCTTCCTTCCATTCGGCGCCGCCGTCGAAGCTCGCCAGCAGATGAGCGCGCCGCCAGCCGGCCGAGACCCCGGCGGCCGCGGCGAGCAGCAACGGCCGCCCTTCCCGGGCCTCGCCGAGCGGCAGGTCGAGCAGGCGCAGGAGGGTCGCTCCATGCACCCGGTCGAGCTCGCTCACCGGCCGTCCCGAATGGGCGGCGACCGGCGCCGGAAGCGCCGCTCCGGTCACCCGCACCAGCTCCAGCTCCAGCGACATCGCGCCCAGCGTGCATCGCTCCACCTTCCACGGGCCCGCCTCGCCCTCGATCAGCACGGCGTCGCCCGGCCGCAGAGCGCTTCGCGCCCAGCCGAGGCCGAGCCGCGCCCTCAGCCTTCCGGCGCGAAGCGCGGACAGCCGGAACTCGGCGAGCGCTTTCGCCGCCTCCGCCCGAAGCGCGGCGGGGAGCGCTCGGCGGTCGGCGTTGCGGGCGTTGCCGCCGGCGCCGACGGCGGCGCGCTGGAGCCCGGCCTGGAAGTCGCGGTCGGCGTCGTAATAAGCGATGCTGACCTCGTCCGGGACGCCGGCGGCGGCTCGGCGGACGATCTCGCGCCGCCTGCTCTCCTCGGCGCGGGCGATCGCCTTGGGCGCCCCGACCTCGGCGGCAAGGCGGAGCGCGCCGTCGCGGTCGGCGAGCGACAGCGGCACGACGTCGGCCAGGGCCTCCACCGCCGAGCGGACGCTGTCGCCGCCGGCGGCATAGCCGAGCACGGCCGCGGTCGCTCCGGCGACGATCCGTCCCTCGCTGAGCTCGCCGGCAATGGTGCCGATCGCGACCGGGGCGGGGTCGGCCACCACCTCGAAGGTCAGCGAGGGGATTCGATTGCCGAAATCCTCGAGCCGCAAATTCTCGAACACGGCATAAGCGAGGCCGCGATAGGCCGGCGCCTGGCCAATCCCCTCCGCCGCGGCGATCAGCGGATCGACTTCCTGGTCCTCGTCGCCGCGATGGAGCCGGAAGATCGCCGCGCTCTTGAAGTCGCCCGCGGACCCGCGCAGCAGCTTGCCGTCCGCCCAGATCCGGCCGACCGCGACGATCGGCCGCGCCGACAGCGCCACCGCCAGGCTCGCCGAATAGCTGTAGGCGACGGTCTTGGGCTGGCCCTTGCCGCCGCTTTCCGAACGGCTCTCGATCAGGTCGGTGGCCCAGATCACCGTCCCGGCCACCCGCATCGTTCCGAACAGCTTGGGAATGGCGGTGCCGTAGGACGAGGTCTGGACCGAGAGGTCGCCGAGCCGCGGCCCGTGCCGGGCCCTGGGGCCGAAGAGAGCGCCGTCGAGCTGCTGTCCGACCAAGGCGCCGAGCGCGCCGCCGATCGGCCCGCCCACCGCCGTTCCGACCGCGGTGAGGACGAGCGTCGCCATGGTCCGCCTCCTCAGTTCAGCCGCGCCGGGACGACGATCGCGTCCGGCCAGCGCCAGGCCGAAAGGACCGGCCACGGCACCGGCCCCGGCACCTCCACCACCCGGCGAAGGGTCGCGTCGGCGTGCAGATAGCCGATATCGGTCAGGATCAGGACGTGCAGCTGGAGCCGGCCGGAGCGGACGAGCAGAACGTCCCCCGCCTCGGCGGCGGCGGGCGCGAGACGGAGGAAGCCGCAGGCGTCGAACTCGCCGTTGACCGTCTCCGGATCGGAGCAGCGCAGGCCATAGTCCGAGCGTATTCGGGTCGGGTCGATTCCTGTCGCCATGGTCACCACTCCAATGCAGTCGAGCCCCTGTGCCGCGGACCGCCCCTGGACCCGGAACCGGACGCCGATCAGCGCCCGCGCCCGCTCGACTATCCTCCCGGGGACAGTCACTTTCACGAGTCGCCGCCCCCAACCTCACCCCGCCGACCAAAAAGCGACTGTCCCCCTCGATGCCGCCCAGGGGACAGTCACTTTCACGAGCCGCCGCCCCCAACCTCATCCCGCCGAACGAAAAGTGACTGTCCCCCTCACGCGCACAGTCCCAGGGGACAGTCACTTTCACGCGCCGTCGTCCCCAACCTCACCCCGCCGTCCGAAAAGTGACTGTCCCCCTCACGCGCGGACCAGGGGACAGTCACTTTCACCAGCCGCCGCCCC
>DATMVG010000123.1:0-9161 GCA_035563315.1 Allosphingosinicella sp. | reverse complement strand
GTCTGGGCGGTCGGCGACCGCGGCCCGAACCTCAAGGTCGAGACGGCGGTCGACCGCTACGGGCTCGACCGGCTCGAGGCGCATGCCGGCGAAGCGGGCGCCAAGATCATGCCGCGCCCCGACCTCGGCCCGGCCATTGCTCGGCTGCACGTCTCCAGCGGCAGGGTCGACCTCGTCCGCAGCTTCCCGATCGTCGATTCGAAGGGCCGGCCGGTATCGGGCCTGCCGGTTCCGGAGGGCGGCCACGCCCGCTGCGAGCCGGCGCTCGACCTCGACGGCAACGCTCTCGCCTCCGACCCTTCCGGTCTCGACACCGAGGGCATCGCCGCCCTCGCCGACGGCGGCTTCTGGGTCGGCGACGAGTTCGGCCCGTCGCTCGTCCGCCTCGACGCCGGCGGACGGGTGCTCCGCCGACTCGTCCCGGAAGGGGTGGAACTGGACGGGGCCGCCTACCCGGTGGAGCCGCGGCTGCCGGCGCTGGCGGCTCGGCGCCAGCTCAACCGCGGCTTCGAGGCGCTGGCCCTGTCGCCCGACGAGAAATGGCTGTTCCTCGCCTTCCAGAGCCCGCTCGCCCATCCCGACGAGGCCGCGCACCGGGCCGGCCGCCACGTCCGCCTCTGGCGCCTCGATGCCGTCACCGGCGAGACCGTCGCTCAATATGCCTATCCGCTCGACCCGCCGGGCTCCTTCCGGCGCGACGGCGAAGCGGGGCCCGTCAAATGGCACGACCTCAAGGTGAGCGAGCTGGTCGCGCTCGGCTCCGAGCGCCTGCTCGTGCTCGAGCGGGCCTCGGCGACGACCAAGATCTACGAGGTCATCGCCGACCCGGGCTCGGTCCTTCCCGGCGGGCATCTGGAGATCGGCACCCGGCCGACGCTGGAAGAGCTTAGCGCGGAGCCGGAAGGCCTGCCGCTGCCGGTGCTGGCCAAGCGCCTGATCCTGAGCACCGACGACTCGCCGCAGATCCCCGCCGACCTCGAAGGGATGGCTGTCCTCGGCCCGTCCGCGCTGCTGCTCGTCAACGACAATGATTTCGGAGTCGAGGGCGCCGAGACGAGCTTCTGGAGGATCGACTTCGACCGGCCGCTCTTCGACTGAAGCAGGGCTCAGCCGACGCGCCCCGCCATGGCCGCGTCGAGCACTTGCCGCGCCTCCGCGGCGCCGAAGGGCAGCGGATTGCCGCCGGCCGAAGGGTCCTCCTCGGCCATTTGCGCGATCCGGTCGAGGCTCCCGGGCGCGACGTCGAGCCCGGCCAGGCTGTGGGGGATGCCGAGCTGGCGGCGAAGCTCGACGATCCAGTCGAGGAAGCCGGCGAAGGAAGCGCGCTCGAGGCCGATATAGCCGGCAAGGCGGACGATCCGGGGTTCGATCCGTTCGCGGTTGAAGGCGAGAATATAGGGCATCAGAACGGCGTTGGTGAGGCCGTGATGGCTTCCGCACAGGGCGCCGATCGGGTGCGAGAGGGCGTGCATGCCGCCCAGCCCCTTCTGGAAGGCGGTTGCGCCCATCGACGCCGCGACCAGCATGTGCCCCCGCGCCTCGAGGTCGTTTCCTTGCGCGAAGGCGCGCGGCAGCCACTCGCGGCTCAGCCTGACCCCCTCGGCGGCGATGCCGTCGGCCATCGGGTGGAAGCCCGGCGCGCAATAGGCTTCGAGGCAGTGGGACAGGGCGTCCATCCCGGTCGCGGCGGTGACGTGGGCGGGCAGGCCGACGGTGAGCTCCGGATCGAGGATGACGATCGCGGGAAGCATCGCGGGGTGGAAGATGATCTTCTTCACGCCGGCGGCCTCGTCGAGGATGACTCCGGCCCGGCCGACCTCGGAGCCGGTTCCGGCGGTGGTCGGAACCGCGACCACGGGCGCGATTCCGGCCGGGTCGGCGCGAGTCCACCAATCCGCCTTGTCCTCGAAGTCCCATAGCGGCCGCGTCTGGCCGGCCATGAAGGCGACGACCTTGCCGACGTCGAGCGCGCTGCCGCCGCCGAACGCGATCACCCCGTCATGGCCGCCCGCCGCGAAGGCGGCGACCCCCTGCTCGACATCCGCGCCGACCGGGTTGGGATGGATGTCCGAGAAGGTTCCCGCCGCCGCCACGCTCCTGACCATCGCCATTTCGGCCAAGGCGGGATCGGTGACGAGCAGCGGGCGCTCGATGCCCAGCGCTCGGCACGCCGCGGGCAGCTCCGCCACGCGTCCGGCGCCGAAGCGGATCGCGGTCGGGTAGTTCCAGTCGGCATGGGCAAGCGCCATCGCGGCATCCTCGGCGAAGGTGGGCGTCCTCTCCCGCTTAGTCGCCCCCGACGCCCCCGCGCAACGCGGGCGGCCCCGGGTAAGTCAGGGAAGCGTCACCGTCCCTTCCATCAGCCGGACGCAGGCGCCTTCGACGCTTGCCCTGATCCCGTCCGCCACCCGGTGGGCGGAGACGGCGAGGAAGCTCGGCCGGCCCATTTCCTCGCCCTGGGTGACGTCGGCCGCGAAGTCCTCGCCATCGCCGTGGGAGAGGAGCAAAGCGGCGAGCGCGGCATTGGCGCTGCCGGTCGCCGGATCCTCGACGATGTTGGCCAGCGGCGAGAACATCCGGGTCGCGATCCGGTCGGCGAGCCGGGCATAGAGGTGGATCGACAGCCGGCCTTCGAGCTCGGGCACGGCCTCCGCGAGCGCCCTGAAAGCCGACGTGTCGGGCGCCGCCCGGCGCAGCGAGTCATGGCTCACTTCGGCGAAGACGAAGGGGTGGCCGACCGAGGCGAGGACCGGCGCGTGAGTGCCGACGATCACCTCGTGGGCCGCGAGTCCGGCGCAGGCGGCGACGCCGGCGGCGGGAAGCTCGAAGCGGACGGACAGGGGCTCGGGGGCCGCGATCCGCGCGCGCGCTGCTCCCGACGGCGGGCGGGCGATCCCGATCTCGACGAGCCCGGCTTGCTCCTCGAACACCATCCGGTCGCCGGTCGCCCGGCCGAGCGAGTCGAGGACGAGGGCGGTGCCGACATTGGGATGGCCGGCGAACGGCATCTCGTAGGCCGGATTGAAGATTCGCACCCGGGCGGTGTTGGCGGGGTCCTCGGGCGGAAGGACGAAGGTGATCTCGCTCCAGTTGAATTCGGCGGCGAGGCGTTGCATCTCCTCGCCGGCAATGCCCTCCGCCTCGGGGAACACCGCGAGCGGGTTCCCCCCGAACGGCGTCTCGGTGAATACGTCCACCGCAACGAACTCGAACCTGCGCATGCTGCTCCTCCCGGCTAGGCTGACGGGTTCCGCCTGAGGTGAAAGGATTTGGGCCTGGTCACGCTCTCATAGCCATATTTTCCGAGCGAAGCGCCCCGTCCGCTGTCCTTCACCCCCGTCCAGGCGAGCTCAGGGTCGAGATAGTCGCAGCGGTTGGCGAACACCGTCCCCGCCTCGACCTGCGCGGCCAGCCGCTGCGCCGCTTCCAGGTCGGCGGTCCAGATCGAAGCGGTAAGCCCGAGCGCGGAATCGTTCATCAGCCGGACCGCCTCGCCATCGTCCGGCACTCGCATCAGCCCGACGACCGGGCCGAAGCTCTCCTCGCGCATCACCGCCATGCCGTGGTCGACCGCGGTCAGCACCTGCGGCATCAGATAGGCGGTGCCCTCCTCGTCGGCGGGAAATAGCTGCCGCTCGACATGGGTCCGCGCGCCCGCCGTGACGGCCTCGGCGACCTGCCGGCGAACCTGACCGGCAAGCCTGGCGCTCGCCATCGGGCCGAGGCTCGTTTCCGGCTCGAGCGGATCGCCGAGCCGGTAATCCTGGACGGCCGCGACGAAGCCGTCGAGAAAGGGCTCCCACACCGCCTCATGGACGTAGATTCGCTCCACCGCGCAGCATGACTGGCCGCTATTGTAGAAGGCGCCGTCGGCCAGCCCGGCCACCGCCGCCGCCAGATCGGCGTCGGGGCGGACATAGGCCGGGTCCTTGCCGCCGAGCTCGAGAGTCAGCGTCGTCAACGAGCCCGCCGCCGCCCGCTCGATCTCGCGCCCGGCGGCGACCGAGCCGGTGAAGGTCGAGTGGTCGACGGCGCCCGAGGCCAGCAGCCGCGCGGTCTGTTCGTGGCTGAGGAACAGGTTGTGGAACAGGCCCTCGGGCAGTCCGGCGGCGGCCAAGGCCTGGGCGAAACGCTCGCCGGCGAGCAAGGTCTGGCCGGCAGGCTTCAGCAGAACGGCGTTGCCCGCGATCAGCGCCGGCACGATCGTGTTGGCGGCGGTCAGGAAGGGGTAGTTCCAGGGCGCGATCACGAGCACCAGGCCGGCGGGGATCCGGGCCACCCGGCGGCCGTCGCCGACCACCACGTCGGCGAGCGCGTCGGCCGCCGTCGCCGCCATCGCGCGCACGCGCTCGGCGAGCGAGCGAAGCTCGCCGCCATGGCGAACCGGTCGCCCCATCTGCCAGGCCAGCTCGGGCACGATCTCGCCGTTCAGAGCCTCCATCGCCGCGAGGAAGCGCAAGGCCAGCGCACATCGTTCCGGCAACGGCACCAGCGCCCATTGCCGCTGCGCCTGCCGGGCGCGGCTCAACGCCGCCTCGATCTCGGCCTCGGCCGCCAGCGGGCGCCGCGCATATTCGCGGCCGTCGACGGGGGAGAGGCAGACGAGGTTGCTCACGAAGCTCAGATGATCTCGAAATAGCGGGCGAGCTGCCAGTCCGTCACCGCCTTGCGCGACTCGCGCTCCTCCCATTCGCGGGTGGCGGCATAATGGTCGACGAAGGCGGGTCCGAACAGCTCGCGCGCCGCTTCCGACCGCTTCAGCCGCTGCGCGGCCTCCCACAAGGTCGAGGGCAGGCGGCGCTCCGGCCGCGCCTCGTGCGCATAGGCATTGCCGGCGATCGGCTCGTCGGGCTCGATCCGACGCTCGATCCCCCACAGGCCGGAGCCGATCGCCGCGGCGAGCGCGACGTAGGGATTGATGTCGGCGGCGGCGATCCGATACTCGACTCGCTGCGAGCCGGCGGCGCCGCCGATCGCCCGCAAAGCGCAGGTCCGGTTCTCGAAGCCCCAGGTCGCCGCGGTCGGCGCCCAATAGCCGGGGACGAGCCGGGTGTAGCTGTTCACCGTCGGCGCCACCATCGCCAGAAGCTCGGGCATCAGCGCCTGCTGCCCGCCGACGAACCAGCGCATCCGCTCCGACATCGAATGAGCGGCGCCGTCCTCGAAGAAGATCGATTCGCCCGAAGCCGAGTCGAGCAGGGACATGTGGAGATGCCCGGATTGCCCCGGCCAGTCGCCCGACCATTTCGCCATGAACGTCGCCATCCAGCCGCGGCGCTGGCACAATATCTTGACGATCGTCTTGAACAGGGCCGCCTTGTCGGCCGCCTCGAGCGCATCGTCGACCCTGATCGCCGCTTCGATGACGCCCGGGCCGGTCTCGGTATGGAGGCCTTCCAGCTCGAGGCGCATCGCCTGGCAGGTCGACCAAAGCTCCTCATAGAAATCCGAGTGCACGCCCGAACGAAGCATCGAATAGCCGAAATTGCCCGGCGTGATCGGCCTGAGGTCGCGATAGCCCTTGGCCCGGACCGAATGCGGCGTCTCCTCGAAGACGAAGAATTCGAACTCCGCCGCGGCCCTCACCTTCCAGCCCATCGCCGCCGCCCGGTCGAGCACCCGTCGGAGCAGGCCGCGCGGGCAGATCGCCTCCGCCGGGCCGTCGAACTCGCCGAGGATGAGCGGCATGTCCTGCTCGAACGGGATCGTCCGCAGGGTCGCGGGAAGAAGCCGCGCCTGCGCGTCCGGATAGGCGGTGTGCCAGCCGGTGAAGCTCAGATTGTCGATGAGCTGGTCGCTGGAATCCCAGCCGAGGACGACGTCGCAAAAGCCGAAGCCCTTGGCCAGCGCCGAGGCGAGCTTGTCGGCATCGAGATACTTGCCGCGGAAGATGCCGTCGATGTCGAACAGCCCGACCTTGGCGCAGGAGGGCCGGCGTCCGCGCACGCTCGCCACCAACTCGTCAATCGCGGCCATGCCTGGGCTCCCTGGCTGAAGGCGCGATGTTAGTGGGCCGAGCGCCGGTGCGGAAGACGCCGCGAACGGGCGCTGGACCGGTCGTGCCGCTTCGAGCTAGCAGCGGGCGATGCGCCGATCCCCGCTCGCCGTCGACCGCCGCCGCTTCATCGGCTCCACCGCGCTCGGCCTCGCCGGCCTCGCCCTGCCCGGCTGCGCGACGACCGGCGCGCGCTCGCCGGCGCTTGGCGGCTGCCTTCCGCGGGTCGAGGTCGCGCCCGAACGGGTCATCCGCACCGTCGCCGGGCTTCGTCCCTACCGGTCCGCCGGCTTCGTCGTCCGCGCCGAAGCGCTCGGCGACAAGCGGCTGGTCCACAATTACGGCCATGGCGGCGCCGGCATCACCTTGAGCTGGGGAAGCTCGAGGCTGGCGACCGAGCTCGGCCTCCAGGGCCATAGCGGCCCGGTCGCGGTCATCGGCGCCGGCGTGATGGGCCTCACCACCGCGCGCCTGGCGCAGGAGGCGGGCTTTCCAGTCACCCTCTACACCAAGGCGCTGACTCCCGACACGACCTCGAACATTGCGGGCGGCCAGATCTCGCCTTTCGGCCATTATCGCGACGACCGGGTGACTCCGGCCTGGCGCGCCCAGTTCGCCGCCGCGATCGACTATAGCTGGCGGCGCTTCCAGATCATGGTCGGCCACGATTACGGGATCAGGTGGCTGCCGACCTACGAGGAGACGGGCGGTGGCGGCGGCGGCGCCTCGCCGCTCGACCTCTACCGGCCCGACGAGCGCCGCCTGCGCGAGAGCGAGCATCCCTTCCCGGTGGCGGCGATCGTCCGCTTCAACACCATGTATGTCGAGACCGGGCGGTTCCTTCGCCAGCTTACCCGCGACGTCCAGATCGCCGGCGGGGCCGTCCGGGTGCGCAACTTCGCGACTCAGGCGGACATCGCCGCCCTGCCCGAGCGGCTGGTCTTCAATTGCACCGGCCTCGGCGCCCGCGAGCTGTTCGGCGACGTCGAGCTGCAGCCCGTGCGGGGCCAGCTCGCCATCCTCCTGCCCCAGCCCGAAATCGCTTACGCCTTCGCCGGCCAGGCCGGCTACATGTTCCCGCGAGCGGACGGAATCCTGCTCGGCGGGACGTTCGAGCCGGACCAGTGGGATGCGACCCCGCAGCCCGAGTCGATCGCCCGAATCCTCGCCTCCCACCAGAGGCTGTTCGCCGGTTTGCGCTGCACGGCTTGAACTGAATCGCGCCGCGCCACATCTAGCGGGTGACATGGACGATCAAAGCTCGTTCCCCGGCTCGGGCCGGGGCCCAGACCAGGCGCCGGACCCGAGTCCGGCCTCCCCCGGAACCCCAGGCCGAATGAAGGACAGCCTCACCCCCAAGGCGGTGGTCGCCGCGCTCGACGCCCACATCATCGGCCAGGACCAGGCCAAGCGCGCCGTCGCCGTGGCGCTCAGGAACCGCTGGCGGCGCCAGCAGCTGTCCGACGAGCTGCGCGACGAGGTGACGCCGAAGAACATCCTGATGATCGGCCCGACCGGCTGCGGCAAGACCGAGATCAGCCGGCGGCTGGCGAGGCTCGCCGATGCGCCGTTCGTCAAGGTCGAGGCGACCAAGTTCACCGAGGTCGGCTATGTCGGCCGCGACGTCGAGCAGATCGCCCGCGACCTCGTCGAGGAGGCGGTTCGGCTCGAGCGCGAGCGCCGCCGCGAGTCGGTCAAGGGAGCGGCGGAGGCCGCGGCGGTCGAGCGCCTGCTCGACGCCCTCACCGGCAAGGATTCGAGCACCGCCACCCGCGAGAGCTTCCGGCGCATGCTCGGCCAGGGTCACCTCAACGACCGCGAGGTGGAGATCGACGTCGTCGACCAGCCGAGCACGCCGTTCGAAATACCCGGGATGGGCGGCCAGGTCGGGATGATCAACCTGTCCGACCTGATGGGCAAGGCAATGGGCCAGCAGCCCAAGAAGCGGCGCAAGATGGCGGTCCGCGAGGCGCTCGAGAAGCTGCTCGAGGAGGAGCAGGATCGCCGGCTCGATCCCGACGACGTCAACCGCACCGCGCTTCGCGACGCCGAGGCGAACGGGATCGTCTTCCTCGACGAGATCGACAAGATCGCGGTTTCGGACGTCCGCGGCGGGTCGGTCAGCCGCGAAGGCGTCCAGCGCGACCTTCTGCCGCTGATCGAAGGCACGACGGTGGCGACCAAATACGGGCCGATGAAGACCGACCACATCCTGTTCATCGCCTCGGGGGCCTTCCACACCTCCAAGCCCAGCGATCTCCTTCCCGAGCTTCAGGGCCGCCTTCCGATCAGGGTCGAGCTCAAGGCGCTGACCGAGGCGGATTTCGTCCGCATCCTCTCCGACACCCAGGCCAGCCTCACCGAGCAATATCGGGCGCTGCTCGCCACCGAAGGGGTCGAGGTCGACTTCACCGAGGAGGGAATCCGCGCCCTCGCCCGGATCGCGGCCGAGGTGAATGCGGAAGTCGAGAATATCGGCGCGCGCAGGCTCCAGACGGTGATGGAGAAGCTGCTCGAGGACGTGAGCTTCGAAGCCGAGCAGCGCAAGGGCGAGACGGTGACCGTCGACGGCGCCTATGTCGAGCGGCAGCTCGCCGACATCGCCCGCGACACCGACCTCAGCAAGTACGTGCTCTGACCCCTGCGGAGCGTCGCGCGGGGCGAACTTTTTGTCCGTTTCGCTGAACCCGATCGACGCCCCCGCCGTTGAACCTCCACACGTTTCCGGAGGTTACAATGTCGTTCAAGTTCAAGTTGCTCATCGCCGCCTCGTTCGGCCTGTCCGCCGTCCCCGCCGCCGCTCAGGAGGCCGCCGTCGAAGCGGGCGCCAAGGCCGAGGCTCCGGCTGAGGCGGCCGCCGAAGCTCCCGCCCCGAGCGCCGAAGCTCCCGCCCCGAGCGCCGAAGCTTCGGTCCCGGGCGCCGAAGCTCCGGCCGCGAGCGCCGACCAGGCGAACCCGGCGGCCGAGGCCGACAGCGCCGCGACCGCCGACACCGGCACCGGGGCCGACGCCGCCGGCCAGGGCGGTCCCGACGCCGGCGAGATCGTCGCCGCGACGGCGGCCGACGTGCGCGCCGGCGTTTCGGTGCTCGATCCGCAGGGCGGAGTCGTCGGCACCGTCGAGTCGGTCGATGCGGAAGGCGCCGTCGTCAGCACGGGCAGCGTCC
>DATMVG010000122.1:0-7450 GCA_035563315.1 Allosphingosinicella sp. | reverse complement strand
GACGACCTTCCGGCGGGAGATTACGTCCGGATCAGCGTCGCCGACACCGGCTCGGGAATCGCTCCCGAGCATCTGGAACGAGTCTTCGAGCCCTTCTTCACGACCAAGCCCGTGGGCAGGGGCACCGGCCTCGGGCTCACCCAGATCTTCGGCTTCGCGCGCCAGTCGGGCGGCCATGCGACGATCGAGTCCCGGGTCGGCGAGGGGACCAGGGTGGCGATCTTCCTGCCGCGCTTCGGGGCCGGCGTCGAACAGCTTCCAGCGCGCGCCGCGCCGGCCGCGCCGGCGGAGCCCGCCTCGCGGCACCAGGGCGCCTCGATCCTGGTCGTCGAGGACGATCCGCGCGTGAGCCGGTCGACGGTCGCGGCGCTCGAGGAGCTCGGCTACCGGCCGCACGCCTGCGCGAGCGGCCGTGAGGCGCTCGAGCTGCTCGCCGGCGACGCGGACGTCGATCTCGTCATCACCGACGTGATGATGCCCGAAATGACCGGAACGGAGCTGGCGGCGGCGATGCGCCGGATGCATCCGCGGATACCGATCCTGTTCGTCACCGGCTATGTCGGGGAGGCCGGCGAGGCCGAGGATCTGGTCGGCGGCGAGCTGCTCCGCAAGCCGTTCACCGTCGCCGCCATCGCCAACGCGGTCGAGACCGCGCTCGGCCGCGACAGCCTCAGCGGATCGCACCTCGCCGGAGCAGACGAGGCAGCAGAATAAGCGCCGCGACCAGGGGCCAGCGCCTCTGCCAGGGCTGCACCACGATATTCGTGCCGGCATGCCGGTTGATCTTCCAGGCGAGATAGTCGACGCCGCCGGCGAAGGTCGCGCTCGCCTTGACCAGCCTGAGCGCGGTCAGCGCCTTGCCTTTGACCCGGCGCCGCCTCCAGGCGCCCGCGGCGCCCTTCGCCGCAACCCCCGCTCCGCGACTCGCCGCCGGCACCGCGGCCCCGATCCGGGCGTAATAATCGCGATCGGCCTCGACGAGCGCTTCCGGGCGCTGCTTCCGCTCGGCTCGCAGCTCGGCGCCGTAGGTGAGGGCGAAGCCCGCGCGGAACACCGTCAGCGGATCGTCGCGACCCGTCGCCATGGTCGGCAAGGTCAGGGCGAACAGGGTCGGGGCCGCGGCGGCGACGCTTGCCACGACCCGCCCTCGCGCCGCCTCGTCGCTCGACCAGACCAGCCGCGAGGGTTGGGCGAAGCGCGCCCAGACCGAGGTGCTGCTCGCGCCAGGCCCGCATTCGCGGGCGAAATCGGCCTCGCTCAGCACCGCATATTTGGCGACCAGGCCCTGATGCTCGAACGGGAACACGTTGGGCGGAATGAGGAGGTTGGCGACGGCGAGCCAGCCCGGTCCATAAGCCGAGCGATAGTCGGACACGATCAGATAGAAATCGAGCATCAGTCCGGCGAGCTCGCTCTGCCTCAGGCAGGAGCCGTAGAACAGCACCGCCCGTGCCGCCTCGCCGTAGCGCGCCGCAATGGCTTCGGCCATGGCCTGGACCGCCGGCTCGACCGGCTTGGCCAGCTCGACGGCGACGAGCTCCTGGAGGGATGCGGGCAGGGTCATCGCCTCGCCTTATCGAGTCGCGAAGCGGCTGGGGAGGGCCGAGGGGGAGCCCCGCGGAACGGACGAACGATGCCTCCCGGCGCATGCCTCGACCTGCCCAAGGCGAAAGGCGGGCCGACCGATTCGAACCGGGAACGAAATCGCGGCCGCGCCGGTTGGCGCCCGGGAGGAACGGCCGTGAACCCGAGAAGCGATCCCGAGCAGCCGCCGCGGCTGGACGAGCACCCCGGCGAGGGGGCGGTACGAGGCACTCAACGGATGGAGATCTTCGCCGACGCGGTGTTCGCGATCGCCTTCACCCTGCCGATGGTGGAGATACGGGTGCCGGAGCCGGGGCCCCGCTTCGGCGCGGAGCTGCTCGCCTTGTGGCCGTCCTATCTCGGCTATGCGCTGTCGGCCTTCGTGATCGGGATCTATTGGGTTCACCACCACTTCTCCGGCGCCATCTACCGCACGACCGGCCACCATTTCCTGCTCGCGACCGTGCTCTTCCTGATGGCGATCGGCTTCATCGCCTTCCCGACCCGGGCCTTCACCGAGCATATCCACGATCCGGCGGCGCGTGAGTCGGGCGCTATCTTCTACGCCTGCGCGCTCGGAGCGACCGCGGTGACCTGGCTGATCAAGTGGAAGACCGGGTGCGCGACCGGCGACGTCGACGACCGTCTCGACAAGGCGTATATCGCGCGCCTCACCCGCAAATATTATGTGACGACGGCGTTCATGGTCGCCGCGGCGGCGCTGAGCTTCCTGCGCTGGGAAGCCGGGCTGGCGCTGGCGGCGGCGGTGACCCTGTTCTACCTTAGAGCGCCCGAGACGCCGGTCTATACGGAGCGACCGCCGGTGGTGGAGGGGGAGGGCTAGGCCGCTTCCCGCATCGGCATTCCGGTCAGGCGGCGCCGAGCGCCCGGGCGAAGGCGAGGCTGTCGAACAATTCGGTGAAGCGCGTCGCTCGTCCATTCTCGAAGTGCCACAGGTCCACCTTGGGCGTGTCGACTTCAGCGCCGCTCTCGCGATGGCGCCAGGCGCAGCGCCCGACCATGACGACGTCGGGCCCCTCGGCGCCGTCGGCGATGAACTGGTAGACGTCGAAATAGAGCATCTCCCATTCACGCGCGAGGGCGGCGAAATAATCCGCCGCCCGGTCCCGGCTGAGATGCGGACCGGCGATTTCGGAGGGGAGCTCGGGGGTAAGGACGGAGCGCATCTCGACGCGCTCGTCGAACAGCGCGAGCACTTCGGCGGCCGATCCTCCCTTGGTCTCGCTCCAATGCGCGTAGGCGCGTTCGAGCGCGGCGACGTTCGGATTCTTGTGCACGGCCATTCAGCTGATTCCCCGGAACTGGGTCGACGTGCTGTTCGAATAGCAGAAGGGCAGGAGAAGGCGAAGACTAGTTGCGACAAGTAATTGCCGGTCCGCCAAAAGACGTATTCGGAGACGCCGGCCTTGTCGCAAGTGCGGGCAGCCGCCCGGAGTTCAGGCGCCGGACGGGGGCGAAGGGCCTTCTTCGGCGGCCTTCCTGGCGTCGGTCTCGGCGCGCCCGCGTTCGGTGCGGGCGGCGCGCTCGGCCATCGCCTGCCACGCGGCGGCCGCACGCAGGTGGCGGTCGCGAACATTGTCGAGGGTGGCGATCTCGGCGGCGCGGCGGGCTTCGTCGGCGCGCAGGCGATAGAATTGGTGGATGACCGACATGAATCCCTCCGGCTGACGTCGGACGAGGGGCTCCGATCCGGGAGCCCCTCGCCCTGTTCCGTTGCTAGTCGACCTGCAGGTTGACGGCGCTGGTCTTGCCGCGCTGGTCGGTCTCGAGCTCGTAAGTGACCCGCTGGTCCTGGGCGAGGCTGCTGAGCCCGGCCCGCTCGACCGCGCTGATGTGGACGAAGGCATCGTTGCCGCCGCTCTCCGGAGCGATGAAGCCGAAGCCTTTTTGGGTGTTGAAGAATTTGACTTTGCCACTGGGCATCTTGGAGATTCCTTCTTGAGAGGGTCGGCCGGAAATGGCTCGCCCTGGCCTGGGAGGCGGGAGAAGGAAGAGGGAGCCGCAAAGCGCCGAAGACCGTCTTTGCGACCGAAGCAGCCCATGATGTGGGGTTGCGGCCGCCGATTGCAAGGCGACCGCCCTTGCCGGGCGCCCGGCGTACGGGCACACCGCGCGGCCAGAGCAAGCGAGGTGGCGATGCTGTTCATGGTGATCGAGCGGTTCGAGAATGGCGACATGGCGCCCGTCTACCGCCGGCTCGCCGAGCGGGGGCGCCAGCTTCCGGCGGGCCTGGACTATGTCGCGAGCTGGGTCGCCGCCGATTATTCGCGCTGCTACCAGGTCATGGCATGCGAGGACCGGTCGCTGATCGACCTGTGGACGGAGCAGTGGCGCGGGACCGGAGTGCTGTTCGAGGAGGTGGTGCCGGTGGTGACGAGCGCCGAGGCGCAGGCGGCATGGGCGGCGAAGCGGGGCTGACGTCGCGGTTCGCATCAGACAGGCGAAGGCTTTCAAAGCGAGGGAGGTTGGATGAAGAACTTGGCGATCTGGCTCGGGACGCTCCTGTCTCTCGTCGCCCCCGCCGCCGCCGTTGGCCAGGGGACCGACGCGTCGGCGAGGGAGGCTGCGGCGCTCGAGCTGCTGCCGCGGCCGACGATCATCAATCCCACCGAGGTGACGGTGGAAGCGGCTCGGGCGAGGGTTCGGGCACGTCCGCGCGACGCCGACGCCTGGCACCAGCTCGGCGAGTCGCTCGACGTCGCCGGCGATCTGGACGAAGCGGTGGCGGCCTATGAGCGGGCGACCCGGCTTCCGCCGCGGGTGCTGGGACGCGCCTTCCTCTACCGCGACCTCGCCGACGCTCTGGAGCGGGCCGGGGAGCTTGACCGAGCCGTGGCGGCGGCGCGGGTGAGCGTGCGCAGCTGGCCGCTTTCGCGAGACGGCCTGCATTGCATGGGCCACGAGGTTCGTCTGCTGACTCGGCTGCTGGTCAAGACGCACGATCTCGCCGGCGCGGCCGCTTTCTATGCCCCGCTCTACGAGGCCGATCCCCAGCATGAGGAGTGCCAGCGGCTCCATGAGGCGCTGAGCGGCACGGAATGAAGGCGCGCCAGGCGGTCTCGGGTCCGGGCCACGAGACGCGGCCCGGGGCGTGACGGCGGTCACGGCGCGGCACGGCCAGGCGTGACAAGAGGCGCAGCGAGGACCGGTGCTCCGGTCTTCATCGTGAGACGCCTTCAAGGAGCGAATATCATGGCGAGTTTGAGGCTGTCGGCCGCCAAGACGGCGGTCAACGACGCGGCGATTGGCGACCAGGACAAGGCGGCGGTGATCAGGGCGCTCGAAGATGCGGCCGGACCGCTGCCGGATACCTGGGTGTACCGGATCGTGGTCATCGCGCTCGGGCTGGCGCTGTTCGTGCCGCTGATCGGCCCGCTGGTCGCCCCGGCCGAGGAGGACGTGATCCAGCTGCTGTTGCCGATCGCGACCGGAGCGCTCGGGGCGCTGGCCGGCCTGCTCGCGCCCTCCCCCTCCGGCGGGGCCTGACGCCGCCCGGCCGCCGGCCCTCTCCGGTTGTGAGGAAAAGGGACATCCGGTAGATTGCGCCACGGGTGGGCCCTTCAGGAGAGGCAGGTGGCGAACGGCGATCCGGACCGGCACGAGAGGCGCGCGAAGATCGTCTCGGCTTATGGCGGCCTGCTGCTTCCGGTCGCGCTGCTGCTCGCGACCGCCTGGTTCAACCGCACCAACGCGACCATCGCGGCGCGGCAGAAGTGCATCGACCAGAGCCTGCAGATCGTGAGCAGCGCTTACGGCCAGGGCAATGAGAGTCCGACCCGCGAGCAGGAGCGCCAGCACATGCTCGCGACCCTCGGCAACCTCATGGTGCAATCGTGCAGCAGCGCGGATCTGGACGTGCCGCCGCTCGTCTCGGCCACTCTGCGGCAGGAGGGGCAGGAGGCGAGGGGCACGGCGGTCGGCGAAGCGCTCACCCACGTCGCCGCGCGCGCCGAGGAGGATTCGGACGGGCCGTCGCCGATCGTGATACCACCCCCGCTTCCCCCGGCGACGTCGAACGGCCTGCTCCGGCTGTTCCTGCACATCAGCGAAGAGAGCCAGCGCGACGCCGCCCGCCGAGTCGGCGAGCGGCTCGACGGGGTCGACTTCCAGGGCCGGAGGATCGCGGTCCAGGGCATCGAGCTGGTGCCGGGCCGCGGCGACGACACGTTGCGCTGCCTCAAGCGAGCCGACTGCCGGCAAGCGGCCGCCCTGGCGACCCTGATCAACGCCGGCCTGGCCGAGCCCGCAATCACCCCGCTCGATCTCAGCGCCCGCTTCGAAAGCGCGCCGGGCGTGGCGCCGGGAACGTTCGAACTCTGGTTCGGGGCAGGGGAGATCAGGGCGCCCGGGGCCGGGGGCTGAGCCGGTTTCGGCGGCGCCGTCGGGGTCGTGGCCGGCCGCGCTCCCGGCGACTCCCAGGTGCGGCTGAAGGCCGATAGAAGGTCTGGGCGGCGGGACCTTGCACCGCAGGGAGGACAAGATGGCGTTGGGCGGCGCGGAGGGGCTTCAGAAATGGGCGCAGGCGGCCTTTGCCATCGCCGGCACCGGCGCGATCATCGTCGGCGCCGTCCTCTATTTCACCGAGCGGCGCTACATGCCGCGGATCGTCATCCAGCCGACGGCGACGGTGGTCGGCCTCCCCGCGCCCGGCGCCGAGCAGGGGCGGCCGCTGGGAAGCGTGCTGGTCCAGATCACCATCAACATCGAGAACCGGAGCACGCGCGGGTCATGGTTCAACTGCTCGGCGCTCGACGTCATCGCCCTGACCGGCGAGGAGGAACGCAACGCCGCTTTCCCCGACGACCTGCTCGGGAATTCGCTTCTGCCCGCCACGCGGAGCGAGGAGGTGTGGCGCAACTGCGCCGAGTTCGAGGCCGGGCGCCAGCGAAGCGAGGAGGAAAGGCGCCGAACCCGGCGCGACCCGAGCCGGGTCAACCCGCCCGCCCTGTTCGGGCCGCCGGCGACGGGCACCCGCTACCGCGACTTCTTCATGGAGCCGGGCGAGGCGATCACCAAGACCTGGGAGCAGCGCGTCCCGTGCAGCTACCGGGCGGTGCGGGTGATCTTCAAGCTGCCCAAGCCGGATCAGGAAAGCTGGATCGAATATGAGACCAAGATGCTCGTCCCCGTCGCCGACGTCTGCCGCGGCGAGCGGCTGGTCGCGACCTATTCGGGCGGCGGCTCGTAGCGGCGGGGGTCGCGGAGCCGGACCTTGCCCGGCGAGGGTCAGCTGCGCCGGGCGGCGTCCAGAACCGCCTCCATCTCCCTCCTGATCCGGGGCGCGAGCTGGAAGACCGCCGCCGGGTCGGCAAGCGTCGGCGGAAGCCTCTCCTGGACGCCCATGTCGCCGAGCTGGCGGTTGATGTCGGCGGCGATCGCGGGATAGCCTTCGGCCAGCCGCGGAAGAAAGTCGCGATTGGCCTGCTCCGCCGCGCCGATGTTGAACATCAGCCAGAAGAAGGCGAAGCCGAGCCGGAACTTCTCGACGACCGGCTCGGGGTGCGAGGCTCGAAGGCGGATCGCGACGGCGTCGATGACGCTTTCGTTGAAGACGCTCTGGCCGGGCCGGTACTGGGCGATGAGCTCAGCGATGCTGAACTCGACGCCGAGGCCGTTGGCGTAAGGCTGCGCCTCGCGCGCCTTGTACAGCGCTTCCTGCCGGGCCGCGGCGATCGCGGCCGGCGTGCCCTGGTCGACCTGGTGGTAGACGACGAAGGAGAGGGCGAGCCGCTTGCCGAGCTCGTAGGCGGCGTAGGCGGCGCGGTTTTCGGCGGCGACGCTGCTGCGATGCGCCTCGGTGCGGTTGAGCAGGAAGGTCGCGCCGCTGATCGCCAGCGACAAGATG
>DATMVG010000121.1:0-13371 GCA_035563315.1 Allosphingosinicella sp. | reverse complement strand
GGGGACGGGCGCGGCCGCCTCGGCCGGAGCCGCCGGTTGCGCGGGCGCGGCCGGCGCGGGCGCTTCGGCTCTCTGGGTCTTCGCGGCGGCGAGGACGTCGTCCTTGGTGAGGCGGCCGTCCTTGCCGGTGCCGCGGATCCGCGACGGATCGAGATGATGCTCGAGCACGACCCGCCGAACCGCCGGCGAGAGCGTCAGGTGCGATTCCTCGTCGGCCCTGCCGGCCTCCTCCTGCTTGACCTCGATATTCTCGCCGGCGCCGGCCGGGTTGACCGGGGTCGATTCCGGCAGCTCGGGCGCGGCAGCGGCGCCGTCGCCGGCCTCGATTCGGGCGATGACGGCGCCGACCTCGACCGATTCCCCTTCGGCGACGACCTGCTCGCCCATCACTCCGTCGACCGGCGAGGGGACCTCGATCGCCACCTTGTCGGTCTCCAGGCTGGCGACCGGCTCATCGGCCTTCACCGGATCGCCGGGCTTCTTCAGCCACTGGCCGAGCGTGGCCTCGGCGATCGATTCCCCAAGCGTCGGAACCTTGACTTCGGTCGTCATCTGAACCCCTTCAGCCGGCCTTGCGATGGGCCGGCGCGCCGCTCGCATGGCCGAGCGCATCGGCAATCAGCGCCGCCTGCTCCGCCGCGTGGCGCTTGGCAAGCCCCGTCGCCGGCGAGGCCGAGGCTTCGCGGCCGGCATAGATGGGCCGCCTGGGGCGAAGGCCGGCCTCGCCGAGCCGGCGCTCGATCCGCGGCTCGACATGGGCCCAATAGCCCTGGTTCTTCGGCTCCTCCTGAGCCCAGACTACCTCTTCCAGGTTAGTCATCCGCTCGAGGCGGGCGAGGAAGGCCTCGCCGGGGAAGGGATAGAGCTGCTCGATCCTGACGATCGAGGTGTGACGGTCGCCGGCCGAGTCCCGGGCCTCGATCAGCTCGTAGGCGAGCTTGCCGGTGCACAGCACCAGCCGCTTGACGTCGCGATCGGCGGGCGGGCTGGGGTCGGACACAATCCGGCGGAAATGGCTCTCGCCGGTGAAGTCGGCGAGGCTGGACACGGCGCTCTTGTGGCGGAGCAGCGACTTCGGGGTCATGATCACCAGCGGCTTGCGGAAATCGCGGTGCATCTGCCGCCTCAGGATATGGAAATAATTCGCCGGGGTGGTGCAGTTGGCCACCTGGATATTGTCGTCCGCGCAGAGCTGGAGGAACCGCTCCGGCCGGGCCGAGCTGTGCTCGGGGCCCTGGCCTTCATAGCCGTGGGGGAGCAGCATGACGAGGCCGCTGGCGCGAAGCCACTTGGCTTCGCCGGCGGAGATGAACTGGTCGATCATCACCTGAGCGCCGTTGACGAAGTCGCCGAACTGGGCCTCCCACAGCACGAGCGTTCGCGGATCGGCGAGCGAATAGCCATATTCGAAGCCGAGCACCCCGAATTCCGAGAGCGGGCTGTCGCGAACCTCGAAGCGGGCCGGGCCGACCTTGGTGAGCGGAATGTATTTGGCGCCTTCATTCTGGTCGACCCAGACCGAATGGCGCTGGCTGAAGGTGCCGCGCCCGCTGTCCTGGCCGGACAGCCGCACCGGGTGGTTCTCGCGCAGCAGCGTGCCGAAGGCGAGCGCTTCGGCGGTGGCCCAGTCGAAGCCCTCCCCGCTCTCGAACATCTGCCGGCGGCCTTCGATGATCCGGAGCAGCGTCTTGTGGACGGCGACGTCGGCGGGAACGGTGGTGAGGATCCGGCCGATGTCGCGAACCGTCTCCTCGGAGCAGCCGGTGGCGACGTTGCGCCGCTCGGTCACCGGCGTCGACGGCCGGTTGAGCCCGGACCAGGCGCCCTCGAACCAGTCGGCCTTGTTCGGGAGGTACGACTTGGCGGCCTCGAACTCGTTTTCGAGCAGGGCGGTGAACTCCGCCACCTCGCCGTCGAGCCAGCCCTTCTCGATCACGCCTTCCCGCTCGAGCCGGGCCGAATAGAGCTCGGAGATCGGCGGATGCTTGCGGATCGCCGCGTACATCAGGGGCTGGGTGAAGCTCGGCTCGTCCCCCTCATTGTGGCCGAACCGCCGGTAGCACCACATGTCGATGACGATGTCGCGGTTGAACCTCTGCCGATATTCGATGGCAAGCTTGCAGGCGAAGGTCACCGCCTCGGGATCGTCGCCGTTGACGTGGAGGATCGGCGCCTGGACCGCCTTGGCGAGGTCCGACGGGTAAGGCGAGGAGCGGGCGAATTGGGGCGAGGTCGTGAAGCCGACCTGGTTGTTGATCACGAAATGCAGGCAGCCGCCGGTATTGTAGCCCGGGATTCCGGAAAAGCCGAAGCATTCGGCGACGATCCCCTGGCCGGCAAAGGCGGCGTCGCCGTGGAGAAGCACGGGAAGCACCGAATCGCCGTCGCTGTCGCCGCGCGCCACCTGCTGGGCGCGCACCTTGCCCAGAACGACCGGATCGACCGCCTCGAGATGGCTCGGATTGGGGACGAGCGAGAGGTGCACCTTGATTCCGTCGAACTCGCGGTCGGACGAGGTGCCGAGATGATATTTGACGTCGCCCGACCCGCCGACATCCTCCGGATTGGTGGCGCCGCCGGCGAATTCGGAGAAGATCGCTCGGTACGGCTTGCCCATGACGTTGGCGAGGACGTTGAGCCGCCCGCGATGGGCCATTCCGACGACCATCGATTCGACGCCATATTGGCCGCCATATTTGATCACCGCCTCGAGCGCGGGCACCATCGATTCGCCGCCGTCGAGGCCGAAGCGCTTGGTTCCGACATATTTGCGGGCGAGGAACTTCTCCCACTGCTCGGCCTGGACGACCTTGGTCAGGATCGAGCGCTTGCCCTCCGGGGTGAAGCGGATCTCCGCCTCGCGCCCTTCCATTCGCTCCTGCAGGAAGCGGCGCTCCTCGAGGTCGTTGATGTGCATATATTCGAGGCCGACCTTGCCGCAATAATTGCGGCGAAGGATCTCGACGACGTCGCGCACCGGGGCCTGGTGGAGGCCGAGCGCGCCGCCGAGCCAGACCGGGCGGTCGAGCGACTCGCCGGTGAAGCCGTGGAACTCGGGGGTGAGATCGGCCGGCATCTCCCGCTTGACGAGACCGAGCGGATCGAGATCGGCGGCGAGATGCCCCCTCACCCGATAGGTGCGGATCAGCATCATCGCGCAGATCGAATCGTTCGCGGCCTGCTCGACGTCGATTCCGGCCCCGTCGGCGACCTTCCTGGCCTGCGCGGCGACGTGCCGGGCCTCGGGCGCAGCCGGGCTCATCTGCGTCGGATCGAGGCCGGAATTGACCTCGTCGAGCTCGATCAGCGGCCAATTGTCCCGCGCCCAGCTCGGGCCCTGCTCAGGTGGCGTGCCGTAACTCTCCACTCGAATTCCGCCTTTCGAAACTTCTACCCCTGAAGGCACAGCATGTTCCCCGGCGAAGGCCGGGGTCCAGACGTCCAAACTGCCCCCCCTTCGCCGGGGCGCTAGCCCTTCAGAAGCTCGGCCAGGGTCCGGCCCAGCTCAGATGGGCTCGGGGAGACTCGAATTCCAGCCGCCTCCATCGCCTCGATCTTGCTTTCCGCGCCGCCCTGGCCGCCCGAGACGATCGCTCCGGCATGGCCCATGCGCCGCCCCGGCGGCGCGGTTCGGCCGGCGATGAAGCCGACGGTCGGCTTGGCTCGCCCCTTCCTCGCCTCGTCGGCGAGATATTGGGCGGCCTCCTCCTCGGCGCTGCCGCCGATCTCGCCGATCATGACGATCGCCTTGGTCGAATCGTCGGCCAGGAACATCTCCAGCACGTCGACGAATTCGGTGCCCTTGACCGGGTCGCCGCCGATGCCGACCGCCGTGGTCTGGCCGAGCCCCTCGTTGCTGGTCTGGAACACGGCCTCGTAGGTGAGCGTGCCCGAGCGGCTGACGATTCCGACCGAGCCCCGCTTGAAGATGTTGCCGGGCATGATCCCGATCTTGCACTCGTCGGGAGTCAGCACGCCGGGGCAATTGGGGCCGATCAGCCGCGATTTCGATCCCGACAGTGCGCGCTTCACCCGAACCATGTCGAGCACCGGAATGCCTTCGGTGATGCACACGATCAGCGGCACCTCGGAGTCGATCGCCTCGAGGATCGAATCCGCGGCGAAGGGCGGCGGCACGTAGATCACGCTGGCATCGGCCCCGGTCTTCGCGCACGCCTCCGCGACCGTGTCGAAGACGGGCAGGCCGAGATGGCGCTTGCCGCCTTTCCCCGGCGTTACCCCGCCGACCATCTTGGTCCCGTAAGCGATCGCCTGTTCGGTATGGAAGGTGCCGGTCTCGCCGGTCATGCCCTGAGTGATGACTCGGGTATCGGAGTGGACGAGGATCGACATTCAGGGATCTCCAACGGATCGGACAACCAGGACGTTGCCGCTAAAGCCGGATCGTTCTGCCAGCGGACTGTTTCGGGTGATGTGCCGGACTTGAATCGATGTGTCCTTGCCCCATCCGGGAATCCAGATCTGCTCGCTGCCGCCGCCGGCCAATTCCTCGACCCGGGCCGGAATGGAGTGCAGCCATTGCTGTGTTGCCTCCGGATCGATCGGCGCCCCTGCCTCGAAATCGTAGAGGCGGCAAGTGTTCCGCCGAGGTGCCGGGCCGTCCGCCGCGCGGGTCACGAGCAGGAAGACCGGCCGAAGCGCGTTGGCGAGGCGGAAGGCTCTCAGCCCGCCGCCGGCTCCCTCCTCGGCCGAAGCGTGGCTTGCGGCCCGTTCGAGGCGGGGGTCGGAATTTTCGGGGACCGGCTCCCAACCGAGCGCGGCATGCTTGGCTTCGATCTCGAACCGCCCTTCGAAATCCTCGCACGCGTCGCGAAAGGCGCGAAGCACTTCCTCGTTGCGCGCCGCCTCGGGCGCCGGCACGACCGCGGTCATCACGACATGGTCCCGACCCGCCCTCTGGATGTTGATCCTGTGGCCCAGCGGGGAGGTGTGAAGGAAGAAGGAATCGCGAAGGAAGCGCCAGCCCATCGGCTCTTCCCGGCCGGGGAAGACCCGCCTCACCGCCTGGCCGAAATTCATTTCGCGGGTCGCCACCGAACAATAGCGAAGGTTGTTGGGATCGGTTTCGGCGATCGTGTCCTGGAGGATCAGATAGGCCTCCCGCTCCCCGAGCCGGACGCGATAATATCTGTTGTGCCGGCGCGGGGACAGGCGGTCGCGGACGGCGCGCTCGGCGACGGCCGGGATTTCGACGATCGAGCTGGGAGGAAAGCGGCCTCCGCCCAGGGTGCAGACCTGAGTGAACAGGTCCGCCTCGTCGCGATAGGGCGCCGCGGCCGCCGCCGCCTGGATGGCGGCGAGAAGGATCGCCGGGCCGGGCGCGATCACGAGGCGGGGGCGCCGTCGACGGCTCCACCGAGCATTCGGGGATCGTCAACCCGCCTTCGCGAACCGGCCGGGACCGGCACTCAGAACCCTCCGATGGCCTGGGCGACCAGGATGTTGCCGCTGAGCCCGAACCGCTCGACGATCTCGCTGTTCGCCGGGATGTGGTTGATCTCCAGGCTCACGCCGTCGCGCCAGCCGGGCTCCCAGAGCCGCTTGACGCCGATTCCCGGGAGTTGCTGGACTCCGGTCGGAGGGCGGCCGATCCACGCCTCCAGCGCCGCCGGAGCGATCTCCTCGCCCGCTTCGAAATGGTAGAGTCGGCAGCCATTGCCCCAGATTCCGTCCTCGCCTTCCCAGCGCGACAGGATGAGGAACAGCCGGCGGTCGCCCAGGGTGCGGCGGAAGTTGGCGCCGGTGATCCGGCCGCCCTCCTCGCCCACCATCTCCCGGCCCGAGCGGTTCAGCCGCTCGACGCGCGGGTCGGCCGAAGCCGGGATTTCCTCCCAGCCGCTGGCCAGCGCGTCGCTCCGCATCCGCTCGAGGTCGTCGGCCCGCTCGCAGGCGGCTCGGAACGCGTCCAGCATCTCGCGATCGCCGGAGGAGGCGATTTCGACCGAGCCGAGCGCAAGCAGGAGGGCGAGGAGCGCGGACATCAGGCCAGGTCGCTATCGATCCCCCGGCAGGCCTCGAGAAGCTCCCTGACGGCGGCGACCGAGACGTCGAAATTGCGGCGCGCCTCGTCGTTGAGCTCGATCTCGACGACCCGCTCGACCCCGCCGCCGCCGATGATGCACGGCACGCCGACATAGAGATCGTCGACTCCGTACTGGCCGGTGAGATGGGCCGCGCAGGGCAGCAGGCGCTTCTTGTCCTTGAGATAGGCCTCGGCCATCTCGATGCCGCTGGTCGCCGGCGCGTAATAAGCCGAGCCGGTCTTGAGCAAAGCGACGATCTCGCCGCCGCCCGAGCGGGTGCGCTGGACGATCGCGTCGATCCGCTCCCGGGTCGACCAGCCCATCCTGATCAGGTCCGGGATCGGGATTCCGGCGACGGTCGAATATTCGACGACCGGGACCATGGTGTCGCCGTGGCCGCCGAGCACGAAGGCGGTGACGTCCTCGACCGAGACCCCGAACTCGTCGGCGAGGAAGCGGCGGAAGCGGGCGCTGTCGAGCACTCCGGCCATGCCGACGACCATATGGTGGGGAAGCCCGGAAAATTCGCGCAGGGCCCATACCATCGCGTCGAGCGGGTTGGTGATGCAGATGACGAAGGCGTCGGGGGCGTTGGCCTTGATGCCTTCGCCGACCGCCTTCATCACCTTGAGGTTGATTCCGAGCAGGTCGTCCCGGCTCATCCCGGGCTTGCGGGCGACGCCGGCGGTGACGATGATGACGTCGGCGCCCCGTATGTCGGCATAATCGTTGGAGCCGGTGAGCTTCGCGTCGAAGCCTTCGACCGGCCCGCACTGGGCGAGGTCGAGCGCCTTGCCCTGGGGAACGCCCTCGATCACGTCGAACAGGACGATGTCGCCGAGCGCCTTCGACGCGGCGAGATGGGCGAGCGTGCCGCCGATATTGCCGGCGCCGATCAGCGCGATCTTGTTGCGAGCCATGGCGCTCCACCCTTTCTGACCGAACGCGAAGGAGGCCGCCGGACGCGGCCGAGTGACGTGGCGCAGCGCTTAGCGGCGTCGCGTTCGGCGGGCAACCGTGGGGACAGTCACTTTCGGGCGCCCGGCGCAAACAAGCTGCCTCCGGCGCTCGGAAAAGTGACTGTCCCTGCTTCGGCGCAGGAGTCGGACCCGCATCCCTTCCCCGATCGCCGGGTTGGGACAGTCACTTTCCCGCATGCCTCGTCCGCTCCGACCGCGCCGGCGCGTGAAAGTGACTGTCCCCTTTCAACCGGCGAGCCGGCGGATGAGGTCGGTCCAGTGGTCGATGTCCTGGTAGAAGGCGCGCGCCGGCAGCCGCTCGTCGCGGCCGTGGGCGCGCTCGTCGACCGGAGTGACGATCCACGCCCCGTCGACGCCGTAGACCGGCACCCCGCGGGCCCGGAAATAGAGGCCGTCGGTGGCGCCGGTGCTCATGTCGGGAACGATCGCGGCGCCCGGGTGGCGGGACCGGACGGCGTCGGTATAGGCCGAGACGACGTCCTCGCGAAGCGGCGAGGCGTCGGTCGGCCGGGCCTCGTCGACCGGCTCGACCGTCACATTGTCCGGCCGCGCCAGGGCCCGCAGGGTGGCCAGGACGCTGGCCGGATCGACGCCCGGGAAGATTCGGCAATTGACCGTCGCCCGGGCCATTTGCGGAAGCGCGTTCTCGGCATGGCCGCCCTGGAGCATCGTCGCCACGCAGCGGGTCCGGGTGAGTCCCACCTCGGTCGGCGCGGCCTCGACCAGGTCGGCGGCCTCGCCGTCGGCCGGGTTGGCGAGCCAGCGTCGGATGGCGGCGGCGAGCGGCGCCTCGGCGGTCTGTGCGCGATGGTTGAAATAGGCCCGGGTGGTCTCGTTCAGCATCGGCTCGAAGCGATGCGCCTCGAGCCGCTCGAGCACGTGCGCCAGCGCGTAGATCGCATTGTCCGGCCGCGGGCGCGAGCTGTGGCCGCCGGGGTTGGTCGCGGTCAGGGTGTAGCTCTGGTAGATCTTCTCGGCGGTCTGCAGCCCGAAGCCGAGCAGGGTGCCGCTTTCCAGATAGGCGCCGCCGCCGGCGTCCGAGTTGAGGGCGAAGTCGATCGTCGCCGGATCGAGCCAGCGGCTCGCCGCAAGGTCGGCGCCGTTGCCGGAATATTCCTCGTCGCCGGTGAACAGGACGATGATGTCGCGGCCGGGCCGGAAGCCGCCGGCGCGAAGGCGCAGCAGGGCGGTGGTCACCGCCGCCACTCCGGCCTTGTTGTCGAGCGTTCCGCGGCCGTAGAAATAGCCCTCCTCCTCGACCAGCCGGAACGGGTCGCGCGACCAGTCCTCGCGGCGCGCCTCGACCACGTCCATATGCGCCATGAGCAGGATCGCCTTGCGCCCCGACGGCCGCTCCGCCGGCCAGCGAAGCACCAGCGAGGCGGTGTCGTCGTGCGGGTGGATGGCGACCTCGGTGAGTCCGGCGGCTCGGAACCGCTCCTCGAGATAGGCGGCGAGCTGCGGGCTCTGGTTGCGCCCCGGAACGGTCTGGAAGGAGATCGCCCGCTCGTAAATCTCCCGCCCCTTCTGGTGCCACTCATGCTCCGGCGCCATCCTTGTCTCGACTGGCGCGGCGAGGGCGGCGGTCCCGCACAGCAAGGCGGCGGCGATCAAGGCAAGGCGCATCGGCTTACTCCCCGTTTCACCGGCCCACCGTCACTTCCGCGAAAGCGCGAGTCCAGCCCTTTCCTTCACTCTTCGCCATGGCCGAGGGCGAGATAGGCCTCACTCTGCATCTCGACGAGCCGCGAGGCGGTGCGCTCGAACTCGAAGGCGCCGTCGCCGGCGGGATAGAGGCGGTCGGGCGGCGCGTCGGCGGCGGCGAGCAGCTTCACCTTATGCTCGTAGAGCGCGTCGACGAGGGTGACGAACCGCGCCGCCTCGTTGCGGTTCTCCGGGCCCATCCGCGGAATTCCGACCACGATCACGCTGTGATAATGGCGAGCGACGGCGAGATAGTCGGCGGCGCCGCGCGGCTCGCCGCACAGCCGCCGGAACGAGAAGACGGCGACCCCCTTGAGGCTCTTCGGGACGTGCAGCGTTCGCCCGCCCGGGAGGGCGAGCTCGGCCGCCGGGACGTTGGCGCTGTCCTCGACCGGATAGTCGGTGAGCCGGAAGAAGGCCTCGCGAAGCGCCGCCGTCGCCGCCGGGCCGTTCGGAACGTGCCAGGTCGGCATCCCGCCGAGGCGCTCCAGCCGGTAGTCGGTGGGCCCGTTCAGGGCGACCACCTCGAGCTCGCGCTCGACCAGGTCGATGAACGGAAGGAACAGCTCGCGGTTGAGGCCCCCCAGATAGAGGTCGCGGGGCGGCCGGTTCGAGGTCGTGATCACCGTCACCCCCGCCGCGAGGAGGTGCGTGAAGAGACGCGAGAGGATCATCGCGTCGGCGGCGTTGTTGATCACCATCTCGTCGAAGGCGAGCAGCCTCGCCTCGGCGGCGATCGCCTTGGCCACCGGCGGGATCGGGTCGCCCGCCTCGCCGGCCCGTTCGACGCGCAGCCGCTCGTGCACCTCGAGCATGAATTCGTGAAAATGCACCCGGCGCTTGGGCCGATGGTCGATCGTCTCGAAGGCGAGGTCCATCAGCATCGACTTGCCCCGCCCGACCCCGCCCCACAGATAGACCCCGCCCGGCGCCCGCTCGCGCCGCCCCGCCAGCCGCCAGATCAGGCTTCCCCGCCTCGGCAGCTCCTGGAGCTCGGCCTCGAGCCGGTCCAGCGCCGCCACCGCTCCGGCCTGGTCGGCGTCCGGCTTCAGCTCGCCGGCCGCCAGCAGCGCCCGGTACCGGTCGCCGACGGCGGTCATCGATCCTCCCCGGCACGGGGAGGGGGACCGCTCGCCGAGGGCGAGGGGTGGAGGGGGTCAAGAGACTGGCGATGAGGGCGGAAAACCCCCTCCACCGTCCGGCTGCGCCACCCGGTCCCCCTCCCCGTCCCGGGGAGGAATGGGAAGTCCGGCGCCGCCGCCGTCATGTCCGGGGCGTCGACTTGCGAAGCGCGCCGGTGAAATGCGCGACCAGCTCCCCCTCCTGCACCACCTTGCCCGCGAAGAAAGCGAGCCGCCGGGTCTCGCGGAGCAGTTCGACCTCGCAGTCGAGCGGGACCCCGATCCGCCCCGGGCTGAGGAAGCGGACGTTGCAGTCGAGCGTCACCGCGCGCATCACGTCGGCGCCCGCAAGCCGTCCGCCGGCGAAGAAGGCCATGTCGATGAAGGTCAGGATGGCGCCGCCATGGACCATGTCGCCTAGGTTGGAGTGGCGCTCCTCAGGGAACATCCGACACCTCGCCCGCCCCGGCCCGTCGGCGCGCACGAGCAGCTTGCCGATCGTGGCGTTGAAGCGATCGTCCTCGGCCAGATCCCAGCTCCACCAGCCGGGATGGTCCGGATCGGGCTCGTGGCGGATGGCGGGATGAACGTCCATGGGCGGGAGCAGTGGCGGGAAAGCCTCTCCCTTTCAAGCCGAGCCCGACGTCCACCGATCGCCGTTCCAGCCGAGCGCCGACATCCACCGACCGTTCCAGCGAAAGCTGGAATCTCCTTCGTCCCGCTCGCATACCGTCATGAAACGGACGCGATGCCCGCCCCGCCATGAAGAGGACGCGCTTCCACGTATCATGTTGGACTTTCGTTGGAGCAACCGGCAGTCGGCGATCATGCCGGATGACCCAGGCTAAACGGTTCAGACGGGGAGCCTGCGACGCTCCGGGGAGATCGCTGCGCGAAAGCGTGGCGCTTGGATTGGCGGATTCCGGCTAGCTTCGCATGGCTTAATTGCCCGCGGATCTTTGCCCTCAGATGCTCATAGGGGTGCGCGAAGCCGCTCCGGAAACGGCTGGACTTGTACGGCCCGATGAGGTCGGACAGCTCCGGCAACATGGCCTCGATCGTTTCATCACTCCCATTGAGCTTGTAGCGTTCGTCCTCATATTCTTCGATCAGGCCACTCAGATATTCGGTCATGCTGTCAAGCTGACCCTTCAACCCCTCGGGATCGTCGAAGGCCAAGCGCGATGTCTCCAGGTCGGCCGTTATCGCCTCGAGTTCGAGCTCAGCGCGAATAAGGTCGCCGAGCAGCCTGTCGTAAAGCTCGCACTGCAAAGGAATCCCGCCTGGGTTCCGGTGAGCGCCAGTACGGCCGCGGAGGATTCGGCGCGCCTGCTTTACAGCGTTGTAGCCCGCCATCGTGCGCGCCAGCGTCCCGTTTAACAATTCATCGCAATATTCTCGCGCCTGCTGCCGCTCCTGCCGAAGTCGCTGGTGGCTGGCCACTACAGCGGACAACAGCGCCGCTGCCACGGAAAGCACGCCAAGTTGGAGAAGAACCTTTGCGAGCTCCTCGATGAAATCGGAAGGGGCGCCATTGACTGAATAGAGGAAGATGACTGCGCCGATGCTCACGGCCGAGAAGATCATGAGAACCCAGGGTAGAGGAGATTTCAGCACCGAGGGTTCCCGGCTATGGGAAGAAGTCGAAGCCATTTCGTCGCCCACTCCACTCGATCGTCCCTTCTAACGCTCCGCTTCGGCGGAGGCTACTCAGCCGCGTTGCCCCGAACCTTAGGACCGCCTGGAGACGGTCACTTGACTGTCACCTTAGGCGTAATCGCCCAAGGCGCTCCTCCTCGCACGACTGCGATATTCCGTTCCCAACCCCCCTACGCCGCTTCCGCTTCCTCGATCCGCATATGGAGTCCGAGCGCCTTCAGCACCTTAAGCACGGTTTCGAGCGTGGGATTGCCGTTCTCGCTCAGGGCCTTGTGCAGTGCTTGACGGTTCATGCCGGCCTCGCGTGCCAATTTGGCAATGCCGCCGCGGGCTCGGGCGACGGCGCCGAGCGCATAGGCGATGTAACGGGGATCGCCGCTGTCGACAGCATCGCTTAGCAGGTCCGCCTGGTCGGCGGACGTGTCGAGATAATCGGCCGCGTCAAACGGCTTGGTCTTGATGCTCATCCTGCCTCTTTCCTTCCTTGGTGAGGCATTCGTATCATTCCAAATCGGCCGCCATCTCCTTCGCGCGCTTGATGTCGCGCGCTTGTGAATCCTTGTTCCCTCCGCAGAGGAGTAACACGACCTGGATGTCGGGCCGGGGTATCGGATCTACTATGCGATCTTGAAGGGACATTCGACGACCTCCGCCATTTGTCGCCTTTACACGACAACGTGTGGCTCGTCAACTATAGGCGACGGATGAGTCGTGGGAGAAGGGGGACAGTCACTGTGACTGTCCCTCTCTCGTGGACGTCAGCGGCAGAGCGTCGACTCAACCTGCGGAACGTCAGGCGGCGGACGACGGCCGGTAGCGCGCCTCGGGGACGGCTATGCCTTCCCGCCGCGCCGTCTCGAGCCACAGCGCAATCGCCTCCTCCGCCTCCGCCTCAGACGGTCACCCGCGGCTCTCTCCCTTCGCCCCCACGGCGGGAATAGATTTTTCTTGCCAAATAGGAATTTTCCTGTTTTGGATAGGCAATGGAACAGAACGAGAATCCCGAGTCGCCTCCCACGGGCCATGCCCGCCTCGGCTGGAATCGCTGGGAGGAGTGGGACGGCCAGGATTCGAGCTTGCCCGACGAGCCTCGCGGGCGCTCGGATGACCGCCTGCCCTCCCCGCATCGTAAGCCGGGCGAGCCGACCTGGGTCGAGGCCGAGCTGGAACGGCGCGGGCGCGGCGAGCCGCCGCTGCACAGCCTGCCCGGCGAGCCGAGGCTGAAGCACGAGCTGCCGCCGGTCGAGGAGCCGAAGCGGACCGGCACCGGCTTCTTCTACCGCAACGGCGACGAGATCCCGCCGACCCATCCCGACCACGGGCCGATGCACCTGATCCCGCGCCAGGAGGACGGCAGCTTCGCCGCTTATTATTATTGCTCGAAGGCGGAGCTCGCCGCCGCCCAGGTCTCCGCCCCGCCGCCGCGCCGCCACCGCCGCGACGGCTTCTCGGCCGAGCGCCAGCAGCAGTTCGTCGAAGCCTATCGCGATTGCGGCAGCCTCACCGACGCTGCGCGGCTCACCGGCATCTCGCGCTCGACCGCCTACAACCTCATCAACAGCGCCGACGGCGGCGCCTTCCGAGCCGCGCTCGCCGAGGCGGGGAAAGGCGCCGACACCCTGCTCGAAGCGACCGCGATCGAGCGCGCCGTCAAGGGCCAGGAGGAAATCGTCTATTACAAGGGCCAGCGGGTCGGCGTGCGCTGGAAATATGACAATCGGCTGCTCATGTCGCTGCTTCGCGCCCGCAACCCGCTCAAATACGCGCCCTTGAACGAAATCGCGGGATGGCTGAAGCATCGCGGCGTCGAACCGCCCGCCGACACCGAGGGCGCGCTCGATCGACTTCATGCCGCCGAGGCCG
>DATMVG010000120.1:0-5333 GCA_035563315.1 Allosphingosinicella sp. | reverse complement strand
GGCGGGGCCGCGGGCGGCCGCGGCCGAAGCGCCGCGACCCGATCCGCCACCGGGGCGATGGCCGGCAATCCGCTCGACGCCTGATCGAGATAGAAATAGGCGACCGCCGCGACGTCGTCGCTGCGGTAGAAATTCGTCCAGCCGTCGGGAAGCGACGGGTCAGTGAGCGGCACCGGCGAATCGCCGGCGAGGAGCTGCCGGAAGCCGCGGCGCGAGCCTGGGTCGACGGTCACCGGAATCAACGGCGCCCCCTGGCGCTGCAAGCGCATCACCTCGGGCTTGGGCCAGCCGCCGATCTGCTGGAGGGTCACCTCGATGTCCTGGTGGAAGAAGACCGGGTCGGGAACGTGGAAGCGGTAGAAGGTCCAGCGCCCGTTCGGCTCGTCGGCGACGGGGGCGCCCTGGAAGCGGTTGACGAACGCCCCCTGGCCCCAGGCGGTGCCGATATAATCCTCGGCTCCGGTGCCGACGAGGGTGGCGTGCTCGCGGTCGCCGTCGAGATAGATCCTCGCTTCGCCCTCGCCCCACCAGCTGCGCTCGTAGACCGGGTTGGTGAAGACCGTGATCGTCGAGCCTAGGAAGCGGCCGCGGCCGCTGACCCGGGGCAGGATCCGGAAGGCTCGGCCGAGCTCGGTCGCCCGGTCCCGGCTCCAATAAGCGTGAAAGTAAAGCATGTTCGCCGGATGGCGGGCGACGGTGCGGTAATCGATGTCGTAGAAGATCAGCGACAGCTCGCGATCGCTGTCGTTGGTGACGACGATGCGCGCTCGGCTCCGGAACGGCATCGGAATATAGGAGACGAACGAGCGCCCCTCCGCGCTTGAGATGAGCGCCGTCTCCATCGCCACCATCTCGCCGGCGCCGTGACCGAAAAAGTCGCCGAACGGCACCGACACGGCCGGGGTCGCGGCCCCGTCCCAATAGATTTCGAAGCGCAAGGCGCGCAGCATCTCGGGCGAGCGGTCGTTGATCGTCAGCCACATCCGGTCGATGATCCCGGCGCCCCTGATGTCGGCGAGGACGTGGGAGCGGCCGGCGGCGATGGTGTCGAAGGCATGGCCCTTGCCGCCCCGATTCTCGCGGCCCCCGGCGCCGGGCGCGGCGGTGGGGTTTTCCGGGCTTGCCCAGCGGGTCGAGGTCCCGGCCTGATATTCGTAGAGGGGAGCGGAGGGCTCGACCTGAGCCGACGCGCCCGAGGAGCCGAGAGCCATCGCCAGGGCGAGGAGAGCGAGCGCCGCCGCTCGGCCGGCCGACCGCGCCATCATTTTTCCTCCCGCGGCAAGGCCGGTCCGATCTGGGGAACGTCGCCGTTCCAGGTCAGCGGCGCGATGTGCATGTAGCGGACCGGGTCGCCCGGCCGGCACCCGCCCCGAGTCGCCCAGGCGTGGAAGGCGACATATTCGCGCCCGTCCGCCTCGAACACCAACGGGTGCCCGGGGCCGCTGAGGCAGTGCGGCTGGCGGCGGCTCGCCAGGATCGGATTGGCCGGCGCGTCGGCGCAAGGGCCGAGGGCGCCTTCGCACAGGGCATAACCAGTCGCATAGCTCGACAGCCGCTCGTGCCGTTGCCAGGCGAAGTCGTTGGCCGAAAAGAACAGGACGTAGGCGGCGCCGCGGCGCACCATGAACGGTGCCTCCACGACGTGCGCCTCCCAGCCGGCGTCGTTGCGCAGAAGCGATACCGGCTCGCCGGCGAGGGCGAGGCCGTCGGGCGCCAGGCGCTGCGCCCACAATTCGGTGGCTCGCCGCGCCGACGGGTGGTTCCCGTCATTCTTGTAGTAGAGATAGAGCTGGCCGTCGGAGTCGCGGAACGGGCTGGCGTCGATCGTTCCGCCGAGGTCGTGCTGGCAGACGAGCGGCTCCGATCCGTGCGGCACGAAGGGGCCGCGCGGCTCGCCGTCGCTGACGGCGACGCCGACGCATTGCTGGCCGCGGCGCCTGTGCCGAGCCGTGAAATAGAGGAGGAATCGATTGCCGATCCGGAACACTTCGGGCGCCCAGGTGGCACCGCGCGCCGCCCATGACGGAAGCTCGGGCATCGCGTCGCGCAAGCCGGTCGGATGCTCGGGATCCGCCATCAGGTTCCACGTCGCGAGATCGGTGGAGAAGGCCACCGGCACGTTCACCCGCCCCTGGAGGATGTTGGTCGCGTAAGCGAGGTAGCGGCCGCCATGGCCGAGCACGAACGGATCGGCGAAATCGGTCTTGAGCGCGGGAGTGCCGGCGTCGGGAGCGGGGGCCGGCTGACCGGACAGGCTTCCGGCGACGAGAAGGGAGGCGGCAGCGGCCGCCGCCAGCCAGTTCGGGGATTTCAGGCTTGGCAGGCGCGGCACGAAAATTCCTCTCGCGGCCGGTTCCGGCGTCGCGGAACCGAGGACAGGCAGGTTGCTCCTGCGCTTTTATCATACTAATTCTCGGTTGCGCAGCCGGTCAACCGGCGCCGGCGGCCCGCCAGCGGCCGAGAAGGGACGGAAGATGCGGAAATGGGCGGTGGGCGCAATGGCGATGGCGGCGGTAACTAGCTCTTCGGCGTCGGCGGGCGAGGCGTCGCGGGCGCCGTTCGGCTCGCTCCCCGACGGCGGCATTGTCGAGGCGATCACGCTCGGCAACGATCGCGGGATGCGCGTCCGGATCATCAGCTACGGCGCTTCGATCCAGTCGGTGATCGTCCCCGATCGCCACGAGGAAATGGCCGACGTCACCCTCGGCTACCCGACTCTTGAAGGCTATCTGAGCCAGCCGCAATATTTCGGATCGACGGTCGGCCGGGTCGCCAACCGCATCGCCCGCGGCCGGTTCACGCTTGAGGGGACGGAGTATCAGGTACCCGTCAACAACGGCGTCAACTCGCTCCACGGCGGCACCCAGGGCTTCGACAAGGTCAACTGGACGGTGGTCGCGGTCCGCGACGGCGCGGCGCCGAGCGTCACCCTTCGCTACGTCAGCCCGCACATGGACCAGGGCTATCCCGGGACCCTCACCGCCACGGCCACCTACTCGCTCGACGAGAGCAACACCTTGTCGGTCGAGTATCGCGCCACCACCGACCGGACGACCCTCGTCAACCTCACCAACCACGCTTACTGGAACCTGGGCGGCGAGGGCTCCTCGCGCGGGGCGATGGACCATCTCCTGACCATCCCGGCCGACCATTACAGCCCGACCGACGCCGGCGCGATCCCGAGCGGCGAGTTCCGCCCGGTCGAGGGGACGGTGTTCGATTTCCGCCGTCCGACGCCGGTCGGCAAGCGGGTCCGCGACGCGTCCGACCAGCAGATCGCCTTCGGCCGGGGCTACGACCATAATTGGGTCGTCGCTCGCGAGGTGTCGCGCGAGCCGCGGCTGGTCGCCCGGGTGGAGGACCCGCATTCGGGCCGGGTCATGCACGTTCTGTCCAACCAGCCGGGCGTCCAATTCTATTCCGGCAACTTCCTCGACGCGACGACGACCGGCAAGGCGGGCCGGATCTACCGGATGGGCGACGCGATCGTGCTCGAGCCGCAAATGTTTCCCGACACTCCGAACCGCCCCGAATTCGGCTCGGTCCGGCTCGAGCCCGGCCAGACCTACCGCAACCTGATCCAGTTCCGCTTCTCGACCACGACCGGGCGCTGAGGCCGCATATCGGAGGGACCGCGATGAAAACCTTGGTCTGGACCCTGCTCGCCGCCTTCGCGCTCGCCGCGCCGGGCGCTTCCGAACCGGCGGCGGCCCATGTCCAGGCGAGCCGCGAACGCTGGACGGCGGAGCAGGCCAACCGATGGTATGATCGCCAGCCGTGGCTGACCGGCGCCAATTACATTCCCGCCACGGCGATCAACCAGCTCGAGATGTGGCAGGCGGAGACCTGGGACCCGCGGACGATCGACCGCGAGCTCGGCTGGGCGAGACAGTTCGGCATGAACACGATGCGGGTCTATCTCCACGACCTCGCCTACGAGCAGGATCCCGAGGGCTTCAAGCGGCGCTTGGGCGAGTTCCTCGCCATCGCCGCCCGCCACGGCATCCGGCCGATGCTGGTCCTGTTCGACAGCTGCTGGGACCCCGATCCGGTGATCGGCGCGCAGCACCGTCCCATCCCCGGAGTCCATAACAGCGGCTGGCTTCAGAGCCCGGGCCGCCGCGACCTGATCGACCGCGAGCAGGATGCCGGCTTCCGGCGCTATGTCGAGGACGTCGTCGGAAGCTTCGCCCGCGACGAGCGGATCCTCGCCTGGGACATGTGGAACGAGCCCGACAATCATGGCGGCGGCAGCTACGAAGCGGATCAGCTGGCCCAGGAGCAGGAGCGGATCGAATATCTGATGCCGCGGGTCTTCGCCTGGGCGCGGAGCCGCAATCCGGTGCAGCCGCTGACCAGCGGCCTGTGGATCGGCGAGGATTGGTCGCCGCGGTCGCCCAGCCTGACCGATCTCCACCGGATCCAGCTGCGCGAATCGGACATCATCACGTTCCACGATTATAACTGGCCGGAATCGTTCGAGCGGCGGATCGCCCAGCTGCGCGGCTATGGGCGCCCGATCATCTGCACCGAATGGCTGGCGCGAAGCAACGGCTCGACCGTCGATGCGGTGCTCCCGATCGCCCGGCGGGAGAATGTCGGGATGATCAACTGGGGCTTCGTCCAGGGCGACATCCAGACCCATTTGCCGTGGGACAGCTGGCAGCGCCCCTACACGCTCCAGCAGCCGAGCGTCTGGTTCCACGACCTGCTGAGGCCCGACGGCACCCCCTACCGGGCGCGCGAAGCGGAGATCTTCCGGGCGCTGCGGGCGCAGCCGGCGCCGCGCTGAACTTTGCCTTGCGGGAAGTGCGCGCGTCCGTCCGCCGGGAGATCGAGCTGGCCCTGAAACGGGCGAAGGCGCTGAAATGAGACGCAAGACCATCCCCGCCACGGAGTCCATCGCCAAATGGCGCAGGAACCCGGCCTATGTCGCCGCTTATGACGCGTTGGAGGAGTTCGCGCTTGCCTCGGAACTCATCGCGGCGCGGGCGCGCGCCGGCCTGAGCCAGGCGGAGCTGGCGGCGCGGATGCGGACCCAGAGCGCGATCGCACGACTGGAGAGCGGCCGCACCCGCCCTTCGGTGCGGACGCTCGAGTAGCTCGCGGCGGCAACGGGGGCGAAGCTCCGAATCGCCGGCGGCAGAGACAGTTCGGGCGTTGCTCAGCAGGTTGAATCGTCACCCCGGACTTGATCCGGGTGTGGATTCACATTTGAAGTGCAACGGTTGGAGGAAGGTTTCGGCTGGGGTTTGGAAGCCGAGGCATTTGCGTGGGGTATTGTTGTAGCGGGCGACGAGCTTGTCGAGGGTTCGGCCGGAGAGGCTGTCGAG
>DATMVG010000119.1:0-8351 GCA_035563315.1 Allosphingosinicella sp. | reverse complement strand
TCAGCGCCGCGACGGCGGCGGCGGCGGGCCCGGGATGGCGGGCCTGCGCCGTCGCGCCGGTCCCGCGCGACGAAGCCTTGCTGGAGCTTGCCGCCAAGCTGTGCCAGACTGCCGGCGATGAACGGTGATTACGATCGGGCGGAGGAGGAGGCCGTCGCGCCGCGGCGGCGCGGCCTCCTCGCCTACCTGCTGCTTCCAGGTCTGTTCTTCCTGCTCGGCCTCGGCGCGATGGGGTGGATCCTGTCGCGCTGGGACGCCGGCGCCCGGATGATCGGGATCGCCCCCGAGCCGGCGGCGGCGGTGACGACGCTTCCGGCCGGAGCAGCGCCGCCGCCGCCGCAACCGGCGATCCTTCCCTCGGCCGATCCGACGGCGGAGGCCGCCGACGAGCCCGAGCGCATCGTCATCGACCCCGAAATCACCCGCCGGGTCGCCCTTCTCGAGCGGCGCATCGGCCAGGTCGACCACCAGTCGCGCGCCGCCGTCGGCAACGCCGACCGCGCCGAAGGGCTGCTGGTCGCCTTCGCCGCGCGCCGGGCGCTCGACCGCGGAGTCGCCCTGGGCTTCCTCGAAGCTCTGCTCCGCCAGCGCTTCGGCGAGACCCAGCCGCAGGCGGTGGGCACGGTGATCGCCGCGGCTCGGCAGCCGATCACCCTGCAGGAGCTTCAGGACGGCCTCCAGGAGCTGGGCCCGCAGCTGATCGGCGCCGGGCCCCAGCAAAGCTGGTGGGGCGCGTTTCGGGCCGAGCTGGGCGGGCTGGTGACGGTTCGGCGGCAGGGCTCGCCCTCGCCCGAGCCGTCGGAACGGCTTCGGCGGGCGACGAGCCGGCTCGAGGCGGGCCAGGTCGACGTCGCCCTGGCCGAGGTGCTTCGCCTGCCCGGCCGCGATCATGCCGGCGAATGGATCGCCGGAGCGCGCCGCTATGTCCTGGCGCGGCGGGCGCTCGATGCGATCGAGACCGCGGCCTTGGTCGAACCGCGCACCGCCCAAGCCGCGCCCGCGCCCCCGGCCCGGCCGCAGCCCCAGCCTCGCCGCTAAGCGGTGAACGAGGGGACAGTCACTATGACTGTCCCCTATCTGCGGAGCGTTCAGACCTGGATCAGGGCGTAGGGCCGGTCGAGCTCGGCCTCGGCGACCATCAGCGCGCAATTATAGACCGGGGTGCCGCGCGGCGTCCGGCCCTGGTGGCGGCCGCGATGGGCGTGGCCGTGGACCACGGCGGCGATATTGTCGAAGCGGTCGACCGCGTCGGCGAGGCGCGAGCAGCCGAGAAAGGGATAGATTTCGAGCGGCTCGCCCTCGACCGTGTCGACGACCGGGGCGTAATGGAGGACGGCGACGCTGCGCTCGGTCTTCAGCGTGCGCAGCGCGTTCTCGAGCTTGCGGGCCTCGTCGAGCGCCTCGTCGACGAACTGCTTGATCGCGGGTTCGCCGAACGCGCCGAGCTCGCCTCGGCCGAAGCCGCCCAGGAAGCCCTTGACCCCGGCAAAGCCGACGCCCTCGATGATCACCGCCTGCTCGCCGAGCACGGTCATCCCGCCGCCGTGGAGGATTCGCGCCACCTCGTCGGCCTGGCCGCATTCGTAATCGTGATTGCCGAGCACGCCGACGACGGGGATGGTGCAGGCGCGCAGGTCCTCCGCCAGGATCTCGGCCTCGCGGGTCTTGCCGAAATTGGTCAGGTCGCCGCACAGAGCGAGGACGTCGGCCACCTCGGAAATCTCGGCGAACAGGTCGCGATAGCGATGCTCGCTCGCCTCGGTGACGTGGAGGTCCCCGACCGCGGCCAGCTTTATCGTTTTTTGGCCTGTGATCGTCTCATTTCTTTCGTTCATGCTTCTCTTCGATCCCCTTGCCGACGACGTCGGCGAAGCCCCATTCGGCGATGTCGGTGACATAGTCGCGGGGACTGAGCAGCCGGCCCCGGCAGATCTTCATCTGCGCCGGCGGCATCTGCGCCTGCGCCTGCAGCCGCTCGAGCAGCTCGTCGAACAGCCAGCTCGGGATTCGCTCGCGCTCGGTCGGGTAGATGAAGCGGAAATTGAGGACGTGGATGAGGAGGACCTCCCAATAGAGCTCCATCGCATTGAGCAGCCGGCGCCAGTCGATCTCCTCGTGCTTCTTCAGGATGACGTGGGCGACGTCGGCGCCGTCGTAGCGGTAGCGGTCCTGGAGGAAGAGCTTGGAGAGGATGAACTCGGTCGGCGGGGTGATCCGCACGGTGGTTCCGTAGACCTCGACCTCGTAGACCTCGCGGAACCATTCGTCGGTGATCGGGATGCTGGCGGTCGAGATGTTGTAGATGACGTCGAAGAAATTCTCGTCCTTCCAGACCTTGCCGATCCAGCGCTCGTCCTCGATCTCGATATGGTAGCCGCGGCCCTTGAAGAAGCTCAGGATCTTGGGCGCGTCGGACGGCTTGCAGAAGATGTCGAGGTCCTTGGTCGGCCGCGAGATTCCGGTGTAGCAGGACAGCGCGTAGGTTCCCGACAGCAGGAAGGGGAATTGGGTGCCGCCGAGCAGCCGCAACGCCTCGACGTAGAAGTCGACCGCCTCGGGCGGGGGCTCGAAGATCGAGGCGTCGAGGGTTTCGAGTTGGACGCTCATGGAGCGGAGAGAACGGCGGATGCGCGCAATGCGTTCCGGCGGGCCCGGAGGAGCCGCCGGCGCTCAGTTCGAGGCGAAGGCCGGCTCGCTCCGGCAGACCAGCCCGTCGAGCCGGGGCTGCGGGTCGTCGCCCTCGGGCACCTGCGCCGCGAAGCTGCACCGCCCGCCCGCCCAGGCCGCGGCGAGCCGCCTGGTTCCGGTCAGGCCGGGGACGTAGAGCTCGCCGCCCGAGGCGACGACATAGGCCTCGGCGCCCCCCTCGACGGTCACCGTGGCGCCGGCGGGAAGGTCGCTGCCGTCCTCCCGGCGCACCCGCATCAGCACGCCGCGCTCGGAGCGCACCGCGAAGCGGACATGGGTGCCGGCGCGGGCGAAGGGGCGGACGATGATCTCGGGAGCCTCGATCCGGACGTCGAGCGGGAGTTCGCTGGCGTCGATCCGGATCCGGTTGGGCTGGTAGGCGCGAAGCCCGGGAAGGACGAGCGAGCCGCCGCGCCCGGTCACTCCGACGAGCTGGTCGTCGGCATAGACCTTGAGCCCCGGATAGCCCGGCACGCTGACCGAGGCGAAGCTGTCGCCGAGGGTGCGCGAGGCGAAGGCGTCGCCGCCGACCAGGCCGATCGCGCCCGCCGCGGAGATTCGAAGGCCGGTCGCCCCGTTGGCGTGGGCGACCTGGGCGTTGAGCGTCGCCATCGGCAGGTTGTGGACATAGGCCGCCTCGACCCGCTCGAACTGGCCGAAGCCGGCGGTGACCCGATAGCCGCCGCCGACGCCCACCGGCGGGTTGTCCTGGAAGCCGGCGAGGCCGCTGGCGCCGCGGCGGCCATGCTCGACCGTCGCCGAGGCGCTTCGCCGGCCGCCCAAAGCGAGCGCGACGTTGGCGCCGAACACGGTCTCGCTGGTGCCGAGGACGGAGCGGCGGGCGAACATCTGCACCGAGGCCATCCGGCTCAGCTGATAGGAGGCGAACAGCCCGGCGAGAGTCTCGTCGGGGCCGCCGCGCAGCGTCCGGTGGAGCAGGTTGGCGCCGATCGAGCCGCGCGGCAGCGGCATGTCTGCGAAGGCCTGGAAGACGAAGCGCGGCGGGACATGCTCGTCGGGGGTGCCGATCACGGCATAATCGGCGCTCGCATATTCCGAGAGCAGCCCGACGGAGAGGCCGGTCGAGCGCCGCTCGAAGGAGGCGGCGAGGCGGTAGCCGGTGCCGCGCTCCGAGCGGCTCACCGAGCCCGAGGCGCCGACCTGGCCGAGGTCGAAGGCGAGCAGGTTGACCGCGGCGCCAACCATCTGACGCGATTCGCTGGCCTGCAGATGGGCCTCGCCGGTGATCCGGTCGGTGATCCCGTAGCGGTGGGTGGTCGAGGCCATGAACTCGCCGTAGCGATTGCTCCGCCGGCCGAAATCCTCGCGAACGAAGCCCGCTTCGTAGGAGAATTCGTGGAGGCCCCGGCGGAGCATCAATGTCGAGGCGTAATAGGATTGCTCCGACACCACCTCGCGCCCGAGCAGGTCGCGGACGACGAGCTGGACGGTGCCGCCACCGGCCTGGACCGGGATGTTGGTGAGCTCGAACGGACCGGGCGAGACCTCGGTGCTGCTCTGCAGGATGTTGTTGACGTAGACGTCGACCACCGACGGCACCGCCGCCGCGCCGGCGCCGGCGGGGAGCGGCATGGTGATGAAGCCCGGCCGGACGGCGAAGTTGCGGAAATACTGGACTCCGGCGAAGCGGACCGGTGCCGCGCCGGGCCCGGCCGACGAGATCGAATCGCCGATCCTGATGCTGGTCACCTCGCCGGGGCGGTCGATCGCCCAGCTCGTGTCGAGCCGGACCAGCCGCTCGGAGCCCGAGCCGGCTGCGGCGATGAAGCCGGTCTGGCCGACCCCGTGGGGCGTGAAGATCCCGAGCTCGAAGGCGCCGCTGGCGTCGGTCGCGCCGCGCGCATGCTCGACGAGCAGGTCGTAATTGACGAAGGCCCCGGTCGAGGGCGGAGTCATGGGCAGCTCGGCGGCGGGATCGAGGCTCGCGCTCTGCCCTTCGAAGGCCATCGCCGGGGCGTCGATCGCCACTGCCTGTTCCTGCTCGGCGATGCGAACGCGCAGCGCGGCCAGCGAGGTCAGCCGGTAATAGGGCTCGCCCTCGAACTCGACCGGCGGCTCCGCCGGCAGCCGCATCCGCCACTCGGCGAAGACCGGAGCGGCGGCGTAGAGCGCTCCGTCGGGCGCTTGCAGGAACAGGACCGGTTCCGGCCGGCGCTCGCCGTTCAGCGTGACCTCGAGGAAGGTCGGGCGCAAGCCATCGCCGCCGCCCGCTTCAGCGAGCGCGGGGTTGCAGGCTAAAGCGGCGACGCCGAGGCAGAGTCTAGTCGCGACCCGCTGCAGCCGAGTCACGGCGATGTGCCCCGTTGAGCTGCTCGAACCGGGCCCGGTCGCGGACCGTCGGCTCGCGCCCGATCCGCCAGCGGCGAGTTGCGCCGGGCAGGACGGTGCCGAAGTGAAGCTGGTCTTCGAACGCGATTCCGGTCGCGCTCTGAGCAGCGGCGGCGTCGAGCCTGACATAGCCCGAGCCCGAATTGACAGCCTCGAGCGTCCACTCGCCGTCGGACTGCCGCGCCGCCGACCAGGCGAGATCCGACGCCGAGCCGGGCGGGATCATCGAATAGAAAGGCAGGTTGAGGCGAAGCGCGACCCGGATCCCGCCGCCAGGGCTGGCCTCGGGCACTTCCTCGATGATCAGCCGGTAGGCCTGCGGCTCGGCGGAGCGGGCGCGAAGGCCGACCCGGACGAGCTGGCTGCCGCCCGGCGGGATGGTGAAGATCGGCGGCGAGACGATCACCGCCGAGCTCTCCTCGTAGCGGTCCTCGCCGTCGGCCTGCTGCCAGGCCATCGGATAGGCGCGGATCGTGACCGGCGTCGATTCCTCGTTGCGGACGGTGACGGTGGCGGTGCGCCGGCCGGCATTGATCTCGACGAGGACGGGATTGACCTGGAGCGTGCCGGCCGCGGCCGGGGCCGCGCCGAGCAGGAAGGCGGCTCCGCAGGCGAGCGCCAGGAAAGGATTGCGTCGCATTGCGGAGCCCCCCGGTTCAGTAGGTGACGGTGACGGAGACGGTGTCCTCGTAGCTTCCGGGCGGAACCGAGGTCTGCCCGGACGCGACCCGCCCGTAGATGGTGACGTTCTGGGCGGCGCCGTTGCCGGTATTGCCGACCGTGGCGGTGCTACTGGTGCCGTCGCCCCACACCGTATTGTAGCCGGACGTGGTGTAGAGGTTGTAGTTGAGCAGGTTCGAGCCGTCCGCCATGCGGCGCGCGGCGAAGCTTGCGCCGCTGCCCGAGCCGACGCCGGCGGCGGCGGTCCAGGAAGTGCCGCTGGTGCAGGTGACGGTGATTCCGCCGGTCCCGTCGACGTTGGTGCCGCTCAGCGGGTTGACGTCGCCGAAGGAAAGCGGGCTGGTCGAAACCGTGCAGTTGGCGGTGACGTTGGCGTCGACGTTGAGCGTCGAATTGGTCGTCGCGGCCGAGGCCGCCGACGGCGCCGCCAGCGCCGCGCACGCGATGAGGAACATTCCGGAGGCGCGGACCCCCGAAGGCCGGATAGTGAGCATTTCTGGTCCCTTTCTGCCGTCTCGGCGACCGCTGCGAGGAGCCGCGGGTCGTCGAAGCCGCGAGTGGTTAGCAAAGCCTTCCACTCACTTTGCGGTTAATGACGTGGCAGCCTTAAGAAACGGTAAACGGCGGCCCCGCCGCGGCCCGGCTCAGTAGAAAATGGTGACGATGCGGGCCGGCGCGGGCCGGCGACCGGCCTCTCGCGCCGGCGCGCCGGCGGGGACGCGGCCCGAGACCCGGGCGGCGAAGGGGGCGGCGCGAGATCCGTGCTCCACCGAGAAGGCCCAGCTCGCGCTGTCGGTGCAGGCCATTGCGGGGACCGGCGCGGCGTCGGGGTCGGTGGCGATTCCGCTGGTCGAGACGAGGCATGCGGCGACGACCGTGGCGCTGATCCTCAGCTCCGTGCTCACCTGTTCCGCCGCGGCGGGCGCGGCTGCGAGCAGCAGCGCCGGAAGCGCGAGACACGCCGCGGTCCGGCCGGTTGCGCGATGATCCTCGTCAGGCATTACCCCACCCGCCTTCATCGGGGTCACCCTGTGCGTCCCCGGCTTACCGGCCGTGAACACCGATTACGGTAGTTCCACCAGTGGGCTTTTTCGGAATGCTCCAGAACGGGGCAGGCGAGGCGGCTCCGGTGAAGCCCCGCCGGCGCTCGGCGCGACGGCTCAGTCGGCGCGTGGCTCGACCACGGGCGTCCGGGCCGGCCGGCCGACATGGTGAAGGGTCAGCGTGAATTCGAGCTCGGCATCGGCGGGGATCGTGCCTTCCACGCCGCGTTCGCCATAAGCGAGATGGGCGGGAATCCAGAATCGATAGCGGCCGCCCGCCCGCATCATCAGCAACGCTTCGGTGAAGCCGGGGACCAGCTCCGAGACGGCGAGACCGGCCGGGGCGCTGGTCGCCTCGAACAGGGTGCCGTCGGCGAGACGGCCTTCATAGCTGACCAGCACCGCGCCGCCCGGCCGCGGCGCCGCGCCGGTCCCGGCGGCGAGCGTCTCGATCCGGAGCCCGGAGGCGGTCGTGACGGCGCCCTGGCCGACGGCGGGCGCGGCGGGCGCGTGCGGCGGCGGCGCGGGCGAGGCCGGCGGCGCGGCCGCGAGCAGGATGGCGGTCCAGAACATCGGAAGAAATTCCAGTCCCCATGGAAGCTATGGAGCGGGCGAAGGGATTCGAACCCTCGACCCCAACCTTGGCAAGGTTGTGCTCTACCCCTGAGCTACGCCCGCTCTGAGCGGGGCCGCCGCGGCGGCCCGGGTAAGGCGGCGGCTGCTAGCATGGGCGTTCGGACCCGGCAAGTACCACCTTATGGGCTTGGCAGACCCTGCCGCCTTCCCACATAGGGCACCGGACAAGAAGGCTGCGGAGACGAGCGAAGTGGCGACTTTGGGCATGAGCGCGGCCGACCGCGAGGCGGTCGAGAAGTTCCGGCGCGACGTCGTCGAGCCGAGCCTGACCTCGCTCGTCATCGTCGATTTCTGGGCGGAATGGTGCGGGCCGTGCAAGCAGCTGACGCCGATCCTGGAAAAGGTCGCCGCCGATTACGCCGATCGCGGGGTGAAGCTGGTCAAGATCAACGTCGACGAGGACAAGTTCATCGCCGCCCAGTTCCGGATCCAGTCGATTCCGACCGTCTACGCCTTGTTCCAGGGTCAGCCGGTGGCCGACCTGTCGTCGGCGCGCACCGAGAGCCAGCTCACCCGGAACCTCGACCAGATCCTCGCCCAGCTCCCTGTCCAGGGCGACGCCCAGCGGCGGGAGGCTGAGATCGAGCCCCTGGTCGCGATGGGCGAGGAGGTGCTCGGCGGCGGCGACGCCCCCCGAGCGGTCGGAATCTTCCGCCAGATCGTCGAGATGGCGCCCGACCATGCGGAGGCCGTCGCCGGCCTCGCGCGGGCGCTCGTCGCCGCAGGCGAGATCGACGAGGCTCGAGCCGTCCTCGCCGACCTTCCCGACGCTCTCGACAAGGATCCGGCGATCGGCCGGGCGCGCTCGGCGCTGGCGCTGGCCGAGATCGCTCCGGCCGGGGAAACGGCGGAGCTGGAACGGCGCGTCGCCGCCGATCCGGACGACCTGGAAGCGCGCTACGAGCTCGCCGGAGCGCTCGCCGCCGGCGGCGACCGCGACTCGGCCGCCGACCA
>DATMVG010000118.1:0-6406 GCA_035563315.1 Allosphingosinicella sp. | reverse complement strand
TCGCCGCCAGGGCACTGCAGGGTCTGGGTGCTGCCATCGTGATGGCCCTTTCCATGGCCCTGATCGGCGAGGCGGTGCCGAAGGCCAGGACCGGCAGCGCCATGGGGCTGCTCGGCACGATGTCGGCGGCCGGCACCGCTCTCGGGCCGTCGCTCGGCGGCCTGTTGCTCGCCGGCCCGGGCTGGCGGGCGATCTTCCTGATCAACGTGCCGCTCGGCCTGCTCGCCGGCTTTCTCGCCTGGCACCACCTCCCGCTCGACCGCGAGGGGCGGACCGCGGGTGCCCGCGCCTTCGATCTCCGCGGCACACTGCTTCTCGCGCTGACGCTCGGCGCCTATTCGCTCGCCATGACCAGCGGGGGCGGCAGCTTCGGCGCGCTCAACCTAGCGCTGCTCGCATCGGCCGCGGTCGGCGTCATTCTCTTTCGCCGCGCTCAGGCGGGCGCCGGATCGCCGCTCATCCCGCTGGCGATGCTGAGCGATCCGGCGCTGAGCGCGAGCCTCGCCATGGGCGCGCTGGTCTCGACCGTGGTGATGGCGACCCTCGTCGTCGGGCCTTTCTACCTCGCCGGCACGCTCGGCCTCGAGGCGGCCGCTGCCGGTCTCGCCCTGTCGGTCGGTCCGCTCGCGGCCGCCCTGACCACGGCTCCGGCCGGAGCCATCGCCGACCGCTTCGGAGCGCGCCGGGGGACGATGCTCGGGCTCGCGGCGATGGCGGCGGGCTCGCTCGCGCTGGCGGCGATGCCGGAGGCGTTCGGCCTTTCAGGCTACCTTGCCGCCGTCGTCGCGATCACGATCGGCTATGCGCTGTTCCAGACCGCGAACAACAAGGCGGCGATGACGGCGGTCGGCCCGGACCGGCGCGGAGTCGCTTCCGGCCTGGTCCAGCTGTCGCGCAATCTCGGGCTCGTCACCGGCGCCTCGGTCATGGGCGCGGTGTTCGCGTTCGGATCGGGCGCGTCGGCCGCCGCCGGGGCCGCTCCCGAACTCGTCGCCCAGGGCATGCGCTCGACCTTCGCCGTCGCAACCTTCCTGGTCGCGATCGCGCTCGCCATCGCGACGGTTGCCGGCGCCCGCGCGGCTCGGCAGGCGCTGCCTCCGGAAGCAGCCTGACGCCGCCGCCCGCGCGAAGCCCCATAGGCCGGGCGCGACGAGGGCCGGGCGGCGGGATCCGCCCGTCAAAATGGGGACAAAACCGCGCGCGCCCATTCCACGAGCGCAGAAATTCGCGCCCGAACCCCCTAGCTCGAGGCCGCAAAGTCGAAGTCGTAGCGGGCGGGATTGGCCCGTCCCTGCGATTCATTGTCCCCGGTGCGAGCGCCGAAGCTGGCCATGTGCTGGATCAATTGTGCGACCCTGCGGTCGGCCGTCGACGCTATCTGTCCTGAACCCGCCGGAACGTCGTTGGTCGCCTGCAGCTGCGCCGAGTGACCCGTCCCGAGCTGCTCCTGCCAGCGGTCGAAGCTGATATCGTCGGGGCTTCGAAGCAGTTCGGCCCAATGGTTCCAGGCTCTCTCGTTCAATCCGCTTCTCAGCGCTTCCAGCCTCTTGCTTCCGCCCTCGTCCGCGGCGGTGCCATCCGAGGCGGCGAGCGACCGGCCATGGGAAGGCCTGAACGCAAGGGCCGCGAGTCCCAGGGATCGAGTCGAACCATCGGACCTGGTGTAGGTCGCCGTCCCGGTCAGCAGGTTGCGCCCGATCTTGGCGGTGCCGGCTTGGGGCAGAACGTCATAGCCGATCGACCGGATGCCGTTCTCCTCGAGCGAGGAGAGCTCGCCACTGTCGGTCGCGCCATTGCCGTTGCGGTCGCGCCACACCTTGAGCCCGGCGGCGCGCGAATCGCTCGCGTCGATCTTGCCGTCGCGGTTGGAATCGAGCGACGCAAGCGCCTCCAGGCTGCTCTTCGCGTCCGGCTTCACACCGAGGAGGCTGAGCTCCGCGGCGGTGGCGATCCGGCCGTCACCGTCGAGATCGGCGACGAGGAAGCCGTCATCCTTGCCGATCCACCCGGTATCGTCGCGGCCTCCCCTGCCGTCCATGTCGAACGCCGCCCTGGACTTGCGGCGCCGCTTGAGCTCGACGCCGTCGCCGTCCAGGTCGAGCACGAAGGTTGCGAGCATCCCGACCCGGCGATCGCCGAAGCCGAGAAGGGCCGCCGGTCCCACCTGGCCGGCCCGCTTGTCCGAAACGCCCGCGCCGTTCCTCATCGAGACCGCGAGGGCGCCGGCTTCCGCCGTCAGCCTATAATGGCCGCTGCTGCGCCCGTAATCCTGACGAGCGAAGCTCACCTCGGTAGGATTGGCGGGCTCCGCGGTCGGCCGCAGAACGAGATCGCCGATTTGGCCCTTGGTCCCGTCGGAACGGTCGAAGCTCGCGGTGTTGAGGATGACGTTCCCGAGCGTGCCCTCCAGAGTCTTGCCCGTGGCCGTCGGAGTCAGGTCGAGGGCGACGATTCCGGTTTCGGCGAGGCTTCGCAGCTCCCCGGCGGTTGAAACGCCATCATGGTCATGATCCTGCCAGACGCGGAACTCGCCGAAGCGAGCATCCGCCGCCGAGAGCAGCCCGTCATTGTTGGTGTCGAAGCCGGCCAGGCCCTCGAGGTCGGTCTTCGCGCCGGCCTTGTCCTGGGTGAACGAGATTTCCAGCCGCGAGGAGATCGTCCCGTCGCCGTTCCGGTCGAGAGCCAGCAACGCGAACCCGGCGCTCAGCCACTGGACCCTCTCCTTGCCGCCGTCGCCGTCGAGATCGTAATCGATCGTTCGTCCAGCGAAGGCTTCGGCAAGGCCCCGGCCGGCCAGGTCGAAGACGATCGGTCCGAGCCCCGGATTGACGCCGCTGAAGTCGGAGGTGCCAAGGCTTTTCAGGCCGGTCAGGACGATCTCGAAATCGGACACGCCGTCGCCGTTGCGGTCGGCCTGGACCAGGGTATCGGAACCGGTCTGGTGGTAGCGGAGCTGGCCGGCGGATCCGCTGAAGGCCGCGGTGCCGATGAACGCGTAGGACTGGGTGCCCGACACCAGGACGTTGGAGTCCAGGTTCGCCAGGTCGATCCTGTCGGACGATAGCTCGAAATCGGTGATCCGGTCGGTTCCCGACGAATCCGCGGCAAGGTAGCGGAAGACGTCGTTGCCGGTGCCGCCCGTCAGCGTATCGCTGCCGGCGCCGCCGCTGAGATTGTCGTCCCCGGCGCCGCCATTGGCGGAATCGTTGCCGGCTCCGCCGGTGAACAAGTCGTTGTCGGCGCCGCCGTAGAAGGTGAAGCGGCCGTTGGTCTCGGCAGAACCGTCGAACGTCATTCGCTCCCCGGCGAGGAGCGACTGGGCGTTGACGATCAAGCTCGACCCGGCCGCTACATTCGCATCGACGCTCGTGAGGTTGTAGCTGTAGCGGTTGCCGGCCAGATCGCCCCAGTTCGCGTCCGAGCCGGTCCTGATCGAAAGCGACTCCATCGTGACGAGGTTGGAAGCTCCCAGGACCAGGCCGGCGGAGTAATCGCCCTGGATGACGACGACGTCGGTCTCGGTACCGCCGGTCAGCTGGTCCGTGGCCGTGAGCGACGCGCCCAGGTAGAAAATGTCGTTGCCGCCATTGCCTGAGGCCGAGTCCCTGCCGCCGCTCTGCAGATAGAATCGATCCGCGCCGGACCCGCCGCTGACGAGATTGTCGAGCGCGTTCCCGGTGCCGGTGAAATTGCCGGTTCCGACGAAGGCCAGATTTTCGACGTTCGAACCGAGCGAATAGGCGAGGAGCGCCGTGTTCACCAGATCCACGCCCTCGCCGGCAAGCTCGTTGACGGCATCGCCGACGCCATCGATCGAATAGATATCGTCGCCGGCGCCGCCCGTCAGCGTGTCGCTGCCGAGACCGCCGTCGAGCGTATCGTTGCCAAGCCCTCCGGAAAGGCTGTCGCTTCCCGCTCCGCCGATGACCAGATTGTCGAGCGAATTGCCGGTGCCGACGAAATTGCCGGTGCCGGTGTAGGTCAGATTCTCGACGTTCGCTCCCAGCGCGTAGGCGGAAAGGACGGTCTTCACGAGGTCCAGGCCGCCCCCGACGGCTTCGGTCACGGTGTCGCCGGAACCGTCGACGACATAGACGTCGTGATCCGCGCCACCGGTCATCGCGTCGCTGCCGGTGCCGCCGTCGAGCGTGTCGTTGCCGGCGTTTCCGGTGAGGATGTCGTTGCCGGCGCCGCCGTTCAGCGAGTCGTTCCCCGCACCGCCCGTGAGGACGTTGGCGAGCGCGTTGCCGGTTCCGGTGAAGCTGCCGGTGCCGCCGAACATCAGATTCTCGACGTGGTCGGTGAGCGCATAGGTAAAGAGCGTGGTATAGACGAGGTCGGACCCCTCGCCGGCAGCCTCGATCACCTTGTCGCCGGCGTTCTCGACTCGGAAAAAGTCGCTCCCCTGCCCGCCGATCAGCGTATCGTCCCCGCCCGCGCCGACCAGCACGTCGTCCCCGGCACCTCCGTCGAGGGTGTCGCCGAATCCCTCTCCGGTGAGGATATTGCTGAGTGCGTTGCCGGTGCCGGTGAAACCCAGGTCGCCGTTGCCGGTGCCGTTGCTGACGAAGGTCAGCCGCTCGACATGGTCGCCGAGCACATAGGACGAGAGCGTGGTGTTCACCTGGTCGGTGCCCTCGCCCGCTCGCTCGACGACGATGTCGCCGACGCTGTCGACTACATAGGTGTCGTGGTCGGCACCGCCCACCATCGTGTCGTTCCCGGAGCCGCCGGCGAGCATGTCGTTGCCCGCCCCGGACTCCAGGCTGTCATTGCCGAGGCCGCCCATCAGGCTGTCGCCTCCGGCGCCGCCGATCATGAGGTTGTCGAGCGTGTTGCCCGTGCCGGTGAAGCCGCCGCTGCCGCTGAAGGTGAGATTCTCGACGTTGTCGCTCAGCGTATAGGCCTGGAGCGAGGTCGTCACCCGGTCCGTGCCCTCGCCGGAGCGTTCGTCGACCGTGTCGCCCGCATTGTCGACGGCGAAGGTGTCGTCGCCCGCGCCGCCGATCATCGTATCGGCGCCGAGGCCTCCGACGAGCGAGTCGCTGCCCGCCCCGCCGTTGAGCAAGTCGGCTCCGGCGCCGGCGGTGAGGGTGTCGGCCGCGGCGCCGCCGAACAGGCGCAGGATCCCGTTCGTCTCGCTGCTGCCGTCGAACGCCATTTCTTCGTTCGCCAGAAGCAGCGCGCCATTGACGGTCACCGTCCCGCCGGCTGCCAGATGCGCATCGTTCCAAACGATCGCATAATCGAATTCGCCGTCGCCGCCCGAGGCGTATCTCGTGTCGGTGAAGGAGGAGAGCGTAATGTTCTCCATGCCCTGGATAGCGCCGGTGAAGCCCGCCAGGTTGAAGTTGAGGCTATAGTCTCCGCGCAGGAACAGCCCGTCATAGCCTGCACCGCCGATCACCCTGTCGTTCGAGCCGAACCTGCCGCCTTCGGCGAAGAAGAAGATGTCGTCGAGCCCGCCGCCGGTAAGGACATCCACGCCCATGCCGCCATAGACGAGCAGCCGGGTATCGGTCTCGGCCGAGCCGCTGAACGTCAGGTTCTCGCCGGCCTGCAGGCTGGCGCCGTTGATCTTGGCGAAGCCCAGCGAACCGGCGGCCAGATTGGCGTCGTTGATCGTGATGCTGTACGAGTATCGATTGGTCCCGCTCTCGCCGAACGCGGTGTTGTGCCCGCCGAGGATGGAGAGAGATTCGATGCCGGTGACGCTCGCCGCGAGCACCAGGCCGGCGCTATAATCTCCCTGGAGAACGATCGTGTCGCCATCCCCCGCGCCGCCGGCGACGCTGTCGGTCGAGGTCAGCGAATCCAGGAAGAAGAGGATGTCGTTGCCGGCGCCGGCGTCGACGCTGTCGGCTCCGCCGCTTTGCAGGTGGAACGTGTCCGAGCCTGCGCCCCCGGTCATGACATTGTTCGAGCTGTTGCCGGTGCCGGTGAAATTGCCGGTGCCGGTGAAGGTCAAATTCTCGAGCGTCGCCCCAAGCACATAGGAGGCCAGCGTGGTTTTCACGAGGTCGGTGCCGCCGCCCGCCGCCTCGGTGACGGCGTCACCGGCCGTGTCGATGACGTAGGTGTCGTCGCCGGCTCCCCCGGTGAGGGTGTCGGCGCCCATCCCGCCATCGAGGATGTCGTTGCCGGCGCCGCCGGTGAAGACGTCGTTGTCGGCGCCGCCGTAGAAGGTGAAGCTGCCGTTGGTCTCGGCCGAGCCGTCGAACGTCAGCCGCTCGCCGGCGAGCAGCGACTGGCCGTTGACGATCAGGATCGCGCCCGCCGCCACGTTGGCGTCGACGCTCGCGATATTGTAGCTGTAGCGCCGGTTCGCCCCGTCGCCCCAGCTCGAGTCCGAGCCGGTCTTGATCGACAGCGACTCCATCGCCAGCAGGTTCGAGGCGCCGAGCAC
>DATMVG010000117.1:0-14723 GCA_035563315.1 Allosphingosinicella sp. | reverse complement strand
GCCGCCGCCGTCGCCGAGCTGCAGGCGCGCCTCGCGGCCGTGACCGTCCTCGCGGATTCGCCCGATGCGCGCCGGATCGCTTTCCTCTCCGCCCAGCTCACCGCCGCCGCGACCCGTCTCCGGATGCTTCAGGGCGAGCGGCTGTCCTTCGCCGAGGAGGCCCAGGGCCTGTACGGGGTCGCCCCGGACATCAGGCCGCTCGCCGAATACGACCCGGTGCTCGAACGGATCGAGCGGCTGGTGCCGGGGCAGGGGCCTCTCGCCGACCGGGTCGAGGCCTTCGCCTCCCGCTTCACCATCCCCGCCGACCGTCTCGACGCCGTGATGCGCGCCGCGATCGACGAATGCCGCGCCCGCACCGAGCGGCACATCGCCCTTCCGCCGGGCGAGCGCTTCACCCTGGAGTTCGTCACCGGCCGAAGCTGGTCCGGCTATAATTGGTACCAGGGCGATTACCGAAGCCTGATCCAGGTCAACACCGACCTTCCGGTGCGCCTCGGCCGGGCCGTCGATCTCGGCTGCCACGAAGGCTATCCGGGGCACCATGCCTTCAACGCCCTGCTCGAGCAGAAGCTGGCGCGCGAGCGCGGCTGGGTCGAATATATGGTCTACCCGCTTTATTCGCCGCAATCGTTCATCGCCGAAGGCTCGGCCAATTACGGGATCGAGCTCGCTTTCCCGGGCGAGGAGCGGCTCGAGTTCGAGACCCGGACGCTCTATCCGCTGGCCGGACTGGCGACGGCCGGAGCGCGCGAATATTTCGCGCTTCAGGAGGCGATGCAGGCGCTCTCCGGGGCCCGCTTCACCATCGCCCGCGACTATCTGGAGGGGCGGATCGGCCGCGATCGGGCGGTCGAGCTCACCCAGCGCTACCAGCTCGTGTCGCGGCCGCGGGCCGAGCAGTCGGTCGCCTTCACGGACCAGTATCGCGCCTATGTGATCAATTACGGCCTCGGCCGCGACATGGTCGCCGCTTATGTCGAGGCGGCGGGGGCCGACCCGGCGGCGCGCTGGGCGCGGATGGCTCGGATCCTCTCCGAGCCGACCCTTCCGGCCGATCTCTTGCCCTGATGCGCTGCTTCTTCGACGAACGCCAGCGCCGCCACGCGCCCGAGGTCGAGCTTCACAACGGCGCCTTCGAGCCCTTCGCCGAGCATCCCGGGCGAGTGGCCTCGATCCTCGCGGCGATCGGGCCGGTCGAGGCGCCGGCCGACCGCGGCGAGGCGCCGCTGCTCGCCGTCCATCCGGTCGACTATCTCGATTTCCTGCGCGGCGCCCACGACGAGTGGCGGGCGGCGGGGCGTCCCGGCGACGCCGTCGGCTATGCCTGGCCGGTGGTCCGCCGACGCGCGCTCGCGCTCGACAGGATCGATGCCAGGCTCGGCCGCTACAGCTTCGACGCGACCAGCCCGATCGCTGCCGGGACCTGGGAGAGCGCCTATTGGAGCGCGCAGACGGCGCTCGCCGGGCTCGACGCCCTGCTCGCCGGCGGGCGCTCGGCCTTCGCTTTGTGCCGGCCGCCGGGCCACCATTGCGGCGCCGACTATCTCGGCGGCTATTCCTATCTCAGCAATGCCGCGATCGCCGCCGAGGCGGCGGCCGGCTCGGGGCGGAGGGTGGCGATCCTCGACGTCGACTATCATCACGGCAACGGCACCCAGGACATCTTCTACGATCGCGGTGACGTCCTGTTCGTTTCCCTCCACGCCGATCCTGTCGTTGATTATCCTTTCTTCTGGGGCCATCGCCACGAGCGAGGCGAAGGCGAGGGCGAGGGGGCCACGTTCAACCTGCCCCTGCCGCGCGGCACGGGGCTGAGGGAGTATCTGCCAGCGCTCGAGCGGGCGCTGGAGCGGATCGCCGGCTTCGGCCCCGATCTCCTCGTCTGCAGCTACGGCGCCGACACCTTCATCGACGATCCCATCTCCTATTTCGAGCTTCGCACGGGCGACTACCGGACGATCGGACGGCGAGTCGCCGAGCTTGTCGTGCCGACCCTGGTCGTGATGGAGGGCGGCTATGCGGTCGACGCCCTGGGCGCCAACGTCGCGGCCTTTCTCTCCGGTTTTTAGGCGATAACCGGCAAAAGCGAAGAAAAATCTTGCGCGACTTTCGTATTGCGATGATCATCGACCTCCGAATCAGGGGGCAGGCCAGTGGAATGGTTCGGAACCGTCCTGGCGGCGGCCGAGATCCTCATGCGCGAAGCGGCCTTGTTCGCCGCCTTCGGTTTCATCATCCTCGGCGCGGGCGACCTGGTCGTCGATCTGCTCTGGATCGGCCACACCGCAAAGCGGATCTTCCTCTACGGCTATGTGCCTCGAGTCTGCGCCGCCACGGTTGGGCCGCCGCAGCGACCGGGGCCGCTCGCCGTCTTCGTGCCGGCGTGGGACGAAGCCGAGGTCATCGGCGGCATGCTGCGCCACGCCCTCGCCGCGTTCGGCGAGGCCAGCTATTTCATCTATGTCGGCTGCTATCCCAACGATCCGGCCACGGTCGCGGCGGTCAGGGCCGTCGCCGATCCGCGCATAAGGCTGGTCGTCGGCTCGGCCTTCGGGCCGACCAGCAAGGCCGACTGCCTCAACCGCCTGTGGGACCGGATGCGGGCCGACGAGGCGGCCGAGATGCGGCGCTTCAAGGCGGTGGTGCTTCACGATGCCGAGGATGTCGTCCATTCGGCCGAGCTTCGGATCTTCGACGCTCTCGTCGAGCGCTTCGATCTCGTCCAGCTGCCGGTGCTGCCGCTGATCGACCCGGGCTCGCGCTGGATCGGCGGCCACTATGCCGACGAGTTCGCGGAGGCGCACGGCAAGGAACTGGTCGTGCGCGAGGCGCTCGGCGCCGCTCTCCCCTCGGCCGGAGTGGGCTGCGCCATTTCACGCGGCGCGCTGGACCGGATGGCTGCGGCGCAGGACGCGCCGTTCGATCCGGCCAGCCTGACCGAGGATTACGAGCTCGGCCTGAAGCTGCAAGGGCTCGGCGGCCGGGCCGCCTTCATCCGCCTGCCGGCCGGTCCCGGTCGGCCGGCGGTGACGACGCGCGGCTACTTCCCGGCAACGCTGGCCGCCGCCGTCCAGCAGAAGGCCCGCTGGATGACCGGTATCGCCCTTGCCGGCTGGGACCGGCTCGGCTGGAGCGGCGGCCTGGCCGAGCGCTGGATGCGCCTGCGCGACCGCCAGTCGCTGCTCGCCGCCGTCATCCTCGCCGCCGCCTACCTGGCGCTGCTGCTCTGGGGCGTGCTGCTCGCGGCGGCTTGGCTCGGCGGATACGCGATGGCGCCGATCCCGCCCTTCCTTGCGCTGCTGCTGACGGTCAACGGGGGGTTGCTGCTGTGGCGGCTGGCGATGCGCTTCGGCTTCGTCGCTCGGGCCTATGGCTGGCGCGAGGGGCTGCGTTCGGCCCCGCGCGTGGTGATCGGCAACGCCGTTGCGATGCTGGCGGCGCGCCGGGCGTTGGCGCGCTATCTCGGCGGGCGCCGCCGCGCGACCGCCTGGGACAAGACCGTCCACGCCTTTCCCTCCGAGCTGCCCGCCGAATGAGGCGAGGATCCGCGCCGTTGCGCTTCCTGGCACTGGTTCTTGGCGGCTGGGCGTGTCTTCGCGCGGCGATGCTCGCGCCGCCCTGGTGGTTCGAGGAAGGGCAGGCCGCCTCGCCGCAGCCGCGGCCGAAGCCGCCGCCGCCGCGCTTGCGCGTGGCGGGCGGCTCGGCGGCGGCGCCCGCCGCCGCCCATCCGGCCCCATCATGGCGGCCCGGCATCCTCGTGCCGCCCCGACCCGGCCCACCTTGGGCCGAGGTCGGACGGGCTTCCACGCTTCCACATCCGGTAGACGAAACGCGACGTGCGTCGGCGAGGCCCGCCCCTGCGGCGGCAATGACGCGGCTCATGCCCGCGGCTGCGACACCGGCGAACCTCAGTCGCTGGTCCGCCTCGACATGGCTTCTGCTGCGCCACGACCGCGGTGGGGCGGCGCTCGCGCCCGGCGGAACGCTCGGCGGCAGCCAGGCCGGCCTGCGTGTCCACTATCGGCTCGACCGGGCGCTGGCGCTGAGCGCTCGCCTCTCGCTTCCTCTGCGCGAGACTCGTGCCGCCGAAGCCGCGGCCGGCCTCGACTGGCGACCGTTTGCCGGCCTGCCAGTCCATCTGCTCGCCGAGCGGCGCCAGGCGCTCGGGCGCGGCGGCCGCTCGGCTTTCGTGCTGACGCTCTATGGCGGGCATAGCGGCCGCATCGGCCGCCGACTGGCGCTGGAGGCCTATGGCCAGGCCGGCTTGGTGGGCCTCAGGTCCCGGGACCCGTTCGTCGACGGCGCCGGCAGGATCAGTGCGCCGCTGGGCCGGTTCGAGGTCGGCGCCGGCGCCTGGGCGGCGGCCCAGCCGGGCGCCTCTCGGCTCGACGTCGGGCCGCATGTCGCCCTGCGCCTGCCCGGCCTCGGCGGCAATATGCGCTTGATCGCCGACTGGCGGATACGCGTCGCCGGCGACGCCGCGCCCGGGTCCGGGCCCGCTTTCACCCTCGCCTCCGACTTCTGAGACGCACTCTTCCCCGCCGCGAGGCCAGGATTCTCGCCGCCATGACCCCTCCGGCGAGGCCCGCCCTGACGCCTTCCGTACCCCTCCTTTAGCGGCTAGGGTCGCGAGCCCATGGACATCTACCTGCCGATCGCCGGGCTCTCCGTAAACGCGCTGGTGATCGTCGGGCTCGGCGGCCTGGTCGGCCTGCTGACCGGCATGGTGGGGGTCGGCGGCGGCTTCCTGACGACGCCGATCCTGATCTTCTACGGCATCCCCCCGGCGGTCGCGGTCGCGTCGGCGACCACCCAGATCACCGGCACCAGCATCTCCGGAGTACTCGCCCACCGCCGCCGCAAGGGGGTCGACGTGCGGATGGGGGCGGTGATCATCGCCGGCGGCGTCGCCGGCTCGGTGGTCGGCGGCTTCATCTTCCGCCTGCTTCAGGACATGGGCCAGATCGATACGGTGATCTCGGTCCTCTACGTCCTCCTGCTCGGCAGCATCGGCGTCCTGATGGCCAAGGAGGCGGCGACGGCCCTCGACATGATCAAGCCGTCGAAGCGCAAGGCGGAGCGGCCGGCTCGGCGCCACAACCCCCTGATCGCGGCGCTTCCGATGCGCTGGCGTTTCTACCGGTCGGGCCTCTACATCTCACCGCTGGCCCCGCTCGGGCTCGGCTTCATCTCGGGCCTGCTCACCGTCCTGCTCGGCATTGGCGGCGGCTTCATCATGGTGCCCGCGATGATCTACCTTCTCGGCATGTCGGCGCAGGTCGTCGTCGGGACGTCGCTGCTCCAGATCGTCTTCGTCACCGCCGTCACCACCCTGGTCCATGCGACGACGACGCGCTCCGTCGATATCGTGCTGGCGGTGCTGCTTCTGCTCGGCTCGGTGATCGGCGCGCAATATGGCGCCTGGCTTGCGCAGCGGATGAAACCGGAGCTGCTTCGCATGATCCTCGCCATCGTCGTGCTCGGCGTCGCCTTCAGGATGGCGCTCCAGCTCGGCTGGCGGCCCGAGGAAATCTACACGGTGCAGATGCTGTGAGGCGGCTGCGCACGCTGCTTCTGGCGCTGGCCGCTCCGGCCTTGCTCGCGCAGGCGGAGCCGCGACTGGTGCCCGACGTCTCCGATCGCAACGTCGAGATCCACTACAGCTTCTCCGGCGCCGAGCTGCTGCTGTTCGGGGCGATCATCTATCCGGACGGCAGGCCGCCCGAGACCGGCACCGACGTCGCCGTCGTTCTCAAGGGACCTCTCGAGCCGATCGTGCTTCGCGAGAAGCAGAAGGTGGCCGGGATCTGGATGAATGTCGGTCGGGTGCGCTTCCGCTCGGCCCCCTCTTTCTATGCGGTCGCCTCGTCGCGGCCGCTAGCCCAGCTGATCGACGAACGCACTGCCGCCATTTACGAGCTCGGACTCGAGAATCTCCAGCTCTCGCCGGGCGGCGGCGCCTCCGCCGACGTGCTGCGGAGGTTCGAGCACGGCCTGATCGACCTGCGCCTGCGCAACCAGCTCTACGCCCAATATCCCCGCGGCGTGGAGATCAGCGAGGGCGTGCTCTATCGAGCCCGGATCACGATCCCGGCCCGGGTCCCGGTGGGCACCTATGTCGCTGAGACCTTCCTCATCCGCGAGGGACGGGTCATCGCCGGCGCCGCGCGCGAGATCCGGATCGAAAAGCTCGGCTTCGAGGGCTTCGTCGCCGAGGCGGCCGAGCGATGGTCGCTGGCCTACGGCATCACCGCCGTCGCCGTGTCGCTTCTGCTCGGCTGGGGGGCGAGCGCCGCCTTCCGCCGGCGCTACGGCTAAAGCCTTCGCAAATCACTTGTTTACCCGACCGGTTTATGGGTGCCCCCCGAACGAGTGGGAGCCCGGGGCCGACATGACCGACGCGATGAACCTCCACAGCTTTCCCGAATCCGGCGACGATTCCGATTCGGGTCCGATTCCGGCGCCGCGGCGATTCCTCGTCGCTCACCACGAAGCGCTCGGCCAGGTAGTGGACATTGCCGGCAGCGGCGCCATCGTCGAGATCGTCGGTCGCCGCCTCGCCGAGCTTGCCGGCGATCCGGATCCGACCGTCGCCATGTCCGGCCAGGTGGGCAGCCAGGTCAAGATCGACTCCGGCCGGCGGTGGCTGCTCGCCAACGTCCGCAACCTCAAGGTCACCGACCCGGAGGCGGGCACCGTTGCCGCCGAGGTCGACTTCCTCGGCGAAGGCGACGAGGATCCGAGCAGCGGCAAGCTGATCAACTTCAAGCGCGGCATCACCGCCTATCCGATTCCGGGCAGCCGGGTCTTCCCGGTGACCGGCGGCGACCTCAAGCAGATGTTCGCGGCCGACGAGCGCGCGCATATCGAGATCGGCACCGTCTACCCGACCAAGGACGTCCGCGCCGCGCTCTATGTCGACGCCTTCCTCGGCAAGCATTTCGCGCTCCTGGGGTCCACCGGCACCGGCAAGTCCACCGCCGCCGCCCTGATCATGCACCGGATCTGCGACCTGTCCCCCGAAGGTCATATCGTCATGATCGACCCGCACGGCGAATATTCGGCCGCCTTCAAGGGCCATGGCGAGCTGTTCAACGTCGACAATCTCGCCATGCCCTACTGGCTGATGAACTTCGAGGAGCATTGCGAGGTGTTCGTCACCTCATCCGGCGCCGACCGCCAGCGCGACATGGACATCCTCGCCAAATGCCTGCTGCAGGCGCGGGGCAAGAACCGCGCTGCCGAAGGGCTGAGCAAGCTCACCGTGGATTCGCCTATCCCCTACACCCTGTCCGATCTGAGCAACGCCATCGCCCACGAAATGGGCCTGCTCAACAAGGCGACCGATACGGCGCCCTTCATGCGGCTCAAGGGCAAGATCGACGAGCTCAAATCCGATCCGCGCTACCAGTTCATGTTTTCGGGCATGCTCGTCGCCGATACGATGAGCAGCTTCATCGGCAAGATCTTCCGGCTTCCGGCCAAGGGCAAGCCGATCTCGATCATCGACGTTTCGGGAGTCCCCTCGGACATCGTCTCGGTCGTCGTCGCCGTGCTTTCGCGGCTGGTGTTCGATTATGCGATCTGGTCGCGCAGCGAAGTGCCGCGTCCGGTCCTGCTGGTCTGCGAGGAGGCCCATCGCTACGTCCCGGCCGACAAGACCGGGACCGGCCAGGCGGTTCGCCGGGTGCTCGAGCGGATCGCCAAGGAAGGCCGCAAATACGGCGTTTCGCTCGGCCTGATCACCCAGCGGCCGTCCGACCTCGCCGAGGGCGTGCTCTCCCAGTGCGGCACCATCGTCGCCATGCGTCTCAACAACGACCGCGACCAGGCCTTCGTGAAGAGCGCGATGCCGGAAGGATCGCGCGGCTTCCTCGATGTCATTCCGGCGCTCAGGAACCGGGAGTGCATCGTCTGCGGCGAGGGCGTGGCGATCCCGATCCGCGTCTCGTTCGACGATCTCGAGCGCGACCGGCGCCCGGCCTCGTCCGATCCGCTCTTCTCCGAGCTGTGGCGCCACAGCGGCGACGAGGACGCGATGGTGACCCGGGTGGTCAAGCGCTGGCGCGCCCAGGGGCGCTGAACCCGAGCCTCGCGGCGCCTCGCCTTTCCCTCGCCGGACCGAGGGCCTATATCGGCGCCATGTCGGTTCGGCCCTGGCGAGATATCGAGCGGCGCAAGTCGCGCCAGATCATGGTCGGCCGTGTGCCGGTCGGCGGCGATGCCCCCGTTTCGGTGCAGACGATGACCAACACGGTCACCGCCGACGTCCGGGCGACGGTCGACCAGATCCGTCGCTGCGAGGAAGCCGGCGCCGACATCGTCCGCGTTTCCTGCCCCGATCCGGAGTCGACCTCGGCTCTTCGGCAGATCGTGCGCGCCGTCGCGGTGCCGATCGTCGCGGACATCCATTTCCACTACAAGCGAGCGCTCGAGGCCGCCGATGCCGGAGCCGCCTGCCTGCGCATCAATCCCGGCAACATCGGCTCGGCCGATCGGGTGCGCGAGGTGGTCAATGCGGCCAGGGCGAACGGCTGCTCGATGCGGATCGGAGTCAATGCCGGCAGCCTCGAGCGCGATCTGCTCGAAAAATATGGCGAGCCCTGTCCCGAGGCGCTGGTCGAAAGCGCCCTCGACCATATCAAGCTGCTCGAGGACCATGGTTTCCGCGAATACAAGGTCGCGGTCAAAGCCTCCGACGTGTTCCTCGCCGTCGCCGCCTATCAGCAGCTCGCGGACGCCGTCGATTGCCCGCTTCACCTCGGCATCACCGAAGCGGGCGGGTTGCGCGGCGGCACCGTCAAGAGCGCGATCGGCATTGGCTCCTTGCTCTGGGCCGGCATCGGCGACACCATCCGGGTGTCCCTGTCGGCCGAGCCGGAAGAGGAAGTGCGCGCCGGCTTCGAGATTCTGAAGAGCCTCGGCATCCGCAATCGGGGCGTGCGCGTCGTTTCCTGCCCCAGCTGCGCTCGGCAGGGCTTCGACGTCATTCGAACGGTCGAGAAGCTGGAGGAGCGGCTCGCCCACATCCGGACGCCGATGTCGCTGTCGGTGCTCGGCTGCGTCGTCAACGGCCCCGGCGAAGCGCGCGAGACCGACATCGGGATCACCGGCGGGGGCCAGGGCAAGCACATGGTCTATCTTTCCGGAGTCACCGATCACCATGTCCGGGACGAGGAGATGATCGACCATATCGTCCGTCTCGTCGAAGCGAAGGCGGCCGAGATCGAGGCCGCCGGCGCCGCCATTCCCCACGCCGCCGAATGACTCGCCACAACATGGCGTCGGCCTTCGTCGTCGCCACCGCCGGAATCGCCTTCTTTTCCGCCATGGACGCGGTGATGAAGGCGCTGACGATCGCCATCGGCGCCTATAACGCCATGTTCTGGCGCGTGCTTGCCGGCGCGGTGATCGGCGGCACCGTCTATTTCGGCCTTCGCTGCCCCTGGCCGACCCGAGCGGCGATGCGAGTCCATGTCGTTCGCGGCGTCCTCTCTTCCTTCATGGGGCTGCTCTTTTTCTGGGGGCTGGCGCGGGTGCCGCTCGCCCAGGGGGTCGCGCTCGCCTTCGTCGCGCCGCTGATCGCGCTTTATCTCGCGGCGGTGCTGCTTGGCGAGAAGATCGAGCGGCGAGCGATTTTCGGCTCGCTGCTCGGCTTCGCCGGCGTGCTCGTCATCCTGTCGGCGCAGGCGCGGGCGGACATGGGCCCTGACGCCTTCCGGGGCGCGCTCGCGATCCTCGCCTCGGCCGTTCTCTACGCCTGGAACATCATCCTGATGCGCCAGCAGGCGCTCGTCGCCAAGCCGCTCGAGGTCGCCTTCTTCACCGGTCTCGTCGTCACGAGCTGCTATCTCGTCGCCGCGCCTTTCCTGGCGCAAGTGCCGCCGGTGGAGCAGCTTCCCGCCGTGTTGGCGGCCGCGGTGCTCGGCTTCGGTTCGCTGATGCTGCTGTCCTGGGCCTATGCCCGCGCGGAGGCGCAGTTTCTCGCGCCCGTCGAATATACCGCCTTCATCTGGGCAGTGCTGCTGGGGATCGTCTTCTTCGCCGAGCCGGTGCGGCCGCTGACCGCGCTCGGCGCGGCGATGATCGTCGCCGGCTGCATCATCGCGGCCCGCCGGCGGCGGGCGCCGGTCGCCGACGTCGAGGCCCGGGTCCCCGGCGGAGCGGCGTGATGGCCTGGATCTGGCTCATCCTCGGCGGTCTGTTCGAGATCGGCTTCACCACCTCGCTCCGCTTCGTCGAGGGGTTCCGGAACCTGCCCTGGACCTGCGCCTTCCTGCTGTCGGTGACGGTCAGCATGGGCCTGCTCGAATATGCCGCCCGCACCATCCCGATGGGGACCGCCTATGCGGTGTGGGGCGGAATCGGAGCGATCGGCACGGTGGCCGTCGGGATGCTCTGGTTCGGCGAGCCGGCGACGACGTTGCGGATGCTGCTGATCCTCGGCATCGTCGGCTGCATCGCCGGGCTGAGGCTCACGGCATGAGCGTGGACGAAGGGCTCTACGCCTGGACCGAGGAGGCGCTTGAGCCGCTCGGCCGCGTCAGCATGCGTAAGATGATGGGCGGCGCCACCCTCTATCTCGACGGGACCGTGTTCGCGATCATGGACGAGGGGGAGCTTTGGTTCAAAGCCGACGCCGAGACGGATTTCGTCTGGGACGCCGAAGGATGCCCCAGATTCTCCGTGACCTTCAGGGACGGCCGGGTCGACACGATGAACTATCGCCGCGCTCCGGCCGATGTCTACGACGACCCGGAGGCGATGCAGCGCTGGGCCAGGCTCGCGCTCGAAGCGGGCCTGAGGGGCGCGGCGAGGAAGAAGCCGAAGAGGAAGGGCTAACGCTCCGCGGGCCGGAGATGGGGCGCGACCTCCTCGCTCTCCTCGATCGAATCGAGGAAGCGCGGTTCGACCCGGTGCTGCGATGCCTGCTCATAGGCGTAGCCGAGCGAGAGGATGAGAGCGTCGGACCAGCGCGGGCCGATGAAGCTCAGGCCCACCGGAAGCCCCCGCACGGCGCCCATCGGCACCGTGAGGTGCGGATAGCCCGCAACCGCCGCCAGGCCGCCGCCGCCGCCGCCCGGATATTGGTCGCCGTGGACGGTGTCGATCAGCCAGGCCGGCGGCATGGTCGGGCCGACCAGGGCAACCAGGTCATGCTCGCTGAGCAGCCGGTCGATCCCTTCCGCCCCGGCCAGGCGCAGGCTCGTCTCGCGCGCCCGGCGATATTCGTCGTCGAGGCCGCTGGTCGCCTCGGCCTGCTCGAACAGATCCTGTCCGAACAGCGCCATCTCCACGTCGGCATGCTCGCGGTTGAACGCGATCAGGTCGGCCAGGGTGCGCGTTCGCACGCTCGCCGGAGTCGTGGCCAGATAGGCGTTCAGGTCGTGCTTGAACTCGGTCAGCAGCACCGCGAGCTCCGCGCGGCTGATCTCCTGCCGGCCTTCGAACTCCGCGATGTCGACGAGTACAGCCCCCTGCTGGCGCAGCGTCGCGAGCGCGGCCTCGAAAGCCGCATCGGTGCCGAAGCCGGCGGCGAAGCGCATCACTCCGAGCCGGGCGCCGCGCAGCGCGTCGGTCGAAAGGCGGGCGGCGTAATCCTCGCGCCGGCGGTCCGCCTCGGCGGTGGCGGGATCGGCCGGGTCGGTGCCGACGATGGCGGCGAGCACCAGCGCCGCGTCGCGCACGGTGCGGGTCATCGGCCCCGGCGTGTCCTGGCTGTGGCTGATCGGCACGATATGGGTCCGGCTGACCAGGCCTACCGTCGGCTTGAAGCCGACGATGCCGTTCACCGCCGCGGGGCAGGTGATCGACCCGTCCGTCTCGGTGCCGATCGCGGCCGGGACCATCCCCGCCGCGACCGCGACGGCGCTTCCCGAGCTCGATCCGCACGGATTGCGGTCGAGCGCGTGCGGGTTGCGCACCTGGCCGCCGATCGCGCTCCAGCCGGAAATCGAATGGCTCGAACGGATGTTCGCCCATTCGGACAGGTTCGCCTTGCCGATGATGACCGCGCCCGACGCGCGCAGGCCGGTGACCAGCCAGGCATCGCGCCCGGTGACGTTGTCGCGCAGAGCCAGGCTTCCGGCGGTGGTCGGCAGCGGCCCGCGAGTCTCGATATTGTCCTTGATCAGCACGGTCATGCCGTAGAGCGGGCCGCGCGCGAGCGGATGCTCGTCGAGCGCCTGCGCCTGGACGATGGCGGTCGGATCGACGGCGATGACGGCGTTGAGCCGAGGGTTGAGCGCCTCGATCCGCTCAAGCGCCATTCGGGTGCGCGCTTCCGCGCTGTCGGCATCGAGCACCACGGCTGACGTTCGCACGGGCGCTTCCTCCTCGGCGATGGCGCTGCAGGCCGGCAGGATCAGGGCGAGCGCGACGATGGCAATGCGATGCATCGCCGCCGAATGGCCGATCCGGACCGGCCCGTCCAGACGCGCGGGCGGGCGGGACCGGTTCCTTCGCCCCGCAAAGCTGCTAAGGGCGCGCCGATGAGCAAGGGTCCGCAGCGCATCAGGGGCACCCAGGACATTTGGGGCGAGAATGCCGACCGCTTCCGCGCCGTCGTCGCCGCGTTCGAGCGCGTGCGCCGCCTCTACGCCTTCCAGCATGTCGAAGTCCCCGTATTCGAGGCGACCGAGGTGTTCGCCCGATCGATCGGCGAGACCACCGACATCGTCGCCAAGGAGATGTACACCTTCCAGGACCGAGGCGGCGATTCGGTCACACTGAGGCCTGAATTCACCGCCGGCATCTGCCGCGCCTATCTCTCCGAGGGCTGGCAGCAATTCGGCACGCTCAAGCTCGCCACCCACGGCCCGGTCTTCCGCTACGAGCGCCCGCAAAAGGGGCGCTATCGCCAGTTTCACCAGCTCGACGCCGAGATCATCGGCACCGACTCGCCGGCCGCCGATGTCGAGCTGCTCGTTCTCGCCGACCAGCTTCTCCGCGAGCTCGGCATCGCCGAGGGCGTGACGCTCGAGCTCAACACCCTGGGCGACGCGGCGACCCGCGACGCCTGGCGCGCGGCGCTGGTCCGGCATTTCGAAAGCCACCGGAGCGGCCTCTCCGACGACAGCCTTTCCCGGCTCGGGCGCAACCCGCTGCGCATCCTCGACAGCAAGGACCCGAGGGACCGGCCGATCGCCGATTCGGCGCCGGGGATCGACGAGTTCCTCACCCCGGCCGCTTCCGAATTCTTCGCCGCGGTCACCACCGGGCTCGACTCGGCCGGCGTCCGCTGCACGCGCAATCCCCGGCTCGTCCGCGGCCTCGATTATTACCGCCACACCGCCTTCGAGTTCGTCACCGACCGGCTCGGCGCCCAGGGCGCGGTGATCGCCGGCGGCCGCTATGACGGGCTGATCGAAAGCCTCGGCGGTCCCTCCACCCCGGCGGTCGGCTGGGCGGCCGGGATCGAGCGCCTGGCGATGCTGATCGACATCCCGGCGACAGAAAAGCCGACGGCCGCGATCATCGTCGAAGACCCTGAGGCCGAGCAGGAGGGGCAAGCCCTGGCGGCCTTCTTGCGCCGCCGCGGCATCCGGGTCGGCTCGACCTTCCGGGGCTCGCCGAAAAAGCTGTTCGACAGGGCGAAGGCGCGAGGCATCCCCGTGGTCGTCCAGGTTTGGACGGATGGAAGCAACGACGCGCGAGTCATGGATCTCCGGATCCGGCGGACGGATCCCCACGAACTCAAGGCCGTGGACCTGGAAGATGAGCTTCGGAGAGCCTTGAGCGAAGCCTCGCCCGACCACGATCCGGATGTCGCCGAAAGCAGGCCGCAACCCGAGATGAGGATCAGGCTCCCTTCGCGATGACCCGGATTTCCGCCGAGCGCATCGCCGCGATCGAAGCGCGGCGCGAGGAGCTGCAGAACGCGATGTCGGCGCAGGACCTCGCGCCGGAGGACTTCGTCCGGCTGTCCAAGGAATATGCCGAGATCGTGCCCGTGGCCGATGCCGCGCGCGAGCTGAGGCGGCTTCGCTCCGAGCTGGAGGTCCTCGGCGGCATGAGCGACGACGCCGATCCCGAGCTTCGCGCGATGGCGGCGGAGGAAGCGGAGGAGATCCGCGGCGCCATCCCCGACGCCGAACGGGCGCTCGCGCTCAAGCTGCTGCCGCGCGACGCCGCCGACGAGCGGCCTGCCATGCTCGAGATTCGCGCCGGCACCGGCGGCGATGAAGCGGCGCTGTTCGCCGGCGATCTTCTGCGCATGTACCAGCGCTATGCCGAGACCAAGGGCTGGCGCTTCGAGATCATCTCGGCGAGCGCCTCGGAGGTCGGCGGGTTCAAGGAGGTGATTGGCTCGGTCTCCGGGCAGGGCGTGTTCGCGCGGCTCAAGTTCGAAAGCGGCGTTCACCGCGTCCAGCGCGTTCCGGTGACCGAGAGCGGCGGCCGTATCCACACTTCGGCGGCGACGGTCGCGGTGCTTCCGGAGGCGGAAGACGTCGACGTCCAGATCGAGGACAAGGACCTGAGGATCGACGTCTATCGCTCGTCCGGCCCGGGCGGCCAGTCGGTCAACACCACCGACAGCGCGGTCCGCATCACCCACCTTCCGACCGGCCTCGTCGTCATCCAGCAGGACGAGAAGTCGCAGCACAAGAACAAGGCCAAGGCGTTGAAGGTGCTTCGCACCCGGCTTTACGAGATGGAGCGCGAGCGGCTGGCGAGCGAGCGCGCCGGAGCCCGCAAGTCGATGGTCGGCTCGGGCGATC
>DATMVG010000116.1:0-3788 GCA_035563315.1 Allosphingosinicella sp. | reverse complement strand
GGCCTTCGTAGAAGCGAACGAGCCGGGGATCGTCGGCGGCGGCGCGAAGCTCTTCCGGAGTCACTCGGCTGGGCTGGACCGCCGCCACGCCCTCGCCGCCGTCGCCGGCGCCGCCACTGCCGACATTGCCGCAGCCGCCGGTAGCAAGCAGCAGCGCGGCGAACCAAAATCTTCTCACAACTACTCCGAACTCGAGTTACTCGAGCGGCCCAACGCGCGGAGGGGCGCCGGTTTCCCCCGCCGTTTAACCCTTTTTAGCCATTGCCCGTGCATAAGCGCCCCGAAAGGAGCCTGGCGTGACCAAAGGACAGCTGGCAATTCTTCCGACCTCCGACGGCCGCAGGACCGAGCGGCGGGTCGTGAACCTCGCGGCGCGGCTGCGCGACCCGGGCGCGACCGTGTCGGAGATCGAGGTGCTGGATCTGTCGACAGAGGGCTTCAAGGCGCAGGGCGACCTCGCCCTGGAGACCGGGGCCAGCGTCTGGCTGAAGCTTCCGGGACTCGAGGCGCAGAACAGCAAGGTGGTCTGGGTCGAGGAGGGCAAGGCCGGTTTCCAGTTTTCGAGCCCGCTCCACCCGGCGACGCTGGAGCTGGTCGTCTTGGCCGGCCGCAAGCAGGCGCCGAAGGGCCATTTCGGCCCGCGCACCGCTCCCTCCCAGGCGACCCTGGGCCAGGCCGCGCCGCGCGGCTGAGCGCGCGGGGCTCGCGGCTCCGGCCGGAACCGGCGGCGCCCCGAGGCCGTTCGCGCCGAATGGCAGAGCCAGGCGACAACGGAATCGAGACCGCCCCCGAGGGCAGAGGCTGCGGCTTCATATCGCTGATCGCGGTGCTGATCCTGCTGGTCGCCTTCGCCGTGGCGGCCTGGATCAACGCGCCGAGCGCCAGTCCGGAGCCGTCGGCGACAGGCGCCCCGCAGACCGCCCCGCCGTCCTGAAGCCGGCTGTCCTGATGATTTGCCGGGGGACGAGGCGGCGCTCCGACGGAGGTTGGATGGTGCCGCTTGCAGGACTCGAACCTGCGACCCCATCATTACGAATGATGTGCTCTACCAGCTGAGCTAAAGCGGCTTGCCCGGAGAGCGCGGCCCTTATCAGCGGGGCCCGCCGAAGACAAGCGAGGCGCCCCGTTTCGGGCCGAGGGGACGGTGTGGCGATTAACCATATCTCAACCACGCCGGGTGCACTTTGCCGATGACCGCGACTGGCGGGGGCCGAGGACGCCGAGATATGGACAGCTTCCGGGGATTTGAAGACGAGGCGGCGCTCGCGACCGCGCCCGAGGACGAGCCGGCGATCGAACGGCCTCCCGAGATCGGCGCCGACGAGCGGCGGATGCACGTGCGCGCCTATAATTACTGGGTGTCGCTGCTCCACGGCCGGCCCTATCCGGCGATCGCCGACGTCGACCCCCATACGATCGAGGATTTCGGGCCGCACAGCGTGCTGCTCGATTTCTCCGGCAATCCCAAGGATCCGGAAATCGCCTTCCTCGGCCGCGCTCTGCGCGTCGAATGCGCGCTCGACCGCACCATCCGCCGGATCAGCCAGGTGCCCGCCCGCTCGCTGCTCTCCCGCCTCACCGACCATTATATGCAGATCATCGCCAACCGCGCTCCGATCGGGTTCGAAGCGGAGTTCGTCGGTCAGCGCGGCCACAACACGCTCTATCGGGGCATATTGATGCCGCTCTCCTCGAACGGCGAGGCGATCGACTTCATCTACGGCGTCATCAACTGGAAGGAGCTCGCCGACAGCTCGACCGCCGAGGCGCTCGAGGGCGAGGTCGACCGAGCCATCGCCGCCGCGCCCGCGCTCGCCGACTGCCCGATCTGGGCCGACGGCCCCAATGCCGACCTCGGCGAGGCCCTGTCCCACGAGAACGGCGCGGCCGATCATCCCTCGCTCGGCCTGTGGGACGACGAGAGCGAGGAGAGCGAGCCCGCCGGCCCGCCCGCCGACGCCTGCCTGGCCGACCGCTTGTGCGCCGCCCGCGAAAGCGCCCGGCAGGCCCTCGGCTTCGACCAGCGCAGCCGTGCCGCCCTCTACCGGGCCCTCGGCCAGGCGCACGATTTCGCGCTCGCCGCGGACGCCGATCCCGACGATTATGCCGAGCTGCTCGAGGATAGCGGCATCAAGGCCCAGGCGCGCGCGCCGATGACCCCGGTCGTCAAGCTCGTCTTCGGAGCGGGCTACGACCGCACCCGGCTCACCGAATTCGCCGCGGTGTTGTGCTGGGCCCGCCGCGAGCAGCTGCCGGCGGGGAGCCTCGCCGCCTATCTCGAAGCCCATGCCGGCGGCCTCAAGGGCGTCGTCCAGGCCGAGCGGCGCGCGCGCCGACCGCAGCCGGGGCCGGATCCGTGGCAGGCGCTTCGCGACCGGCTCCATGCCGCGCCGCCTCTGGCTCGGGTCGACGTCGCCGTCGACGGCTCGGACGAGTTCGTCCTGCTCCTCGCCCGCCGCGACGGCGACGGGCTCGCCATCGTCGCGCCGGTCAATGACCGCCGGCTGGTCGACGGAGCGATCCGCAAGAGCGCGTGAACGGCCGCTTCGCCGCCCTCCGCCCTTATGCTATGATGGCGCCCTCCCTCGTCGGAGGAGGCCGTGATGCGTTTCCTGCTTCTGCTTCCGCTGCTCCTGGCGGCCCCTGCCGCGCCGGCGCAGACCGACTGGAGCCGCGCGCCGCGCGTCGAGGTGCGGCTTTCGAGCTTCGATTTCGATCCCGGCACCATCCGCCTGCGCGCCGGCCAGCCCGTCGTCCTTCGCCTCGTCAACAGCGGCGGCGGCGGCCATAATTTCTCGGCCCCGCAATTCTTCGCCGCCGCCCGAGTCGAGGGCGGGCCCGTCGAGCAGGGCGAGGTCGAGCTGCGCAGCCGCCAATCGGTCGAGGTGAGGCTGGTCCCGGCGCTCGGCCGCTATCGCCTGCGCTGCACCCATACCTTCCATACGACCCTCGGCATGCGCGGAGAGATCGTCGTGGAATAAGGGGACAGTCACTTTCCGCGCCGCGGCGACTCGCTTATCGCCACCGCGCGTGAAAGTGACTGTCCCCCTCTCACAGCGCCTCCTCGAACAGATTGCGCATCGCCGCCCACGAACGGCGGTCGGCGGTTTCGTCATAGGCGAAGCCGGGCAGGTTCCAGGAGTCGATCTCGCGGTTGGTGAAGCTGTGGCCGACGCCGCCGTAGAGGTGAATTTGCCAGTCGATCCCGGCGGCCTTCATCTCCTCGGCGAAGGCGGTCCGCTGATCGAAGGTGACGACCGGGTCGTCGGCGCCGAGGCAGAGCAGCAGCTTGCCCTTGATCGCCCGATTGTCCTCGGCACTGCCGACGGTGAGGCCGGCGTGGAAGCCGACGACGGCGCGAAGGTCGGCGCCGCCGCGGGCGAGCTCGATCACGGCCGTGCCGCCGAAGCAGAAGCCGATCGCGGCGAGCCGGCCGGAATCGACGTTCGCGTGCTCGGCAAGCACATGCAGCGCCGCGCCCGCCCGACCGCGCAGCGCCGCCACGTCCGAGCGCAGGGCGCGGACTATCGCCTTGGCGAGCTCGAAGTCGAACTCGGCCATGCCGAAAAGGTCCATCGCATAAGCGACATAGCCGAGCCCGGCGAGCCTCGCCGCCCGCTCCTTGACGTGACCGGTGAGGCCGCCGCCCTCGTGGACGACGAGCACTCCCGGCGCCGGCCGCCCGCCCGAGCCGTCGGCGAGGAAGCCGGCGAAGGAGCGGCCTTCGGCCTGGTAGCTCACCGGCTGCAATTCCATCGCTCGAGCCTCGCCTGGTCCGGCCGCAGCCT
>DATMVG010000115.1:0-2974 GCA_035563315.1 Allosphingosinicella sp. | reverse complement strand
ATCCCTGCGCGATGTCGCAGCCCATCTCCGCCAACGCCGCCAGGCACTCGGCGTCCTCGACACCTTCCGCGACGACCTTCATGCCGAGCTCGTGCGCCATGGCGATCGTGGAGCGGACCATGATCGCGTTGCGACTGTCGGCGGCGACCGTCTTGACGAAGCTCTTGTCGATCTTGAGCTCGGCGGCGGGGAGCTTCTGCAGATAGGCGAGCGACGACTGGCCGGTGCCGTAATCGTCGATCGAAACGTTGAGGCCGAGCGCGCGCCAGCTCTCCAGGGCCGCGATCGCCCGCGCCGGATCGCCCATTGCCGCGGATTCGGTGACCTCGATGGTGACGCTCTCGACCGGAAGCGGCGCCTGTTCGAGCCGGCGCCGGAGCAGTCCGACAAAGGCTTCGTCGAGCAGCAAGGTCGCCGAAACGTTGACCGCCACCACCATGTCATGACCCTGGCCGCGCCAGCGAAGCGCGTCGCGAAGGGCGCCGTCGAGGACGTGCAGGGTGAGATCGCGGGCCCGGCCGTGCTCCTCGACCAGCGGGATGAAGGCGTCCGGCCCGATCGCGCCGCGTTCGGGATGGTTCCAGCGCACCAGCGCTTCGGCGCCGACGATGCGGCCGCTGACGATGTCGAGCTTCGGCTGGTAGGCGTTCCACACCTGGCCGGCGGCCATCGCCGCGTCGAGCTCGCCGAGCAGCGAGAGGTGCCAGTTGATCTCCTCGTTGCCGCTCTCGGCGAACCGTTCCCAGCGAGTGCCGAGGCCGGCGGCGTGAACGGCGGCCAGCGAGGCGTTGGCGACCTGCTGGCGGGGGCCCGCCGCGACCGGGTCGGCGACTCCGAACGAGAGCGTCGCATCGATCAGCCGCCCGCAATCGACGGGCGTGCGCATCAGCGCGACCAGCCCTTCCAGCCGCTGTTTCAGGGTCGCCTCCCCGCCTTTCTCCTCGAGCCAGGCGAGGCTGGCCTGGTCGATCCGGTAGATGAGTCGGCCGTGGCCGAAGCTCAGCCGGTCGACGATGCGGTGGATGAGATTGACCGTCGCGGCGGGGCCGAGTCCGGCGGCGATGGCCGCGAAGCGGTCGATTCGGGCGACGACGACGGTGGCCGCCTCCCCTTCCCCGGCCGCCTGCAGGGCGGCGAGGTTGGGCAGGCCCGTCGCCGAATCGGTCAGCGATCGGTGGCGGTAACGCTCGGCGACATGGCCGGCCAGGGCGAAGGAGGCGGCGGTGGCGAGCGCCGCCAGCGCCGGCGCCAGCGGGAAGGACAGCGCCAGCCATTGCTCGCCGGCCAGGGGCAGGGCGAGGAGCGTCGCGCTTCCGGCGCCGAAGCCGGCCATCCGCCGCGCGCGGCTGCCGCTGCGCACCGTCGCCGCGACGAGCGCGAGCGCGAGCAGCAACGGCCACAGGCCGCTCGCCGAGATCGGCACCGGTCCCTGAAGCAGGGTCTCGGCGGCCAGCGCCTGGATGACGACCCCGGGGATGACGCCGTGATTGGGCACCGAATAGCGGTCCCAGATCTCGACCGCGGTGGCGCCGACGATGATCCGCTTGCCGGCGAGGTCCGCGGCCGCCACCCTCCCCTCGATGACGTCGACGAAGCTGTGCCGGGGGATGGAGGCGGGGTCGATCGCGTAATCGATGTCGAAGGAGCGGCCGCTCTCGGCCCGGCGCTCGGCGACCATGGCCGCCAGCGAAGGCCTCGGCACGCCCCCCGTCTCGACCCCGAGCAGCATCTGGCGGACGAAGCCGTCGGCCCCGGGCGCGACATTCACCGCGGCTGAAAAGGCGTGGTTCCTGAAGGGCATGGCCGGAAGATTGTCGACATGTTCGAAGCTCTGCGAGGATTCGCGCTGCCGCAGGGTCGGAAGGATCACGCTGCCGCCCGCGCGCTGCAGGGCGCCGGCCAGGGCGGCGTCGTCGGCCGGGTTGGACAGCGAGGAGAAATCGACGTCGAAGGCGATCGCCTCGGCGTCGGCGAGACGCAGCCGGTCGATCAGCCGGGCGTGGTAGCGCCTCGGCCACGGCCAGCGCGCGATCGCCCGCAGGCTGCGCGCGTCGATCTCGACGATATGGACCTCGCCAGTCGACGGATGGGCGCGGATGCCGTCGCGGGCGACGCGGAGCATCCGGTCAACGCTCTCGCCGCCGCCGAGGGCGAGGGTCAGCGCTCCGACCAAAACCGCCGCGCCCCGGGTGAGGGCGCGCCGCCGGGCGAGCATCCCGTTGAGGAGCCTGAGATTCGCGGCGAACATCGTTGCCGAAGGGGCCGGCCGCTCAGCGCTTCACGAACCAGCGGCGATCAATACCCGTCATCGCCGTCGCCCAGGCAGATGATGATCAGGCACAGGTCGCCGCCATCGTCCGACTCCTCGTCGGCCGGCGGATCATCGGCGGGAGGCTCGTCCGCGGGGGGCTCCTCGGCAGGCGGCTCGTCCGCGGGGGGCTCGTCCACGGCGGGTTCCTCGGCCGGGGATTCGTCGGCCGAAGGCTCGTCCATGCCGGGCTCGCTCACCGGCGGCTCGCTGACCGGCGGATCGAGGGGGGAGCCGTCGCCGGGTCCGCTGGAGCCGTCACTGCCGGAGCCGCCGCCGCCATTGCCGGAGCCTCCGTTGCCGCCGCCATTCCCGGACCCGCCGCCGCTGCCCGAGCTGTCGTCCCCGTCATCCTCGGTGGGGGGCTCGTCGGCCGGCGGCTCCTCCGCGGGCGGATCGCCGGCAGGTTCCTCGGCCGGGGTTTCGTCCTCGCCGGGCTGGTCTGCGGGCGGTTCCTCCGCGGGAGGCTCGTCGGCCGGCGGCTCTTCCGCGGGCGGATCGCCGGCGGGTTCCTCGGCGGGCGCTTCGTCCTCGCCGGGCTGGTCCACGGGCGGTTCCTCGGCCGGCGGTTCCTCGGCCGGGGGCTCGCTCACGGGGGGCTCGCTTACCGGCGGCTCGACGGGCGGCGAAGCGCCGTCATCGGAGCCGTTATCTCCGCCCGAGCCC
>DATMVG010000114.1:0-15299 GCA_035563315.1 Allosphingosinicella sp. | reverse complement strand
GTGTCGGCGCGGCTGATGACGACATAGGTGTCGTTGCCGGTGCCGCCGGTCATCCGGTCGCCGCCGGAGCCGCCGTTCAGAGTGTCGCTGCCGGCCCCGCCGGACAGGCTGTCGTTGCCGGCGCCGCCGTTGAGGATGTTGGCGGCGTTGTTGCCGACCAGCCGGTCGTTGCCCGATCCGGAAGTGGCGTTCTCGATCGTCACTCCGTTGGCGACGGTGTAGCCGCCGTGGATTCCGTAGGCGTAGGAGATCCAGCCGCCGCCGCCCTCCTCATATTTGAGGGTCGCGGGCCTCAGGTCGATATTGGCGTTCTTGCTGCCGTTATAGACGATGCTGTCGATGCCGCCGGCGTCCCAGATCGATTTCCACGAGGTGCCTTCGCGGGTCATGTTGCCGGCGGAATCGAACTGCGCGGCGGCGTTCTGGTCGGGAAGGAGGTAGACGTTGTTGCCCTTGGCGAACTCCTCGTTGACTCCGTATTTGTCCTGGATGACGGCGACGTCGAACGCCATCAGGCTGCCGATGAAGCCGTAGCCGAGGTCGTTGGCCGGCTGGCCGTAGGGGGACTTCTCCCAGCCGTCCTGGTAGGACATCATCGTATAGACGCCCTGGTTGAGGCCGTAGTCGCCGTTCGTGTAGACGAAGGTCTCGATCTCCTCCACGCCGCGCATGACGCTCGATCGGCCGCCATTGTCGTGGGGATGGGCCATTCCGTGGCCGTGGCCGAGCTCGTGGATCAGGGTGCCGAAGAAGACTCCGCCCGGGGCCAGGCCCTCCGGAGTCCAGCGATAGTCGCCGGCATTATATTCGGTCTGGCCTTCGCCGGCCGTGTCGGGCGGGCTCATCCGGCCGGCCAGGCTCGGAGTCTCGATGCCCGGAGTGCCGTTATAGGTGACGAAGACGATGTCGGCGGCGAAGCGGTCGTCGGTCTCGATATAGATGAGGTCGGCGACGTTCTCGTAGCGCTCGAGGCCGAGCTCGATCGCGTTCTTCTCCCACTGGGAAAAGCCCTTGGCGACCATCGTCGCGGTGAGGTTGAGCGGATTGGCCGAATTGTCGACGAAGAGCTCGCCCTCGCGGGCGAAATAATAGAAGAGGACGTTCTTGCCGTCGAGCTTGAGCTCGGCCGGATTGCCGGTGACCCGCGAACCCTCCTGCCCGTCGGGATTTCGCGACGAGCCGTCGAACTGGGTCCCCCAGTCGAGCGAGTGGAGCGGGCTGTCGAGCGTATATTCCGGCTTGTAGTCGGACACTCGGGCGAACACCTCGTAATCGCCGACGAGCTCGCCATTGTCGCCGTCGGCGGGCTCCTGGTCGAAGGCGCGGGCATTGACGAAATAGGTGCCGCTCTTGGTCGCCGTGTAGGTGAGGCGGGCATCGAGGCCGAGCGAATCGTTGGGGCTGCCGCCGTCGGTCGAGGTGAGCAGCTTGCCCTGGGCGTCGTAGAGCTCGACGAAGGCGTCGGCGAGCGGGACGCCGCTGAAGCCGGCCTTGGTGCCGTAGACGGCGAGCTCGTAGGTGACTCCGGCCTGAAGCTCGACCTTGTAGAAATCCTGGTCGCCGGGCGTGTTGATCGTGGAGATGAAGCGCGGCCCGCCGACCGTGATCGTGGCGGTGGTGCTGGTGTCGTCGGCGACGCTGTCGAGGATCGGCACGGGAAGCGTCGTCACGCCGTAGGTGACGTCGAGCTTGTCGCCGATTCCATCAGGTCCGAGGAAGGCGTCGAGGCCGAACGAGCGGCCGTCGGTGGCGGCTTTCTGGTAGTGGACCGAAACATCGTCCACGATCCCGCGGCGGGAGGCCGGCCCAAAGGTCCGCGAGTGGCCCTCAACGATGGAAGACTTGTCGAAATCGCACATCCAGCACATTGCCATTCCCCTCTAGATCAAAGAAGAAATGAAGAATAGTCTACGCTGATTACTTGGACCCCGGATATGTAAACCCGCCGTTAAACATGTTAATCGGCCGTTTACATTTCATTTCGTAGGAGAAATGTTGTCGGGTAAACCCCGTTTCGCGATTTTAGTTCCATCGCTGCTCCGGGCCTCGGATTCCCGCTGCGCGCCCCGCCGCCAGGGGGGCCGGGCGCTTCTCATCGCCGCCGCTTGCTTGTAGGTTCCGGAGCGATGACCGCGCGCATCCTGCTCGTCGAGGACGATCCCGCCTTGCTGACGATCCTCCAGGCGTCGATGGCCTATGGCGGGTTCAAGGCGGAAGCCGCCGGCAGCGGCCGCGCCGCGATCGAGGCGTTCCGCAACCGCGACTTCGACGCAGTCCTGGTCGACCTCGGCCTGCCCGATCTCGACGGCGCCGATCTGCTGCGCACCCTGCGCGATATTTCGGACGTGCCGATCCTCGTCGTTTCCGGGCGCGGCACCGAGCGCGACAAGATCGACGCGCTCGACCGCGGCGCCGACGACTTCATCGCCAAGCCCTTCCTGCCGGGCGAGTTGCTGGCGCGAATCCGGGCGGCGCTTCGCCGTTACCGCTCGCTGCAGAGCCGGGTCGCCCAGGACGAGACCCGCGGCGATTCGGCCGAGCGGCGCGATCCGATCCAGATCGGGCCGCTCACTCTCGATCCCTTCCACCGGACGGTCGAGCTTGGCGGGCGCAAGACGGTGCTGAGCGATGCCGAGTTCAAGGTGCTGAACACGCTCGCCACCAGCGACGAGGGCGTGGTCAGCAAGGCCGCCTTGCTCAAGCGGCTCTACGATTCCGAGGCGCTGGCCGAGACCCGCATCGTCGAAGTCTATATTTCCAACATCCGCAAGAAGCTGCGCAGCATCCACGAATATGATTTCATCCTCAACTTCCGGGGCCGCGGCTGGAAGCTGATGATCCCCGACGACTGAGTATGGCTCGGCGCGCCTATCTTCGCCCGACGGCCTTCGTCGACGCGCCGTTCGGCCTCGACGGCCGGGTCGCCCGCCTGGCCGGCGGACTGCTCTGGTTCTCGGCGGTCGAGATCGCGGAATATGAGGACGGCGAGCGGAGGCCGCCGCGCCTGGTTCCGGTCGAGGCCATGGAGGAGGCGCTTGCGGCGCTTCCGGCCGAGGCGGGCGCCGCCTGGGCGCGGCTGGCTGAGCCGCGGCCGCCGCTGGTGCTCGGCGAGCGGATGGTCAGGCTCGATCAGCCGCAGGTCGTCGGAATCCTCAACGTCACTCCGGACAGCTTCTCGGACGGGGGCCGGTTCGAGCGGGCCGAAGCGGCGGTCGCCGCCGGCCATGCCATGGCCGCGGCCGGCGCGGCGCTGGTCGACGTCGGCGGCGAATCGACCCGGCCGGGGGCGAAGCCGGTCTGGGAAGGCGACGAATTGGAGCGCGTGGTGCCGGTGGTCGGGGGCCTCGCCGCCTCGGGGACGGCGCTGTCGATCGACACCCGCAAGGCGACGGTGATGGAGGCGGCGCTGGCGGCCGGGGCCGGGCTGGTCAACGACGTGTCGGCGCTGACCTGGGATCCGCGCTCGGCCGAAACGGTCGCCCGCGCCGGCTGCCCGGTGGTGCTGATGCATCATCAGGGCACGCCGGAGACGATGCAGCACGATCCCGGCTACGAGCGGCCGGTCCTGTTCGAGGTCTATGACTGGCTCGAGGCGCGGATAGCGGCGGCCGTGGCGGCGGGCATCGCCCGCGACCGCATCGTCGTCGATCCCGGCTTCGGCTTCGGCAAGAACGTCCAGCACAATCTCCAGCTGATGAACGGCCTGGCGCTGCTTCACGGCCTCGGTTGCCCGCTCATGGTCGGCGCCAGCCGGAAGCGCACGATCGGCGCGCTGTCGAACGAGGCGCCCGCCGATCGGCGGCTCGGCGGGTCGCTCGCTTTGGCGCTGAAGGCGGCCGGGCAGGGCGCTCAGCTGATCCGGGTCCACGACGTCCCCGAGACGGTGCAGGCGCTGCGGGTCTGGCGGGGGCTCCGGGACGTCGCCCTGACCCCCGGCTGATCGGGGCCGCCGGGCTGGGGGCGGGCCAGGCGCGGGCCGGGCGCGGCTTCAGCCGGGCGGACCGAGCAGCCTCTGCATATGGTCGATATAGGCGATCCAGGCTTCGCGGCCGGCCCGGCTCAGGTGGCAGAGCGTCTGCGGCTTCTTGCCGACGAAGCGCTTCTCGACGTCGATATAACCGGCCTCCTCGAGCTTGCGCAGGTGGACCGACAGATTGCCGTCGTTGACGCCCGCCCGCCTCTTGAGCTCGTTGAATTCGGCGCTGCCGGCGCCGGACAGATAGGCCATGATCGCCAGCCGCGCCCGGCCGTGAATCACCTCGTCGATGCCGCGATAGTCGAAATCCTGGTCCGGCGCGTTCGCCATCGCGTCAGTTCGCCCGTCTGGCCGCGCGCAGATGGCCGAGCCCGGCCGGGATCGAGACCAGCGCGATCCCCGCCGCCGCGACCAGATGTTGCAGGGGATCGTCGATCAGGAAGGCGGTCCCGGCGGCGAAGGCCAGGGCGACCAGGACATAGGGCCTTGCCGTTGTGCTGGCGCCGGCGACGGCGCTGGCCTGAAGCGCGACGGCATAGGCGCCGAACGTGACCGGCGGCATCATCGAGAAGGACTGCCACGCTTCCGGTTCGCCGCTGGCCAGCGCGCGCGCGAGCAGCGCCAGGGCGAGGATGAGGAGGACGGCGCCGGCGGTCGTCCAGGCCGCATGCTCGACCCGGTTGCCGACCGACGAAGCGCCCGGCTCGCCGGCCAGGCGCCGGCCGATCATCGCCGAGCCGGCCCAGGCGGCCAGGACGATCCCGAACCAGCTCAGCGACAAGGCATAGCCGGGCCAGGGCAGGATCCGTTCGATCACGGCCCAGTTGATCAGCAGCGCCAACGTCATCGCTCCGCCCCACAGGATCAGCTGCCAGCCGCCGAGCAACGGAACGCTTCGTCCCTGCTCGGCGATGGCGCGAAGCCGGGAGAGGTCGTCCTGGGCCGTCGCGTTCATGTCGTCTCGCTCCCAATGTTCGGCGCGGGCCGCGCGGTCGCCCTCACCGGCCATAGACCATCGCGAGCCGGATCGCGGCATGCGCGCTTCCCACGACGGTCCTGACCTGGTCGAAGGTGGGCTCCCCGCGCAGCTGGGCGGCGTTCGACAGGGCCCAACCGTCGAGCGGAACGAAATTCTCGTCGTTGTCGAAGGCGCCGTTGCCATTGTCGTCGTGCCACACCGACACCGCATATTCTCCCGCCGGAACTTCATATTGGAAGCGGTGCGATCCGGCCTGGGGCGAGGGAAGGACGCTGCCCGCGACTCCGCCTTCCCGCATGAACTGCTCGCGCGTCTGGACCGAGACGTAGAGGCTGCCGCCCGAGCCGCGGACCCCGTCGAGATCGACCGTCAAGGTCGCGCCATGGCCGGGCGTCGCCGCCGCGAGACCGAGCCCTGCGGCCAACAATAGCGCCTTCATCGCATTCTCCTTTTCGTGAACGTGTACTTGGTAAAACAAAGTACACGACCGAGTCAAGTGGATTCATGGCTAAGTTGGGCCCGGACGGTCGGGCGCATGACGGATGGAGCCCGGTCTCAGGAACGCGGCGGGGAGGCGCGGCGAGCGAGCCGGGCGAGGAGGGTCCGGTCGCGGCCGTAGGAATCGGGCTGGAAGACGATTCCTTCGCGGGTCGGAAGGGCGGTCAGGTAGGTGATGTAGACCGGCACCGGTTCGGGCAGGTCCACCCTCTGCTCGGCCGCCCCGCTCGGGCGCGGCGGACGGCCCCGGAACAGCCAGCGCGCCAGCCGAGGCGCGTCCTCGAGCCGCACGCAGCCCGAGCTGATCCGCCGGTCGGCGCGGGCGAAGAAGTGGCGCGACGGCGTGTCGTGCAGATAGACCCCGAGGTCGTTCGGCATCATGAACTTGACCGCGCCCATCATGTTGTGCGGACCGGGCCGCTGGCGAAGATTGACGAAGGCCCGGCCCGCGGCGACCGCTCGCCAATTGACCTGGCGCGGGCTCAGCGGGCGCGCCCGCGGCGACCAGTCGGACAGGATCTGAAGCCGCTCGGCGGCGATCGCTCCGGGGCCGCGCCGGACCACCTTGCGGGCGCGCTCGCGGATGAGGTCGGGGGGCAGGTTCCAATAGGGGTTGAGGACGGCGTAGCGGATCAGCCCGGCCATGACCGGAGTGGCCATGCCGCTCTTGCCGACGATGACCCGCATGGAATCGCGGATTCGTCCGTCCTCGATCATCCACAGCCGCGCCGAGGCCGTATCGACGAGCAAATAGCGGCCGAGCGGCCTCGGCGGGATCGCTCTTGCGCGCTCGATATTGGCGAGGATCAGCCGCTCGTAATGGGCCGCGCCGGCATTGAGAGCCGCGGTCGTGGCGCTGTCCGCCGCTCCCGTGACGGCGAGGCCGTGGACCCGCTGGAATTCGGCCAGCCGCGCCGCCAGCGCCCGCTCCGGAGCGCGGGGCCCGAGACCGAGGCGCCGCCGCAGCAGCGCCTGTCGCTGGGCCGACCCTGCCGCCGGGATGGTGAGCTGAGGAAGCCGGGACCATTTCCCGCGATAGACGGCGAGGCCCCGGCGAAGGCCGCCCAGAGCGGGATTGATCTGCTCGGTCGCGGCGAGGTGAGCGGCCAGCGACGGCGCGGCCGCCGCCGCCTCGAGCGCCTCGCGGACGTCGGGCTCCGCCGGGGCGAGGCCGGCATCGATGTAGCGCATCGCGCCCGCCGGCCCCGGACGATGATGGTCGCGGACATAGTCGGCGAAGGCCCGGGTCAGCAGCAGGTCGGCGCGGGTGAGGGCGCGGGGGTCGCCGTTCCCGGCGGCGCGGACGGCGGCGGCCAGCTCGGAATCCCGCCTCCCGGCACCGGCCAGCATCGCCAGCAGCCGCCCCGCCTCCGGCCGAAGCGCCGAACGCTCGACCCAGAGCGGCCGGAAGCCGCGGTCGCGATAGAAAGCGGCGATGTCCTCGCCGAGGTCGAGCGGCGGCTCGGCGGCGCGGGCGATCGGGGCCGTCGGCGGCTCGGGGAGCGAGCCGAACGCCGAGACCGCTGCCAGCCCGAGGGCGAGGGCGAGAGCGCGCATCAGGCGCGCCAAATAGGTCGACCCGGGGATGCGACCGCCTCCTTTCCCAATGGGCCTCCCAATTAGGCCAAGCGGCGCCCCGCTTCCAGAAGAGCGCGCCTGAAGCCTCGGCCTCCCCGGTCCCCTGTCCCGGTCCCGGACAATGGCCGGCTCATTCCTTGTCGGGCGCCGCCCTTCGGAAGACCGCGACCAGCGGCCCGAGGCTGTCGCGGCCGTCGCGGCGGCCAGCCCCGGGATCCCACAGGCTTGATACCGCGCCGTCGAGATAGAGGGCGTTGCCGCAGCCGAGCGAGTCCCGGAAGAAGCGGGCGAAGCGGCCGAAGGAGACCGGCTCGTCGCTGATCGCGAACCAGGCGGTCCTGCCGTCGGCGACTCCGACTCCGTTGCGGACATAGAGCGAGTCGCCGTTCGGCTGGATGCCCGGATGAAGGCGGCCGTCGAGGATCAGCATCGGCCCCGATTGAGTCGCCCAGCGCGGCGGCGGTTCGGCCGGCCAGGCCGGAGTCGCGACGATCGCGACGCTGCCGTCGGCCGCGGCCGCGAACACCCCGTTGGGTTTGAGGTGGAAATTGCCCGGGCCGTCGCGGCGGCTGACAGTGTGGCGCTCGCGCCCCTCCTCGACATAGAGTCCGATCGGCATCCCGGCTTCGTCGTACATTCCGGCGTTCATCGCGAAGAGCAGCTGTCCGGCCCGGTCGCCGAGATTCGCCTCGAGCGCGGCGAAGCTGCGCAGCGGCGCCGAATCCTCGCCGAGAACCAGCCGAAGCTCGTGCTCGTCGGCGTCGTAGCGGCAGGCGGTGAAGCCGGAGCCTTCGAAAAGCCGCTGCTCGCAATGGCCGGCGACCGCCTCTTCGACGGGCAGGGGCGCGGCCTCCGGCTCGGCCCGGCAAGCCGACAGGGTCAGGGCGAGCAGGGTCAGCCTAGAGCGAATAGCCGCCATCGCTGACCAGGCAGGCGCCGGTCATGAAGCTGGCGCGATCCGACAGGAGGAAGGCGACCTGGCCGGCAATCTCCTCGGGGCGCGCGTAGCGACGCAGGGGAGTGGCGATCTCGCCCATGGCGCGAAAGGCGGCTTCCTCGCTGCCCGTCGAGCGGACCAGCTCCTCGAAGAAGGGCAAGGCCATCCAGATCGGAGTCTCGACGCCGCCGGGCGCGATCGAGTTGACCCGGATATCGTCGGCGGCTCCCTCCTTGGCGGCGATCCGGGCGAGGTGGATGACGGCGGCCTTGGAGGCGCCGTAGGCGGCGATGGCGGGCTCAGCCTTGACCCCGGCGACCGAGGCGGTGAGGACGATCGCTCCCCCCTGGCCGGCCGAGCGTATCGCCCGCATCGCCGCCTGGAGGGTGAGGAAGGCGCCGTCGAGATTGACCGCCATCACCCTGCGCCAGTCGGCGAAGGCCATCTCCTCGATGGTCCCGCCGGCGGCGATTCCGGCATTGACGACGGCGTGAGTAAGGCCGGTGAGATCGGCCGCCGCCCACAATTGCGGATCGGCGACGTCGCCGATCATCATCTGGCGCTCGCAGGGCAGCGAGAAGGCGAAATCGCGCAGCCGGTCCTCGTCATGGTCGGCGAGGATCAGCTTCTTGACGCCGCCCTCGGCGAGCCGCGCGGCGACCGCGGCGCCGATCCCCGAGGCGGCGCCGGTGACGAGGATGACTCCGTTGTCGAATTCGGCCATCGCCCGCGTCTAGCAGCGACGGCCGGCGAGGGCTATGCGGCGATGTCGCCGATGCCGAGCTCGCCGAGCTTGCGGTAGAGAGTCGAGCGGCCGATGCCGAGCCGGCGCGCGACCTCCGTCATGCGGCCCCGATAATGGCCGATGGCAAGCCGGATCACGTCCGATTCGATCTCCTCGAGCGGCCGCAAATTGCCGTCCGACTGGTAGAGGGTGATTCCGGGGCCGTGGGCGAGGGCCGCGGTCTGCGACTGCCCGTTCAGCGACTTGGCATGATAATCGTCGGAGCGCCGGCCGTGAGTCGCCTCGGCCGCGATGTGGGGGAAGTCGGCGGCGGTGAGCGCGTCGCTGTCGCAGAGGACGGCGGCGCGGAAGAGGGCGTTCTGGAGCTGGCGGACGTTGCCCGGCCAGCCGTAGGACATCAGCACCGCCAGGGCGTCGTCGGTGATCGAGACATGGCGCATTCCGGGCTGCTCGGCGATCCGCGAGAGCAGGTGGCGGGCGAGCGCCGGCAGGTCGCTGATCCGCTCCCTCAGCGGCGGGATCGGCACGTGGACCACGTTGAGCCGGTAATAGAGGTCTTCGCGGAAGCGGCCGGCGGCGACCTCGTCGATCAGGCGGCGGTTGGTGGCGGCGATGATCCGGACGTCCACCGTCTGGGTGATCCGGCTGCCGACCCTCTGGATCTCGCCGGTCTCGAGCGCTCGAAGCAGCTTGACCTGGGTGTCGAGCGGCAGCTCGCCGACCTCGTCGAGGAACAGGGTCGATCCGTCGGCATCCTCGAAGCGGCCGATATGGCGGTCGAAGGCGCCGGTGAAGCTCCCCTTCTCGTGGCCGAACAGGACCGATTCGACGAGGTTGGCCGGGATCGCGCCGCAATTGACCGTGTGGAGCGGCTTCTTGCCGCGCGGGCTGGCCGCGTGGATGGCGAGGGCGAGTATCTCCTTGCCCGAGCCGCTCTCGCCCTCGATCAGGACCGAGACCCGGGCGCGCGCCGCCTTGGCGGCGATGGCGAGGGCGGAACGGAAGGACGGCGCCGATCCGACGATCTCCTCGAAGCCGAGCGCCTTGGCGATCTTCTCCGAGAGCGGGCGAAGCTCGCCGGCGCGCCGGCGGCGGTCGGTGGCGGCGTCGAGCGCGCTGAGCAGACGGTCGGGCGCGATCGGCTTGACCAGGAAGTCGCTCGCCCCGGCTCGCATCGCGTCGACCGCGCACGAGACGCTGCTCTGGGCGGTGAGGACGAGGAGCGGAAGGTCGGGCTTCCAGGCGCGGATCTCGCGGATCAGCTCGGCCCCTTCCTCGCCCGGCAGCCAGTGGTCGAGCAGGATGGCGTCGAACTTGGGTTCCTGCGGGTCGGCCAGCATCTTTTGCGCCGAGTCGAGATCGTTGGCGCCGCGCACCCACCAGCCCGCGCGGGCGCCGATGGCGGTGATCAGGCGGCGCTGCGCGGGCTCGTCGTCGATCAGCAGCAGACAGCGTGTGGGGTCCGGCCGCATCTGTGTCCCTCGTCCTGAAGAGGGACTGGCAATAGGCGAAACGGGTAAAGGCGGACTTAAGAGGCGGGCCGCGCCCTCACCGCGCCGCCGGCCCGACCACCGGCAGCTCGATGAAGCTCTGCCGGCCGGGAGCGAACCAGATGCGCTGGGTGGCCGGCCGATAGTCGGCCGGATTCGCCTGGGCGATATTGGCGACGTAGGTCTGGGGGTTGCGGTCGTAGAGGGGGAACCAGCTCGACTGGATCTGGACCATGATCCGGTGGCCTCGGCGGAAGGTGTGGTTGGCGTGCGGAAGGCGCACTCGATAGGCCGCCGGCGAGTTCGGCGCGATCGCCTGCGGGCGGCTCGGGCTCTCGCGGTAGCGGCCGCGCATGATGTCTCCCGAGACCATCAGCTGATAGCCCCCCAGCTCGGGATTCTCGCGCACTTCGGGCGGGTAGACGTCGATCAGCTTGACCACCCAGTCGGCGTCGGTTCCGGTGGTCGAGGCGAACAGGTTGGCGGTGATCCCGCCCGCGATCGTCAGCGGCTCGGCCAGCGGCTCGCTGACGAAGGTGAGGACGTCGGTGCGGTCGGAGAAGGGCCGCTGGTCGTCGACCAGCCAGCGGTTCCAGCTCGAGCCGCCGTCGTACATGGCGAGCACCGGCCGCACCCGGTACGGCACCGGCCGAGCCGGGTCCGACACATATTCGGCGAAGCCGCTGCCGGCGGCGGCCGGGGCGGAGAAGGCGACCCGGCCTTGCGGGGCGAGGTAGAGCGGGGTGGCGACCGCGCCGGGCGCGGGCCATGATGGGTAGCTCCGCCAGGCATTGGCGCCGGTCTCGAAGGCGAGCACCGGGGCGAGCGGCCGGCTCGGCGCCTCGCCCTTGAGATGCTGGTTCCAGAAGGCGAGCAGCGGATTCTCGCGGAACCACCGGCCGGTGTCCGAATGCCAGGCGATCGGGCCCAGCGACGAAGCCTCGCGCTGCGACTGGCCGTGGTTCCACGGGCCGACGGCGAGATAGACCATGTCGTTGTTCACGTCGCGCGCCTCGAGCGCCTGGTAGGCGGCGATGCCGCCGAAATTGTCCTCCTGGTCGAACAGGCCGTGGACGATCAGGGTCGGTACGCGCGGCGGCGTGTCGCGAAGCATGTCCTGGACCGCCTGGCCGCTCCAGAAGTCGCTGTAGGCGGGGTTGTCGACGATCTTGCGCCAGGTGCGCAGGCCGTGGGCGTTGTAGCGGCGAGCGACCGCGTCGGCCGAGCCGGCGTCGAGATAGGCCTCGTACATGTCGCGCCAGCCGAAAGGCGGGCTATGGTCGCCGTCGCGGCTCGTCGCCATGTTGTAGATCCATTCGAACATGGTCTGGCGGAGCGCGCCGTTGTGGTAGAAATCGTCGCCGATCCAGCCGTCGACCATCGGATACATCGGCACCGCCGCCTTGAGCGCCGGATGAGGCTCGAGCAGGCCCATCAGGGTCAGCCAGCCGGGATAGGAGACCCCGGTGAGGCCGACCCGGCCATTGTCCTCGGCCAAATTGTCGACCAGCCATTCGATCGTGTCCCAGGTGTCGGTGCCTTCGTCGGTCCGGCCCCGGTTGAGCGGTCCGCGCGGCGGCAGGGTCATCACCCATTCGCCCTCCGAATCGTAGCGCCCGCGAATGTCCTGGTAGACTCGGATATAGCCGGCTTCGAGCAAGGTCTCGTCGGCCATGGGCAGCACCATCGCGGCGCGCGGGCTGGTCCCCTGCTCGGTCGCCTTGTCGGCGCCGTAAGGGGTGCGGGTGAGGATGATCGGCGCCGGCCCGGCGAGGGCGCGGGGAATGACGATGACGGTGTGCAGGCGCACTCCGTCGCGCATCGGGATCATCACCTCGTGGCGCTCATGGTCGAAGGCGGAGGTGACCGGCGAGAAATCGCGCGCGACCTCGTCACGCTGTGCGGCCGCCGGTCGCGCGGCTGCGGCGAGGCCGAAGGCGAGCGCGAGGGCGAGCAGGGCGGCGCGGCCGCCGGCGGGGAGCTTCATTCGGGCCTCCACGGCAGGTCGGCGGGGAGGCTAAGCGCGCCGCAAGGACCGCGCAAGAGCAGCCCGGGGGCTCAGGCGGCGAGCGCTCGGGCCGGCGCGAGCGCCGCCTCGGCGGCGAGCCTTCCGGTCTGGACGGCGCCGTTCATATAGCCGGGCCAGGCGTCGGACAGCCATTCGCCGGCGAAGAGCAGCGGGCCGGCCGCGCTGGCTCGGACCTCTCCCTCCTCCTCGACCGCGAACAGCGAGCCGAAGCGGGTCAGCTGACCGGGGCGGAAGTTGCTATAGGCGCCCTGGGTCAGGGGATCCTGGCACCAGCGGGTGCGCCGGACTCGGCCGTTCGGCTCGGGCAGGCCGGGCAGGACCCGGCGGGCGATGCCGGTGAAGCGGTCGGCGAGGATTCTCGTCTCGACGTCGGCGGCGGCGTCGACCTGGTTGCCGCCGAGGAAATAGCAGAGCGCCCCCGGCTCGGGGCGCGCGGAAGGCGGCATCGAGGCGGCGTCCCAGACCGCGGAGAAATCGCCCGCGGCCCAGAGCGCGCCGCCGAAGCCGAGCCGGTGCCGCCACGGCATGGTGTCGTAACCGACGATCACCTTCTCGTTGCGGCCCAGCCTCACCTCGTCGATCAGCGCGCGCCACAGCGGCGGCAGCGGCCCGGTGATGCGCACCTCGCGGATCAGCGGCGCCGGCAGCGCCAGGATCACCCGATCCGCCTCGATCTGCTCGCCGTCGGCGAAGGCGAGGCGGGGCGAGCCGGCGGCGAGGTCGATCGCCGCCAGCCGCTTGTTCAGCCGGATATGTGCCTCATGCTCGGCGAACAGCGCCTGCGCGACCTGACCGGAGCCGCCGGCGATGACGTAGCGCTCGTCGGAGGTGCTGATCCGGCTGACGTGGCGGCCGTCGACGACGGGCAGGTTGAACAGCAGCTCGAGGGCCGAGGCCTCCTCCGGCTCGGCGCCATATTCGGTGCGGATTCCGGCCTCCAGCGCGGCGCGCGCGTCGCCGGCGCGAAGCCCGTGCCGGTCCAGATAATCCTTGACCGACATCGCATCGATCCGGGGAGCCACTCCGGCATAATCGGCATCGAGCCGGGCGGAATCGGCGGCGATCCGGGCGGCGATCGGGCGCAGCGCGGCGGCGAGGCGCTCGTCATCCACGGCGCCGCCGTCCCCGCCGATCTGGATTTCGTCGGCCGAGCCGTAGCCATGGCGGTCGACCAGGCGAAGGCCGAAGCGGTCGATCAGGCGAAGCATGTCGGCATGGTCCGAATTGACCAGCTGACCGCCCTCGTCGAAATGGAAATCCGGCGCGAAGACTCCGCGCACCGATCGGGTCCTGCCGCCGGCGGCGCCGCGCGCTTCGTAGAGGATCGCCTCGATGCCGCGGGCGCGCAGGATGTCGAGGGCGGTGAGTCCGGCGAGGCCGCCGCCGACGATGGCGACCCGAAGCGGCGCCTGGGCGAAGGCCGGCCAGCGCGGCAGCGCGGAAGCGGCGATCGTGCCGCCCAGCCCGGCGAGCAGCCGGCGGCGGGTGATTCCGTCGCCGCCCGCGACGCCCGCCGGCGCCCCCTCGCCGGCGAGGTTCATCGCCCGCGCCCGATCGAGCGCCCGCCATATCCGGTTCATGCCCCGCATCGTCGATTCCCCCTCTTCAACCCTCAAGGCTTATTACGAATCCGCGCCGGGAACGAGTCCTCGATCACCCCGCAAATCGCTCCCGCCTGCGGCGCCGGGAAAGTGGCGGACGCCCTTGCTCTTGCCGTCGCGGCCTTGGTAAGGGACCGCCGGACAGGGAGACGGACGACATGGCAGCGGATGAGGCCGAACGCGCGGCAAGGTCGCATCGCAACAGCTACGGGCTGTTCACGGGCCTGATGAAATATGGCGCGATCGTCAGCTTCGTGACGGCGATGCTCGTTATCTTCATCATCAGCAACTGAGCCCGGGTCGCGGGGGGTGAAGATCGCGGTCCTCAAGGAGACGGAAGCAGGCGAGCGCCGGGTCGCCGCGACGCCCGAGACGGTCCGCAAGCTGATCGCCCTGGGCGCCAGCCTCGCGGTCGAGACCGGCGCCGGAATTGGCGCTTCCATCGCCGATGCCGACTATGTCGAGGCCGGCGCCAGCATCGGTCCGCGTGTGGAAGCGTTGCGCGACGCCGAGGCGGTGCTCGTCGTCCAGGGTCCCGATCCGGCCGGGCTGGCCGGCGCCAGGCCGGGCGCTCTTCTGGTCGGAGCGCTCAATCCCTTTGGACGGCGCGCCCAGGTCGACGCCTATGCGGCCGCCGGAATCGAGGCGCTCGCGATGGAGTTCGCGCCGCGCATCACGCGGGCGCAATCGATGGACATCCTTTCCAGCCAGGCGAACCTCGCCGGCTACAAGGCGGTGCTCGACGCGGTCGCCGAATATGGCCGCGCGCTGCCCATGATGATGACCGCCGCCGGCACCATTCCGGCGGCTCGGGTCTTCGTCATGGGGGTCGGTGTCGCCGGCCTTCAGGCGATCGCGACGGCTCGGCGGCTCGGCGCCCAGGTGTCGGCCACCGACGTTCGGACGGCGACGAGGGAGCAGATAATGAGCCTCGGCGCCAAGCCGATCTTCGTCGAGAAGGTCGCCGGAATCGAAGGCGAAGGCGCGGGCGGCTACGCCACCGAGATGTCGGAGGAGTATAAGGCGGCCCAGGCCGAGCTGGTCTCGAGCCATATCGCCAAGCAGGACATCGTCATCACCACCGCCCTGATCCCGGGGCGGCCGGCGCCCCGGCTCGTCTCCGACGCCCAGCTCGCGACGATGCGCACCGGCAGCGTCGTCGTCGACCTCGCCGTCGAGCAGGGCGGCAATGTCGAGGGCGCGGTCGCCGGCGAGGTGGTCGAGAGGCACGGAGTCAGGATCGTCGGGCACCGCAACGTGCCGAGCCGACTCGCCGCCGACGCGTCGGCGCTCTACGCCCGCAACCTCTACAATTTCCTCAGCGCCTTCTGGGACGGGGAGACGAAGCGGCCCGTGCTTCCCGACGAGGACGAGATCGTCCAGGGCGTCCGGCTCACCCGCGGCGGCCAGGTCGTCAGCCAGCGGCTGCTCGGATGAGGGCGGCCGCGGCCACGGCGGGGATGCTC
>DATMVG010000113.1:0-2282 GCA_035563315.1 Allosphingosinicella sp. | reverse complement strand
CCTGGTCCGGCCGCAGCCTTGCCGCAGCGGCGGGCCCGGGTCTATAGGCGCGCCGAACCTCCGGGGCCCCTGCCCGCCTTTCCAGTTCCGGGAGCCGACCTTATGCAAGCCGACAATGTCGCGGGACCCCAGGCCGCTTCGGGCGCTGGCGACGCCGCGGCCCGGGACGGCGCCGGGCAGAGCCTGCTCGAAAGCCTCGGCGACGCCCTTTGTCACAGCGCGTTGCCCGGCGAGCTCGAGGATTTCAGCGCCGAGGAATGCCGGGGCGCGGCCGACTTCATCGCCGCCTGCGCCGGCCGCCGGCCGCCGGGCATCGCCCTGGTCCGCCTGGAATCGGTCAGCACCAAGCTCGGCCACCGGCGAATGCGGATCGGAATCGTCAATGACGACATGCCGTTCCTCGTCGATTCCGTCGCCGCGGCCATCGCCGCGCGCGGGCTGATCATCCACCGCCTGCTCCACCCGGTCGTCTGCGTGCGCCGCGACGGCCAGGGCTGCCTGAGCGCGGTCGAGCCGCTTTGCGACGACCCGGCCCGGCGGGAATCGATCATGTATATCGAGGTCGACCGCGCCGACGCCCGCACCCGCTCCGAGCTGGTCACCGAGCTCCACCGGGTGCTCGCCGACGTCCGCGCCGCGGTGGCCGACTGGCGGGCGATGCAGGCGCGGATGCGCGCCGACGCCGACCGTATCGAGGACGAGGAGGGCCGCGCCCTGCTCCGCTGGTTCGCCGACGGCGCCATGACCCTGCTTGGCTTCGAGGTCGAGCGCCCCGGCGAGGAGGCGGGCGAGAAGCTCGGCCTGTTCCGGCTGCCCGGCGAACCGACCGACGAAGGCGGCTGCGAAGGCGCCATCCGCTATTTCGAGCAGGGCGGCGAGGTGCCGCTCATGGCCAAGGCCGACCGCAAGTCGCCGGTGCACCGGCGGGTGCCGCTCGATCTGGTCGCGGTGCCGGTTCGCGAGGGCGGCCGGATCACCGGCGTGGGCGTCCACGTCGGCCTGTGGACCAGCGAGGCGCTTAACGCGCCGGTCGAGGAGGTGCCGGTGCTCCGCCGCCGCCTTCGCGAGCTCGAGCAGAGCTTCGGCTTCGAGCCCGCCGGCCATAGCGGCAAGGCGCTTCGCCATGCGATGACGTCGCTTCCGCACGATCTGCTGATCAACCTCAGCGGCGAGGAGGTCAGGGAGCTGGTGATCACCGCCATGTCCCTCGCCGACCGGCCGAGGCCGACGCTGGCGCTGTTCCGCTCCATGCTGAGGGGACATCTGTTCGCCTTCGTCTGGCTTCCGCGCGACGAGCTGACCACCCGGCGACGGATCGACATCGGCGACATGATCGCCCGCGCCGCCGAGGGGCGGCAGACCAACTGGTCGGTCGACCTCGGCGACGGCGACCTCGCGCTCCTGCGCTACACCTTCACCATCGATGCGGCGCGGCCGACCCCGCCGACCGCGGCCCTGGACCGGCAGCTCGACGAAATGGTCCGCGGCTGGGCGCCCGCGGTCGAGGCGCAGCTGACCGAGCTGGCCGGTGCCAACCGGGCGACCCGGCTCACCCTCACCTATGCGCCCGCTTTCCCGGCCGCCTACCGCGCCCGCTATCCCGCCGACGACGCGGCGCTCGACATCCTTCGCCTCGACGGCCTCGGCGACAGCCGCCGGCGGGCGGTTCGGCTCTACCGCTTGCCGATCGACCCCGAAGGGCAGCTGCGCCTCAAGATCTACCGGCTCGGCGGCCTCGTCGCCCTCTCGGACGTCGTTCCGGTGCTCGAATTTTTCGGCTTCCGGGTGCTCAAGGAGACCCCGACCCGGCTCGAGCATGACGAAGCCAATATCCACGAATTCGTCGTCACCACCGCCGACGGATCGTCCGCCGACCCGATCATGGCGCGCGCGTCAGTCATCGAGGCGGCGACCGCCGCGGTGCTCGAAGGCCGCTCCGAGAACGACGTCTTCAATCAGCTGATCGTCTCCGCCGGCCTCGAGCCGCGCGACGTCGTGCTTCTGCGCGCCTGGTTCCGCTATCTGCGCCAGACCGGCCTGTCTTATTCGATGATGACCGTCGTCGATGCGCTGCGCCGAGCGCCCGAGGTGACCAAGGGCCTGATCGCCCTGTTCGGAGCGATGCACGACCCGGACTTCACGGCGCCGCGCGAGGAAGCGGTCAAGGCCGCGGAGCGGCGGATCGGCCGCGGCCTGGAGGCGGTGGCGGCGATCGACGAGGACCGGATCCTTCGCCTGATGCGCGGAGTCATCGCCGCCATCCTTCGCACCAACGCCTTCGC
>DATMVG010000112.1:0-2525 GCA_035563315.1 Allosphingosinicella sp. | reverse complement strand
GTCCGAAGCTAAGTTCGCCAGCCGGATGCAGTCGCTCGGCGCCCGCGACGGCGCCCGCTTCGTCGTCTACGACAATTCGCCGCTGCACAGCGCCGCTCGCATCTGGTGGATGCTCAAGGCCTTCGGCGCCCATTATGTCGCCCTCCTCGACGGCGGATTCGCGAAGTGGGAAGCCGAAGGGCGGCCGGTCGAGCGGGGTCGGGCGCACCACCGCCACGGCCATTTCACCGCCCTGCTCGACCGCTCGGCGGTCGCCGACAAGGGCGAGGTCCGGCGGCTGCTCGGCGCCGGCACTCACGAGATCGTCGACGCTCGGCCCGCCGAGCGCTTCGCCGGCAGCCGGCCCGAGCCTCGGCCGGGGCTCGCCTCCGGGCACATACCGGGCTCGCGCAACCTGCCCCAGGCGGAGCTGTTCAACGACGATAATAGCTGGAAGCGGGGCGACGCCCTGCGCGCGGCGTTCGAGGCGGCCGGGGTCGACCTGGCGAAGCCGATGGTGACGACCTGCGGCTCCGGCGTGACCGCGGCGGTGCTGCTGTTCGGCGCCCATCTGCTCGGCAAGGAGGATGTCCGGCTCTACGACGGCAGCTGGTCCGAATGGGGTGCCGACTCCGAGCTGCCCAAGGAGACCGGCGCGGCGTGAGGGACAGGAAGCCCGACACCCGGCTCGCCGAGGCCGGCCGCCGCAAGGAATGGACCGCCGGCATCGTCAATCCGCCGGTCTGGCGCGCGTCCACCATCCTGTTCGACAGCGTCGAGGCGATGGCCGCCGCAAATCCGCCGCGCGACGGAGTGCTCCATTACGGCCGCAACGGCACGCCGACGAGCTGGGCCCTGGGCGAGGCGCTGACCGAGCTGGAGCCCGGCGCGGCGGCGACCCGGCTCTATCCGTCGGGATCGGGCGCCGTCGCCGGCGCCTTGCTCGCCGTGCTCCAGGCCGGCGACGAGCTGCTGATGGCCGACAGCGCCTACGGACCGACGCGCGCCCTTTGCGACACGGTCCTGAAGCGCTTCGGAGTCGCCACCCGCTATTACGACCCCCTGGTCGGCGAAGGCATAGCCGAGCTGATCGGCGAGCGCACCCGGGCGGTCTTCATGGAAAGCCCCGGAACCCACACGTTCGAAGTCCAGGACGTGCCCGGAATCTGTGCCGTCGCCAGGGAGCGCGGGCTCGTCACGCTCCTCGACAACACCTGGGCGACGCCGCTTTTCTTTCCCGCCATGGCCGCCGGCGTCGACCTCTCGATCCTCGCCTGCACCAAATATATCGGCGGTCATTCCGATCTGATGCTTGGCGCGGTGACTGCCACCAAGGCCTATGCCGCGCGGCTGGACCAGGCCCGCCGGGTCCTCGGCCAGGCGGCCGCTCCGGACGATAGCTGGCTGGCGCTGCGCGGGCTGCGCACGCTCGGCGTGCGGCTCGAGCGTCACCAGTCCAATGCGCTCGAAGTCGCCCTTTGGCTGAGCCAGCAGCCGCAGGTGACCCGAGTGCTGCACCCCGCCTTGCCGGACTGCCCCGGCCACGAATTCTGGGTTCGCGACTTCAGGGGCTCCAGCGGCCTCTTCTCCTTCGTTCTGCGCGGAGGCGACGACCTGGCGGTCGCCCGTCTGATCGACGGACTCGAGCTGTTCGGCATCGGCTATAGCTGGGGCGGCTTCGAGAGCCTCGCCGTGCCGGCCGACCTGGTGCGCACCGCCACTAGCCCGGAATGGGAGGGTCCGATCGTCCGCCTCCACATCGGGCTCGAGGATGCGGGCGATCTGATCGCCGACCTCGCCGCCGGCCTGGAGCGGTTTGGAGCGGCGCCGTGAGGCAGATCGCCGCCCGCTTCGGCGTCGCCGTTCCCGACACCCCGGATCTCGCCGCGCTCGCGGTCGCCGCCGCCATCGTCGGCGCAACGCTCGCGCTGGCCTGGGCGGCCGGCCGCTGGGCCGGGCCGCGAGTCGCCGCCCTCTGGGAGAGGAAGGCCGGCACCCGCGCCGAGGGCATCCGTCCGCGAATCTGCGCGATGATGCGCTACCTCGTCGTCTGGCTGACGCTGGCGCTGGCGTTGCGCGCCGACGACTGGCCGCCGCTCGCCGCGTTGCTGCTCGGCCTCGTCGCGGCGGCGGCCGCCGCCCTGCTGGTCCGGCAGGTGGTGCGCGGGCTCCATCTTTCGCGCTGGATCGCCTGGGCGCTCGCCGCCTTCCTGTTCGTCGCCATTCTCGCCGACGCGGTCGGCGGGCTGGCCCCGATCACCGGCGCGCTGGACGGCATGGCCTTCATGATCGGCAGCCGCCGCCTCTCCCTGCTCAACCTCATCCAGATCGCGGTGGCGCTGCTCGCGCTTTACCTCGTCGTTCGGTTCGCGATCCGCCTGGTCGGCCTGTCGATCAGGCGCGCCGGAGGGCTCGATCCCGCGCAGCAACTGCTGGCTCAGAAGCTGGCGGCGATCGCGATCGTCGCGGTCGCGTTCTTCGTCGCGATCGATCTCACCGGAATCGACCTGACTGCGCTCGCGGTCTTCTCGGGGGCGCTCGGCCTC
>DATMVG010000111.1:0-3687 GCA_035563315.1 Allosphingosinicella sp. | reverse complement strand
GAGTCACCGGCCGCTCGGGCACGGCCTGGGTGTTGAGCCGACCCTTGGGTTCGGCGCCCTCGCTGGCGGCATAAGCGGTGTCGCCCTCGCCGGCGACGTTCATGCCCCCGGGATCGTCGGGGCGGACCTTGTAATCGCCCTCCGGCGCGGCGATGAGCTCGCCGTCGCCGGAGCCGCCCGCGCCGTCGCGGTTGCCGAGCCAGAACAGGCCGCCGACGATGAGGCCGATCGCGACCAGGCCGATGAGGATGGCGCCGACAAGCTTGGCCACGGACGGGCCTTCGCGCTCGTCCTCCTCCTCGACCGCCTCCAGCCAGGGCAGGCGGTCCTCCTCGCCCAGCTCCTCGGTGCGCGCGTCGTCGCTCATCACGGCTTCTCCCCGACGCCCGGCGGCGTCACTGCATTTCCTCGACGGCCTCCACGCCCATGATGGCGAGGCCGTTGCGCAGAACCTGCCCTATCGCGGCGGCGAGTTCCAGCCGCGCGCGCGTCAGCTCGGGTTGCTGTGCCACAAGGAAACGCTTTTCCGGAGCGTCGTTACCCTTGTTCCACAAAGCGTGGAAGGCGGCGGCGAGGTCGCCCAGGTAGAATGCGATGCGATGCGGCTCGTGGGCGGCGGCGGCGCTCTCGACGAGGCGCGGGAACTGGGCGGCGACGGCGACCAGGCCGAGCTCGTCCGCGTCGAGCAGGGCGAGATCCGCCGGCGCGGCCCGGTCGACCCCGGCCTCCGCCGCCTTGCGGCCGAGGCTGGCGATCCGGGCATGGGCATATTGGACGTAGAAGACGGGATTGTCCTTCGAAGCCTCGACCACCTTGGCGAAGTCGAAATCCATCTGGGCGTCGGCCTTGCGGGTCAGCATCGTGAACCGCACCACATCCCTCCCCACCTCCTCGACGACGTCGGCGAGGGTGACGAAATTGCCGGCGCGCTTCGACATCCTGACCGGCTCGCCGGCGCGCAACAGCCGCACGATCTGCACCAGCTTGATGTCGAAAGGCACCTTGCCGTCGGTCAGCGCCGCGACCGCCGCCCGGATTCGCTTGACCGTCCCGGAATGGTCGGCGCCCCAGATGTCGATCAGCTGGTCGGCGGCCTGCGCCTTCTGGAAATGATAAGCGACGTCGCCGCCGAAATAGGTCCAGCTGCCGTCCGACTTCTTGAGCGGCCGGTCCTGATCGTCGCCGAACCGGGTCGAGCGGAACAAGGTCAGCTCGACCGGCTCCCATTCGTCGTGCGGATCGAGGCTCTTGGGCCGCTCGAGCACGCCTTCATAGACCAGTCCGCGCTCGCGAAGGGCGCCGAGAGCAGCCTCGGCAAGGCCTTTTTCGTGGACCTCCGCTTCCGAGGCGAAGATGTCGTGATGGATGCCGAGCATCGCCAGATCGGCACGGATGAGATCGAGCATCATAGCCACCGAGGTTCGGCGGAAGAGATCGAGCCATGCGCCTTCCGGAGCCCCGGCGAACCGGTCGCCGTGGTCGGCCGCGAGCTTCGCGCCGACCGGCTTCAGATAGTCGCCGGGATAGAAGCCCTCGGGTATCTCGCCAATATCCTCGCCGAGCGCCTCGCGGTAGCGCAGATGGGCCGAGCGGCCGAGCAGGTCGACCTGGGCGCCGGCGTCGTTGACATAATATTCGCGGGTGACCCGATGGCCGGAATATTCGAGCAGGCTGGCCAGGGCATCGCCGACGACGGCCCCCCGGCAATGGCCCATGTGCATCGGCCCGGTCGGATTGGCCGACACATATTCGACGTTGACGCGCTGGCCGCGGCCCATGTCCGACCGGCCGTAATCGGCGGCCCCCGCGAGGATGGCGCGAAGCTCCTCCTCCCACACCGTGCGCGACAGGCGCAGGTTGATGAAGCCCGGGCCCGCCGCCTCGGCGGCGTCGACCTCCGGGAGCGTCCTCAGCCGGCCCGCGATCAGCTCGGCCAGAGCGCGCGGATTGGCGCCGGCGCGCCGGGCCAGAACCATCGCCGCGTTGGTGGCGAGATCGCCATGGCCGGGGTCGCGCGGCGGCTCGACGGCGACCGCGGTCCGGTCGAGCCCGGGGGCAAGGCTGCCCTCGCGCTCGAGCGCGTCGAGCGCGGCGTCGATCTTCGTGGCGAAGCGGGCGTAGAGGGTCACCTAGTCTTCCGTCGCGGCTGGAGGCGCGGCCTTAGCCGAGGCGGGTCCCGATTTGAAGCAGCGCGGCCGGCCGCCGTCGGCCGCGACCGGGGCGAGCAGCCGCCTGCGCTCAGAACCCTTCCGGCAGGTCGACCGGACCGACCAGCTCCTCGTGCCGGCGGATGGCGTAGCGGTCGGTCATGCCGGCGATGAAGTCGCCGATCGCGCGCTGCACGGCGACAAGGTCCGCCGATGCCGGCCGCCATTCGGGCGGGAGCCGCGCCGGATCGTCGCGATAGGCGGCGAACAAGGCGGCGAGGAGCCGCTGCGCCTCGGCCTTCACCGCAAGCACCGGCGGAGCATCGTACATGCGCTCGTGGAGGAAAGCCTTGAGCCGGCGCTCCTCGCCGCGCATCGCCGGGGAGAAGCCGACCAAGGGCCCGCCAGCGCGGCGGACCTCCTCGGTTCCGGCGATGCCCCCGATCCGCCGCCTGGTCTCGTCCAGCAGGTCGTTGACCATGGCCCCGATGAGATCCCGGACGAGCTCGGGGACGAGCCTCGCTTCCTCAACCTCGGGGTAGCGTTTCCGGACCGAGCGCCAGCCGCGGTCGACCAGCGGGACGTCGAGCAGCTCGGCGAGCGTGAACAGGCCCGCGCGAAGGCCATCGTCTATGTCGTGATTGTCATAGGCGATGTCGTCGGCCAGCGCGGCGACCTGCGCCTCGAGGCTGGGCCATTCGCCAAGGTCGAGGGGAAATTCGGAATCGACCTCGGCCAGCGCCCAGGGCGGGTCCGCGACCGGACCGTTATGCTTGGCCAGGCCTTCCAGCGTCTCCCAGCTGAGATTGAGGCCGCGAAAATCGGGATAGGGGCATTCCAGCCGGGTCAGCAGCCGAAGGGTCTGGGCGTTGTGATCGAAGCCGCCGGCGGCCGCCATGGCCGCGCCGAGCGCCTCCTCGCCGGCATGGCCGAAGGGCGGATGGCCGATATCGTGGGCGAGGCACAGCGCCTCGGTCAGGTCCTCGTTCAGGCCAAGCGCGCGGGCGACGGTGCGGCCGATCTGCGCCACTTCAAGGCTATGGGTGAGGCGGACCCGGAAATGGTCGCCGTCGGGCGCGACGAACACCTGGGTCTTGTGCCTGAGCCGGCGGAAGGGGACCGAGTGGATGATCCGGTCGCGGTCGCGCTGGAAGGCGTCGCGGGGGCCGCGAGTCGCCCCGAAATGCTCGCGGTGCAGCCGGCCTCGCGAGGCGGCGGGGTCGGACGCGTAGGGGGCGAGGTTCATCGGCCTGTCTGGAGGCGTTCTATCTCCTGGCCCGCGGGGCTTGTCCAGGCGAAGGCGGCCACCTCGCGCTGGGCGAGGCGGTTGACGAATTCCTGAGCCTCCCGGCTGCTGGGGAAGGGGCCGACGAGCAGCCGGTTGGTGGCGTTGAGCGGGGTCGTCCAGGCGGCCCTTCCGGCCAGCTCGGGCGCCTGCGCGCGCAGGCGGGCGAATTCGCGCGGAAGACCGGCTCGGTTGGCGCCGCCGGCGATCTGCACCCAGTGGCGGCTGGGATGGGAGGGCTGGGCGGCGCGGGGC
>DATMVG010000110.1:0-11681 GCA_035563315.1 Allosphingosinicella sp. | reverse complement strand
AGGGTTGGGGTGTGGGGTTGAGCTTGGTCGAGAGGGGCACAGGCTGATCCGCGCACCTGAAGACGCCGCACCCCCACACCCAACCCTCTCCCCGCGGGGGAGAGGGCTTTCAGGCCGAGCGGGTCACTTGCCCCGCTTCTGCCGGTGCTGCTCCATGTCGAGCACCATGTTGGCCTCGCCTTCCTTGAGCAGGCCGAGCCGGCGGGCGACCTCCTGATAGGCCTCGGCTTCGCCGCCCAGGTCGCGGCGGAAGCGATCCTTGTCGAGCTTCTCGTTGGTGGTCATGTCCCAGAGCCGGCAGCCGTCCGGGCTGATCTCGTCGGCGAGGATGACCCGGCTATAGTCATTCTCCCAGAGCCGGCCGAATTCGAGCTTGAAGTCGACCAGGCGGATGCCGATCCCGGCGAACAGCCCGCACAGGAAGTCGTTGATCCGGATCGCCATGTCGGCGATGTCGTTCATCTCCTCCTGGCTCGCCCAGCCGAAGCAGGCGATATGCTCGTCGGCGATCATCGGATCGCCCAGCGCATCGTCCTTGTAATAATATTCGATGATCGTGCGCGGGAGCTGGGTGCCCTCCTCGATGCCGAGCCGCTGCGAGAGGGTGCCGGCGGCGACGTTCCTCACCACCACCTCGATCGGCACGATCTCGACCTGCCGGATGAGCTGCTCGCGCATGTTGAGGCGGCGGACGAAATGGGTCGGGATGCCGATTCCGCCGAGAAGCGTGAAGATATGCTCCGAGATGCGGTTGTTGAGAACGCCCTTGCCGCTGATCGTGCCGCGCTTCTGGGCGTTGAAGGCGGTGGCGTCGTCCTTGAAATACTGGATCAGAGTCCCCGGCTCGGGACCCTCGTAGAGGATCTTGGCCTTGCCCTCGTAGATCAGTCGGCGACGGGACATGGGTGGCTGAGGCTCCGGCTGGGAATGGGCGGCGGCCCGGAAAGGCCGGGTCTATATAGGAGCGGCGGCGGCAGGGCAAACGCCGGTCAGGTGACCTTCCCGCGCGCCGCGAAGCGCGGATCGCGCCAGCTTTCGTCGCCGAGGATTCGGGCCAGGCGGTCGACCCCGAGCCACAGATCCTCGAAGCCGAGATAGAGCGGCGTGAGGCCGAAGCGGACCACGTCCGGCGCCCGGAAGTCGCCGATGACCCCGTCGGCGATCAGCGCCTGGCACAGCTCGAAGGCGTTCGGATGGCGGTAGGAGATGTGGCTGCCGCGCTGGTCGGGGCGGAGCGGCGAGATGCAGGGGAGACCGGGGCAGCGCTCCTCGACCAGGCCGTGAAAGGCGTCGAACAGGGCGACCGACTTGGTCCACAGCCGCTCCATCGAAACGCCCTCGAAGGCGTCGACCCCGCTCTCCAGGGCGATCAGGCTGAGCATGGGCGGGGTCCCGGCGAGGAATCGGTCGATGCCTCGCGCCGGGACGTAATCGTCGGTGAAGTCGAAGGGTTTCGAGTGGCCCATCCAGCCGCGCAAGGGGCTGACCAGCCGCTCCTGCAGATGCTCGGCGACGTAGAGGAAAGCGGGCGCGCCGGGGCCGCCGTTCAGATATTTGTAGCCGCAGCCGACGGCGAGCTCGGCGCCCGCCTCGTTGAGCTGCAGCGGAACCGCGCCGACGCTGTGGCTGAGGTCCCAGACGGTCAGGGCGCCCGCCTCCGCCGCCCGGCGAGTCACCGCCGCCATGTCGAACCGCTCGGCGGTCTTGTAGTGGACGTGGGTGAGCAGAAGCAGGTTGGTGTCGCCGCCGATCCGCGCCTCGACCTCGCTTCGCGGCGCGAGCTCGAGGCTCAGGCCCATCAGCTCGGCGACGCCGCTGGCGATGTGCAGGTCGGTGTGGAAATTGCCGGCTTCCGAGAGCAAGGTGGGCCGGTCCGAGACCCGAGCCGCCGCGACCAGCAGCTTGAACAGGTTGACCGAGGTCGAATCGGCGACGATCACCTCGTGCGCCTTGGCGCCGATCAGCCGGGCGATCTTGGCCCCGATGCGCTGCGGAGCGCCGATCCAGTCGTGCGCGTTCCAGCTTCGGACCAGCGATTCGCCCCATTCGTCCGTCACCAGGGCGTGCTGGCGCTCGGCGGTCGCCTTGGGCAGAACGCCCAGCGAATTGCCGTCGAGATAGACGACCCCCTCGGGCAGGTGGAAGCGCTCGCGCAGTTCGCGCAGCGGGTCGGCGGCGTCGGCGGCGACGGCGTCGGCGCGGGCGAAGCCCATCAGCGCAGCGCCCTTGCGATCTCCTCGACCGCGACGCTCCAGGCGGCGCTGTCGGGGGCGATGAGCTCGACATGGCCGGTCCGGTCGACCATCCTCACCCGGACGTCGTCGCCGGCCGAGCGCAGAGCGGCGGCATAGGCTTCGGCATAGGCGGTCGGGATGATCCGATCCTGGCGGCCGTTGACCAGCGCCTGCGCCACGCCGAGCGGCGCCAGGCGCGGCACCGACGTATCCTCGAAGCGGCCGCCGGTCAGTCGGCCGATCACTTCGGTGCCGCAGCCGCTGCCGGGCGGCCGCGCCGCCTCCTCGAGGTCGGGCAGGCCGCCGAGGCTGACGACGGCGCCGATCGGGAGCGGGTCGGCGATGCGGAGCGCCGAACCCTCCGGGAGGCGGGGGCGCGCCGCCAGCCACAAAGCGAGATGGCCGCCCGCCGAATGGCCGACGGCGACGAGCCGGGAGAGGTCGAGGCCGAAGCGTCCGGCATGGTCGCGCAACGCGTCGGCGGCGGCGGCGGCGTCGCGGAACGTGCCCGGATAGCCGCCGCCGGGGCGGTCGACGCCGCGATAGTCGATGTTCCAGACGCCGAAGCCGCGGCCGCGCAGGTCGGCGGCGATCCAGTTCATGATCCGGCGGTCGGCGATATCCGATTGCCAGCAGCCTCCATGGACCATCAGCACCGTCGGGTGGGGACCGGTCCCCGGCGGCAGCCACAGGTCGACGACCTGGAGCGCATCGTCGCCATAGCGGACCGTCTCGTCGGGCTGCGGGCGCTCGCGCTCGAGCAGGTCGGGCCAGACCATCAGCCCGTCGGGGCCGCTTCCCGTCGCTCCGCCGCTCGTCGCCACGGCCCAGGCGGCTAGTGCCGAGGCCCCGGCCAAGGCAAGCCTAAAGACGCGGCCGAGGGCGGCGCGATGGCGCCGTCGGCCGCTTTTCGGCTCAGCGCCCGCCGTCAAGCCGCTCCGACGAGGAACAGCTCGCCGTCGAAATCGACGATGTAGAGGTTTCCCGCCGAATCCTCGCCGAACGAGACGATCTCGTTCAGAGCGCCGAAATCGGGGGTGAAATCCTCGTTGCGCCGCTCATAGGCGGCGGCGGCAAGCACTTGTCCCGGCTCGAGCCGGCTCGCGGGGACGGTCCAGATGTTGCCGCTGATGAAGTCGGCGAACACATAATTCTGGGCGAGCGAGGCGACCGGCCCACGATAGACGTAGCCGCCGATCACGGTCCGCCCTTCGCGAGGTCCGGTGCCGTGCGGATATTCGGTGACCGGGCCGACCAGGCCGGCGGGCGCGGTGCCGGCGAAGGCCCGGGTCCCCTCGCGGAACGGCCAGCCGAAATTGGCGCCGCCGTCCTGCGGCCGAAGCAGGTCGATCTCCTCGATCATGTTCTGGCCGACGTCGCCGATGATGAGGTTGGCGTTGTGGAAGGACGCCCGGAACGGGTTGCGCAGGCCGAGCGCGAAGACTTCGCGGGCGCCGCCGCCGGCGAGGAACGGATTGCCGGGGGCCGGGAAATAGAAGACCGGCGAGGCTCCGGCGAACGGGTCGGGATTGATGACGATGCGAAGGATCTTGCCGAGCAGGGAGTGGGGGTTCTGGGCGTTGTTCAGGGGATCGCCGGCACCGCCGCCGTCGCCGGTGGCGATGTAGAGATTGCCGTCGGGGCCGAAGGCCATCCAGCCGCCATTATGGTTGTTGAACCGGCTGTGCTCGATCGTGAACAGGACTTGGCACCGTCCCGCGGCGCCGAGGCCGTTCGAGGCGCGCCGGCAGAGCCTGATCTCGATGTCGCCGCCGGCATTGGTGACGAAGAGGACGAACCGCCCGCTCGCCTGGTAATCGGGCGCCGCGGCGAGGCCGAGAAGGCCGCGCTCGCCATCGGTCGAGATGTTGTCGAAGATGCCCGCGCCGGCGGGATTCAGGCGCTCCGCCGCGGACAGGAACAGCACTCGCGACCCACTCGCCAGGTCGAGAAGGAAGATGTTGCCGCCCTTTTCGAGCACGAAGACCCGATTCTCGCCGGGGACCGGAGCGACGAAGACCGGTTGGTTGAAACCGGTGGCGATCCGGCGCACCTGGATGCCCTCGCGGTCGTTGGCCACGGCGATCTGGACGGTCTGGCGGGCGGCCAGTCGCCCGTCGCTGGCACTCACCTCGACGAGGTAGACATTGTCGCTGTCGGAGTCGGCGGGCGCCTCGAAATTGGGCGCGGCGAGGAAGCGCAGCTGACCTCCGGGCTGGATCGAGAAGCGCGCGGCATCGACGCCGCCGGAGATGGCGAAGGTGACCGCATCGCCGTTGGGATCGGCGGCGCCCGCAATATAGGCGTCGACGACGTTTTCGCGCACGGTGGCCGCGGTCGCGGAGGTGAAGGAGGGCGCCTGGTTGGCCGGCTGCGGGGCCGGGGGATTGCCGCCGCCGCCGCCGCCGCACGAAGCCAGCAGCAAGAAAACGGTCAAAGCGGCCCTGAATCGCATCACGCCCCTGCACGATCACGTCTCGCGTCGATCATGGGCTGTTTTCTGCCGCGAATCCAGCGGCAAGGGCCAGGTCAGGCGGGGCGGGAGAAAGCGGATCGAAGCCAGACGGGCGCATCGGCGGGGGGGAACCGATGCGCCCGGCCGGCCCGGGCGTCAGCAGCCGCGCCGCTGCGCGTTCCAAGGAGCGCTGAACTGGGCCTGGTTGAGCTTGCAGAAGGCGACGAAGGCCGCCTCGAACATGGTGCGGATTGCCTGGGCCATGACATTCTCCTCATTTAGATGGCGGTGGTCTGGAAGCTGAGCGAAGTGATCGCGAACGCCGCGACCAGGGCGAGCAGCTGGTGAGTGCTGCCGTCCCATCCGGCGAAGCGGGCGAAGGCGGAGCGAAGGCCGGCCAGCGCGCGATCCACGCCGTCGGCGAACGCTTCGTGATGGTCGACCCACAAGCGGGCATCGAGTTCGTCACGCATGGTCTTGTCCTTTCCTCGAACATCGTTTCGACAAGCGAGCAGATGGCGGATCCGAGGCCGCCGCGCCAACGAAAGTCTCGACAGATCATATAAGCCAAGCTTATGGTACGGCGATGCGCCGCCTGCCCCCTCTCAGCGCCGTGCGGGTGTTCGAATCCGCCGCGCGGCACCAGAATTTCACCGTGGCGGCGACCGAGCTCGGCATGACCCAGGCGGCGGTAAGCTATCAAATTCGCTTGTTGGAAGAACGACTTGGCCTGCCCCTGTTCGCACGCACCAAGGGGCGGGTCTCGCTGACCGAGGCGGGCCGGCGGATCGCGCCTTTGCTGACTTCGGCCTTCGAGACGCTGGAAGAGGCCTTTTCGGGGCTCGTCGCCGACGACCAGGGCCTGCTTTCGATCAGCACCGCCCAAACCTTCGCGACGACGTGGCTGGCGCCGCGGCTCGGCGCTTTCCAAGTTCGCCACCCCGATCTGGCCGTGCGCCTCAGCACCGACAACCGCCTGGTCGATTTCTCGACCGGCGAGTTCCACGCCGCGATCCGAATCGGCCGCGGCGGCTGGAGCGGGCTCAAATGCCACTTCCTTTTGCGCTCGCACGTCACTCCGATCTGCACCGCCGAATTCCACGCCCGGCACCGCCTGGAACGGCCGGAGCAGCTGCTGGAAGTGCCTCGGCTGAGCCCTGAAGACGGCTGGTGGCGGGACTGGATGACCGAGGCCGGATTCGACCCGCCCGACGTTCCGCCGCGGCCGGGCCTCGGCCTCGATAACCAGGTGATGGAGGCCAACGCCGCCTTCGCCGGCGCCGGAGTGGCGATGATGACTCCGATGTTCTGGCGCTCCGAGCTGGCGGCGGGGCGGCTGGTCCAGCCCTTCCCCCACCTCCACTTTCCGGGCTCCAGCCACTGGCTGGTCTATCCGGAGGGACGGCGCTCCCAGCCGAAGATCGCCGCCTTCCGCGACTGGCTGCTCGCCGAGGTGCGGGCCGCCTCGGCGACGGAGCCCGCGGCCGTCCTCGCCGAACCCGACGTCAGCTGACGTCGGGCGCCGGCCCGGCCTCGGCCGCGGGCCCAGGCGCGACGGTCTCGTCGCGGCTCCCTGCCGGCCGGCCGAAGCGGCGGCGGAGCAGGCGGAAGATCCACCACATCAGCAACGCGAGCAGCGCCCAGGGCAGAAGAGTGACGACGATGATGAACAGGACCGCCACCCCTTCCACGAAATTGTCGCCGGCGCGATCGAGCGTCTTGCGGAAGGAAGGCCCGGAGTCGAATCCGGGGACGAGGTCGCCCGAACCATATTCGAAGACCATCGGCGTGGTCGCCAGCGATTCCTGCTGGTCCTGCTGGTTGGCGCGGGTGGCTCGGATCGACTGACGAAGCTGCTGCGCCTCATATTCGAGGCGAGTCCTCTCGTCGCGGGCGACTCCGCCCCGGGCGAGACGGGCCTCGAGCCGATTCAGCTCCTCGGTCATCTCGGCCAGGTTGCGGCCGGCGGCGCGGATCGAGGTGCCGACATCGGTGCCGGTGATCTCGGCGTCGACCAGCATGCCTTCGGACTGGGTGACCACCTGGGCTCCGGCCTGGCCGAAGCGACGGGCGATGGTCGGCTCGAGCTTGAACGCGAGCATGGCCTGAATGTCGCGCTCGTTGACGACCCGGTAGCGCATGCCGGTGATCCGGCAGCGGCTGAGGCCGAGCTGCTCGCAGGCGCGCGCATGCTGCTCCTGGACCGTGGACACGCGCTGCGCGGGCAGCCGGAAGGCGTAACGGTAATTGAAGGCCACACCCGGGGCGGCCGTCGGAGAGATATTGGGGCCGGCGTTGGCGTCGGCCGTCCGCTCCATCGCGGGAGCCGCGGCCGGGGCCGGCGGCGGGGTCCTATCCTGGACGTCGAAGGTCCGCAGGTCTTCGCTGGCCTGGCGCTGCTGCGGCTCGCCGCCGCAACTCGCCGCGATCAGCATGAGAGGGAGGGACAAGAGCAATCGGCGCATGATCGGCCTCCTAGCGGCGCTAGTCTACCACATCGGTAGACAAGAACAAGCCCGCAGCGATGTGTGGTATGATATCATGTTACAAGACCTGCGCAACCTCAGCGCCGGGCTGCCCGGTTCCCGCTCGCATCGCCGAATCCGCCCTGCTAACGCTTCTCCATGAGTGACGAATTCGACCAGCTCGTCGAGGTGCCGTTCCGCGACGCTCTGTCCCAGCGCTACCTGGTCTATGCGCTTTCGACGATCACCGCCCGCTCGCTTCCCGACCTGCGCGACGGGCTCAAGCCGGTGCACCGCAGGCTGTTGTGGGCGATGCGGCTGCTTCGGCTCGACCCGGCGGCCGGCTACAAGAAATGCGCTCGCGTCGTCGGCGACGTGATCGGCAAATACCACCCGCATGGCGACCAGTCGGTCTACGACGCGATGGTCCGGCTCGCCCAGGATTTCTCGCTGCGCTACCCGCTGGTCGACGGCCAGGGCAATTTCGGGAACGTCGACGGCGATAACGCGGCGGCGATGCGCTATACCGAGGCCAGGCTGACGGCGGCCGCGGGCGAGCTGATGGCGGGGCTCGACCAAGGCACGGTCGACTTCCGGCCGACCTATAATGGCGAGGAGGAGGAGCCGGAGGTCTTTCCCGGCCTGTTCCCCAACCTGCTCGCCAACGGCGCGAGCGGCATCGCCGTCGGGATGGCGACGTCGATCCCGCCGCACAACGTCGCCGAGATCCTCGACGCCGCCATGCACCTGATCGACCGCCCGAAGGCGGACGCACGCGAGCTGATGGGCTTCGTCGCAGGCCCCGACTTTCCCACCGGCGGAATCCTCGTCGATTCCGCCGACAGCATCGCCGCCGCCTATGCCGCCGGGCGCGGCGCCTTCCGGGTGCGCGCGCGCTGGGAGGTAGAGAAGGGGCCGCAAGGCACATGGACCGCGGTCGTCACCGAAATCCCCTACCAGGTGCCCAAGGGCAAGCTGATCGAGCAGATCGCCGGCCTGGTCACCGACAAGCGGCTGCCCATCCTCGCCGACGTGCTCGACGAGTCCGCCGAGGAAATCCGCATCGTCCTCGAGCCCAGAAGCCGAACCGTCGATCCGCAGATGCTGATGGACAGCCTGTTCCGGCTGACCGACCTCGAAGTTCGAATTCCGTTGAACCTCAATGTCCTCGACTCGGCGCGCACGCCGCAGGTGATGGGCCTGAAGCAGGTGATCGGCGCCTGGCTTGATTTTCAGGTCGAAGTGCTGATCCGCCGCGCCACCCACCGGGTCGCGAAGATCGACGATCGTCTCGAGCTGCTCGAAGGCTATCTCGTCGCCTTCCTCAACCTGGACCGAGTGATCGAGATCATCCGCAGCGAAGACGAGCCCAGGCCGGTGATGGTCGCAGAATTCGCCCTCTCGGAGCGCCAGGCGGAGGCGATCCTCAACATGCGCCTCAGATCGCTGCGCAGGCTCGAGGAGATGCAGCTGAGGGGCGAGCGCGACGACCTCGTCGCCGAGCGGGAGCAGCTGCAGAAGCTGATCGACGATCCGAAGCTTCAGAAGAAGAAGCTCAAGAAGGATCTGGCGGCGCTCAGGACGCGCTACGGCCCAGACACGGCGCTCGGCCGCCGCCGCACCCTGATCGAGGAAGCCGGGCCGGCGCGGGAGATCCCGCTCGAGGCGATGATCGAGCGCGAGCCGATCACCGTCATCATGTCGAAGCGCGGCTGGATTCGAGCCATGCGCGGCCACGTCGAGCTGGCCAGCCCGGAGGCGCTGAAGTTCAAGGAAGGCGACGAATCAGACTTCTTCTTCCATGCCCATACGACCGACAAGCTGCTGCTCGCGTCGACGACGGGGCGCTTCTACACGCTGGCCGCCGACCGGCTCCCGGGCGGGCGCGGTTTCGGCGAACCGGTCAAGTCGATGGTCGACATCGAGGGCGAAGGCAATGTCGCGGCGCTGTTCCGCGCGGGCGACGCCGACAAGCTCCTGCTCGCCTCGTCGGACGGCCGCGGCTTCGTCACCTCCGCGGCCGCCGCCATCGCGGAGACTCGCAAGGGCAAGCAAGTGGTGAACCTGCGTCCCGGAGCGCGCCTCAAGGTGGTGAGGCCGCTGCGAACCGGCGACGACTATGTCGCGGTCATCGGCGAGAACCGCAAGTTGGTCGTCTATCCGCTCGCCGAGCTCCCCGAACTGGGACGCGGCCAGGGGGTGCAGCTGCAGCGCTACCGCGAGGGCGGGCTCGCCGACGCGACGACGTTCCGCTTCGCCGAGGGCCTGTCCTGGTCGATGGGCGGGGAGAGCGGCCGGACCCGCACCGAGACCGACATCGGCGCCTGGCGGACGGCGCGCGGAGCCGCCGGCCGGATGCCCCCGATGGGCTTTCCCCGCGACAATCGGTTCAGCTAAGCCCAGCCTGACCTGAACGAACGCTGCTCGCTCAATACACGGGCGGTTCAGCGCCGATCCCCCACCCGGGACCGGTCGAGAGCAGAACAGAAAAGAGTCCGCCGAGTGTATTTCAGATCCGCCTTGTTCGCGTTGCTTGCCGGGACGAGCCTCACTCCGCTCCACGGCCAGGAGGCCCCTCCGCCCGCCGACGAGACTCAGGCCGCCGCCCCATCCGAGGAGGAGGCGCTCGACGAGGAGCTCGACCAGGAAGAGGGCGAGGAGATCGTCGTCACCGGCCAGGCGCCGCGCGGCTCGGTCATCGGCGACATCCCGCCCGAGGTGCAGCTCAACCGGCGCGAGATCCGCGCCTACGGCGCCGGCAACCTCGCCGAGCTGCTCGACGCGCTGGCCCCGCAGACCCGGAGCGGCCGCGCGCGGGACGGCGGCGGCCCCGTCGTCCTCCTGAACGGCCGCCGCATTTCGGGCTTCCGCGAAATCCGCGACATCCCTCCGGAGGCGATCGAGCGGGTCGATATCCTGCCCGAGGAGGTGGCGCTGCGCTATGGCTACCGGGCCGACCAGCGGGTGGTGAACTTCGTCCTGCGCCGCCGCTTCCGGGCGATCACCGCGGAGGCCGATTACGGCCTCGCCACGGCGGGCGGGCGCGGCAGCTACGGAGTCGACGTCAACCTTCTGCGCATCGACCGCGACGGGCGCTGGAGCATGGACGTCGAATATCAGCATTCGGCGCCCTTGCTGGAGAGCGAGCGCGACCTGATCCAGTCCGTCCCGGCCCGCCCGTTCGACCTCGTCGGCAATATCGGCGCCTCGCCCTTCGGCCCCGGCGCGGAGATCGACCCCGCGCTGAGCGCGCTGGTCGGCGTGCCGGTGACGGTGGCGGGGGTCCCGGCCTCCGCCGCCGGCGGGCCGCCCTCGCTGGCCGATTTCGCGGCGCTCGCCAACGAGGCCAATTTCACCGACCTCGGCCGATTCCGGACGCTTCTGCCGGAGACCGACCGGCTGGCGCTGAACGGCAGCCTGAACCGCACGCTCTTCGGCGACGTCTCGGCGACGTTCAACGCGAGCCTGGAGCTGAGCGACAGCGAAAGCCGCCTCGGCCTGCCCAGCGCGACGCTGGTCCTGCCCGCCTCGAACCCGTTCTCGCCGTTCGGCTCCGACGTCACCTTGTTCCGCCTTGCCGACTCGGCCGGCCCGTTGACTCGGCGCTCGACCGGCCGCACCGGCCATCTAGGCCTCTCCATGAACGGCGACATCGCGCCGTGGCGGTGGTCCTTTACCGCGAACTACGACCAAATCCGCAACATCAGCCATATCGACACCGGAATCGACCCGGCGGCGCTGCAGGCGCGGATCGACGCCGGCGACCCCGCCGCCAACCCCTTCGCGCCGCTCGGCCCCGATTTCGTCGCCGCCAGGCCGGCCGACCGCTCGCGCTCGACCAGCCGGACCGCCGACGCCCAGGCGGTCCTCAACGGCCCGGTCCTGCGCCTGCCCGCCGGGCAGCTGGCGGCGAGCCTCAGGGCCGGAGTCGACACGAGCGATCTCGACAGCCGAACCGCCCGCTCGGGCGTCGTCCAGACCCGCAAGCTCGGGCGCGACCGGGCCGCGGCCCAGGCCAGCCTCGACTTGCCCATCGCCAGCCGCCGAACCGGCTTCCTCTCGGCGATCGGCAACCTCTCCGCCAACCTCAACGCCGAGGTCGAGCAGCTGTCCGACTTCGGCACCCTGACCACGCTCGGCTACGGCGCTCGCTGGGCGCCGATCCCGCAGCTCGACCTCGCCGTCTCGGTCACCGACGAGGACGGCGCCCCGACCATGCAGCAGCTCGGCGACCCGGGCGTGCCGACTCCCAACGTCCGGGTGTTCGACTTCACCCGCGGCGAGACCGTCGACATCACCCGGCTCGACGGCGGCAATCCCGACCTCGTCGCCGACAACCGCCGCGTGCTCAGCCTGAGGCTGACCGCCCGCCCGCTCGACGAGACCGACCTCTCTTTCGTCGCCAATTTCACCCGCACCCGGATCCGCAACCCGATCGCCTCCTTCCCGACGGCGACCGCGGAGATCGAGGCGGCCTTTCCCGAGCGCTTCGTCCGCGATTCCGCCGGCCGGCTGCTCCAGATCGAC
>DATMVG010000109.1:0-11992 GCA_035563315.1 Allosphingosinicella sp. | reverse complement strand
CGCCTCGGCATCACCGTCTCGCGCGCCGCCATCGCCGCCGACGGCGACCGCGACATCGACCTTTGGGTCCGAGCCGACCCCGAGGGCGAGGAAGTGGCCCTGTCGATCACCGGCTGGGCCGAGCGGCCGGCCCCGCCCGAGCCGGCCGCCGAGGCGAGCGAGCGCGAAGCCGATTTCCTTCGCGCCGCCGCCGACTGGACCTGGGAGACCGACGAGACGCTTCGCCTGACCGCGCTTTCGGCCGGAGCGGCGGCGGCGATCGGCCGCCCTCCCGCCGAGCTGATCGGCGAGCAGCTGACCCGGCTGTTCCGCTTCCGCGAGGGCGAGGACGGATCGCTTCCGATCCTGATCGCGCTCGCCGAGCACCGCCGCTTCGACGGCCAGCCGGCCGAGCTCCGCCACGGCGGCGGCGGCCGCTACCGGCTCTCCGGAATCCCCCTGATCGACGGCATGGGCCGATTCGCCGGCTTTCGCGGCGCCAGCGTCAGCCTCCGCGCCGAAGACGCCGTCGCCCCGCCGCGAAGCGCGCCCGAGCGCCCGTCGGCCTTCGGCGAGCGGCTCGACCAGGCACTTCGCGCTCCGCTCGCTTATATCGTCGAGAATGCCGAGCGCCTGCGCGCCCAGCCGGAGGGGCCGCTGCGCCGCGATTATGCCGGTTACGCCGCCGACATCGCCGCCGCCGGCCGCCATCTGCTGTCGCTGGTCGACGATCTCGTCGACCTTCAGGCGATCGAGCGTCCCGACTTCGCTCCGGAAGCCGACTCGGTCGACCTCGCCGACCTCGCCCGCCGCGCCGCCGGCCTGCTCGCGGTCCGTGCCGCCGACCGGGGCGTTCGCATCGACTCGCCCGGCGCCGACGAGGAGCTGCCCGCCACCGGCGACTTCACCCGCGGCCTCCAGGTGCTGATGAACCTCATCGCCAATGCGGTGCGCTACTCCCCCGCCGGCGGCCAGGTCTGGATCCGCCTCGAGCGCGAGGGCGATCTTGCGGCGGTCATCATCGCCGACCAGGGCAAGGGCATCGCCGCCGAGGACCAGGAGCGGATCTTCGAGAAGTTCGAGCGGGTCGATCCCAACGAGCCCGGCGGCACCGGCCTCGGCCTCTACATCGCGCGCCGCCTCGCCCGGGCGATGGGCGGCGACGTCGCCGTCGACAGCGCCCCCGGCCAAGGCGCCCGCTTCACCTTCACGCTGCCGCTGAGGAAAGCCGGCTAAGCCGCTGCCGCGAGGCGGGTCTGGACAAGGCGAAACGGCGCGTACACTCTCCCCGCCGAACCGAGGGGGAGTCGCCGCCGATGATCGAATATTCCGCCCAGCATTTCGACGACCTGTGCCGCGACGACAGCGTCCGCGCCGAGATCGGAGCGATCGAGGAGAAGCGCCGGAAAGCGGTCCGACGCTTCTGGCTGCTGCTCGTCGGAAGCATCGTCCTCGGCCTCGTCGTGCTGGTCTCACTCGCCGGGGCGGAGTGGGTGGTTTCGGGCCTAGTCCTCGGCGTCCTGGTGATCGTCGTCGGGATCGTCGCCGGCGTCCGCCCGCTGACCGCGGCCAAGGAGGAACTGAAGCATCCGGTTCTCGAGGCGCTCGCCCGCCGCGGCGGCATGGAATATCTGCCGAGCGGATTCGATCCGCCGGTCTTCCCCTCGGCCGGGCGGATATTGTTCGGCGGCATCTCGAGCCACAGCTTCACCGACCTGTTCCACGGCACCGACTCCGAGGGCAAGCGCTTCGCCGTCTACGAGGGCACCCTGACCCGCCGCCAGGGCAAGAACACGGTCACCGTCTTCACCGGCCAGCTCTACGCCTTCCAGCGCCGTTCGCCCTCGGGCGGCGAGACCGCGATCGTGCCGGACAAGGGTATCTTCAACTTCTTCAAGCCGAGCGGCATGGAGCGGGTGAAATTCGACACCGACCCCGCTTTCGAGAAGAAGTTCGAGGTCTATGCGAGCCAGCCGGCCGCGGCCTCGCTCCTCGTCGGCAGCGACGTGCGCAGCGAGCTTCTTCAGCTGCGCGAAGGCGGGCGGGTCTTCGCCTATGTCGGCGCCGAGGACGTGCTCGTCGCGATCTGGGGCAAGAACCGCTTCGAGCCGGGAAGCATGTTCCGGGCGCGCTCGGGTCAGGAACGGGTCAAGCTGATGTTCGACGACGTCTGCGCCGCGATGGGCGTCCTGCGCCGGCTGAAGTCGGTGCTCGACTAGCCGAAGGTCATCTCGATCGACTCAGCTTCGTCAGGCCGCGGGGGTGACGAATGGGGACGCGTATTCGTGCGTGTCCCCTCCTCTACAGGTCCCTTCTAGCGCCGGTCGACGGGCACGTAGTCGCGCTGCGCCGGGCCGGTGTAGAGCTGGCGCGGGCGGCCGATCTTCTGGTCGGGGTCGGCGATCATCTCGTTCCACTGGGCGACCCAGCCGACGGTTCGGGCGAGCGCGAACAAGGCGGTGAACATCGACGTCGGGAAGCCGATCGCCGACAGGATCACGCCCGAATAGAAATCCACGTTGGGATAGAGCTTCTTCTCGATGAAATAATCGTCCTTGAGCGCGACCTGCTCGAGCTCGCGGGCGGTGTCGAGGACCGGATCGGAGATGCCGAGCGTGTCGAGCACCTCCTCGGCCGTCTTCTGCATCACCTTCGCGCGCGGATCGTAATTCTTGTAGACCCGGTGGCCGAAGCCCATCAGCCGGAACGGGTCGTCCTTGTCCTTCGCCCGGGCGACATATTCGGGGATCCGCTCGGGCCGGCCGATCTCGCGCAGCATGTTGAGCGCGGCCTCGTTGGCGCCGCCATGGGCGGGCCCCCACAGGCAGGCGATGCCGGCGGCGATGCAGGCGAACGGGTTGGCGCCGGAGGAGCCCGCGAGCCGGACCGTCGAGGTCGAGGCGTTCTGCTCGTGGTCGGCGTGGAGGATGAAGATCCGCCGCATCGCATTCTCGATGACCGGGTTGACCTCATAGGGTTCGGCCGGGACCCCGAACGTCATCCTCAGAAAGTTGCCGGTGTAGGAGAGGTTGTTCTGCGGATACATGAACGGCTGGCCGATCGAATATTTGAAGGCCATGGCCGCGATCGTCGGCATCTTGGCGATCAGCCGGTGCGAGGCGATCATCCGCTGCTTGGGATCGGTGATATCGGTGCTGTCGTGATAGAAAGCGGAGAGGGCGCCCACGACCCCGCACATGATCGCCATCGGATGGGCGTCGCGCCGGAAGCCGCGATAGAAGGTGGCGAGCTGCTCGTGCAGCATGGTGTGGCGGGAGATGGTGTAGGTGAACTTCTCGAGCTCGGCCTTGTGCGGAAGCTCGCCGTAGAGCAGCAGGTAGGCGACCTCCATGAAGGTGGAATGCTCGGCGAGCTGGTCGATCGGATAGCCGCGGTGAAGCAGGATGCCCGCATCGCCGTCGATATAGGTGATCTGCGACTGGCAGCTTGCGGTGGAAGTGAAGCCGGGATCGTAGGTGAAGATGTCGGCCTGGGCGTAGAGCTTGCGAACGTCGATCACCTCGGGACCGACCGTCCCCGCAAGCATCGCATAATCGAAGCTCTTGTCGCCGATAGTGAGGCTGGCCTTATCCGCCATGTCCCGGTCCCTTCCCCGTCATCTGGTCGGCGATGCGGTCCAGGCTTTCGTCCCGCCCGAGCAGCGCCAGCACATCGAAAATACCCGGCGAAGTCGCCCGTCCGGTGAGCGCCGCGCGCAGCGGTTGCGCGACCTGGCCGAGCTTCACGCCATTGGCCTCAGCAACCTCCCGTACGGCCTGCTCCGTCGCCTCGGCATTCCACGTGTCGACACCCGAAAGGGCGGCGTGGACGAGGGCGAGCAGTTCCCGTGCCTCGCCCTGTAGCAGGGCGGCGGCCTTGTCGTCCATGTTCAGCGGCCGAGGCTTGAACAGGAACGATGCTCCGTCGGCCAAGGCGTTGAGATCGCTGGCCCGCGGGGTCAGATGCGGCATCGCTTCGACGAGCAGGCCGAGCTCTCGGGCGGCGAGGCCGCGGCCGAGGCGACCTTCGATCAGCGGCCCGGCGAGCGCGGCCAGCCGGCCGGGGTCGGCGGCGCGCAGATAATGGCCGTTGAGATTTTCGAGCTTGCGAAGGTCGAACCGGGACGGCGAGCGGCCGACATGGTCGAGCCCGAACCATCGGATCGCATCCTCGCGCGCGATGATCTCCTCGTCGCCATGCCCCCAGCCGAGCCTCAGCAGATAGTTGAACAGGGCCTCGGGAAGGATTCCGAGCTCGTCGCGATAGGTCTCGACGCCGAGCGCGCCATGACGCTTGGACAGCTTGGCGCCGTCGGGCCCGTGGATCAGCGGCAGGTGGCCGTAAACGGGCTCCGGCCACCCCATGGCGCGGACGATGGCGAGCTGGCGGAAGGCGTTGTTGAGATGGTCGTCGCCGCGGATGACGTGGGTCACGCCCATGTCGTGATCGTCGACGACGACCGCGAGCATGTAGGTCGGGCTGCCGTCCGAGCGTAGCAGGATGAAGTCGTCCAGCTCCTCGTTGCGGACCCTGACCTCGCCCTGGACCTCGTCGGCGATCGCCGTCTCGCCTTCGGTCGGTGCCTTCAGGCGAAGGACGAACGGCCCGTCGCCCTCGTCGCCGCAGTCGCGCCAGCGGCTTCGGATGCGCAGCGGCTTCTTCTCGCGCTGCGCCTCCTCGCGCGCGGCGGCGAGCTCCTCCTGGCTCATCCAGCAGCGATAGGCATGGCCGCGCTCGAGCAGCTGGTGGGCGACTTCGGCGTGTCGGGCGGCGAATTGCGACTGGAACCAGGCGTCGCCGTCCCAGTCGAGACCGAGCCACTTCATGCCGTCGAGGATCGCATCGATCGCCGGCTGGGTGGAGCGCGCCCGGTCGGTGTCCTCGATCCTGAGCAGGAACCTGCCGCCATGGTGGCGCGCATAGAGCCAGTTGAACAGGGCGGTTCGAGCGCCGCCGATATGGAGGAAGCCGGTCGGCGAGGGCGCGAAGCGCGTGACGACCGTGGCGGGCTCTGGGCTTGCGCTCACGCGCTCTTTCTCCAAGGATGCGGCCATGGCGACCGGTGACGCCAGCGCCCCTAGCATAGCGCGGCGAAGGCGCGGAAGAGGCGCGCACCCTTCGGGTCGTCCCGGTCGGGGCGGTGGCCGATGAGCACGGAAGCCGGCGGGTCCGCGGCCCTTCGCTCGAACCCTCTGTCCCTGATCGGATCGGGCCTGTCGCCGTGGGCGTCCGCCGCCGGCGAGCGTCTCGAGCGTTTGGCCGAGGCCGAGCGCGACCAGCTGCCGCTTTGGCTCCCGGTCGGCCTGATCCTCGGCATCTCGGCCTGGTTCTGGCTGCCTGACCGCTCGGCCTGGAGCGCTTTCCTCGCCGCCGCCCTCGCCCTCATGCTCGGCGCCGCCGCCGCCGGGGTCGGCACACGCTGGGGCAGGGCCCTGTTCCTGTTCAGCCTCGCCGCAGCCTTGGGCTGCGCCTTGGTCTGGTGGAAGGCCGAGCGGGCCGCCGCGCCCCGGATCGAGCGGGCGCGGATGGTCGAGTTCACCGGCCGGATCGAGGGCGTTCAGGCGCTCGCCGCCGAACGCCTCCTTCGCCTCGTCGTCGCGCCGCACGATTGCGCGCTCGCCGCCCGGCTGAGGGTCAACGTCGCCGAGCCGCAGATCGTCGACGGCCTCGCTCCGGGCGCCGCGGTCCGGGTCCGCGCCTGGCTGATGCCGCCAGCGCCGATGGCCGCGCCGGGCGGATATGATTTCGCTCGAGCCGCCTGGTTCCAGCGGATCGGCGGCACCGGCCGGGCGCTCGACGTCGCCGTCGTCGCTCCGGCTTCGGAGGTCGGCTGGCGCGCCCGCGTCGCGAACTGGCGCCAGCGGCTGGCCGCTTATGTCCGCGACCGCCTCGGCGGCGGCGCGGAAGGGGGAATCGCCGCCGCGCTGGCGACCGGCGACCAATATGGCATTCCCGAGGAGGATGCCGAAGCGATGCGCCGCTCGGGACTCGCTCACCTGCTCTCGGTCAGCGGGCTCCACCTCACCGCCGTGGTCGGGGCGGTCATGCTTCTGACCTTGAAATTGCTCGCCCTCAGCCCGGCGCTGGCCCTGCGTTGCCGCCTCGTCCTGGTCGCCGCCGCGACCGGCGCCCTGGCCGGCATCGCCTACACCCTGCTCACCGGGGCCGAAGTGCCGACGGTCCGCGCCTGCATCGCCGCTCTGCTCGTCCTCGCCGGAATCGCCCTCGGCCGGGAGGCTCTCACCCTTAGGCTCGTCGCCGTCGGCGCCCTTGTCGTCCTCCTCCTGTGGCCGGAATCCCTGCCCGGGCCGAGCTTCCAGATGAGCTTCGCCGCGATCACGGCGATCGTCGCTCTGCACGAGAATCCGCGCGTCCAGGCGCTGCTTTCGCGCCGCGACGAACGGGGCAGCGCCGCGGCCGGCCGCTTCCTGCTCGGCCTCGTCCTCACCGGCCTCGCCGTCGAGGTGGCGCTGATCCCGATCGCCCTCTTCCACTTCCACAAGGCCGGCCTCTACGGCGCGATCGCGAACGTGGTCGCGATTCCGCTCACCACCTTCGTCATCATGCCGCTCGAGGCCCTGGCCCTGGTCTTCGACCTGGTCGGGCTCGGCGCCCCTTTCTGGTGGCTGACCGGCCACGCGCTTTCGCTCCTCGTCGGCCTCGCCCACGGCGCGGCCTCGGCTCCGGGCGCCGTGGCCCTGCTCCCGGCCATGCCGCGCGGCGCCTTCGCCCTGGTCGTCGCGGGCGGCTTGTGGATCTGCCTGTGGCGAAGCCGCTGGCGCCGGCTCGGCCTCGCCCCGATCGCCGCCGGAGCGACCTGGGCGCTGGCCACTCCGCCGCCGGACCTCATCGTCACCGGCGACGGCCGTCACCTCGTGCTTCGCCTCGAATCGGGGGAGCTGGCCCTGCTTCGGCCGCGCGCCGGCGATTATGTCCGCTCGACCCTCGCCGAGCTGGCCGGCGCGGAGGCCGACTATGTCGAGCTGGAGCGGCTGCCGACAACCGCCTGCAGCGCCGATCTGTGTGTCGCCGACCTCGATCGCGGCGGCCGCCGCTGGCGCATCCTGGCGACCCGAACGCCGCATTTCGTGCGCTGGGACGAGATGGTGGCGGCCTGCGCCGAGGCCGACATCGTCGTCGCCGACCGCCTCCTCCCGCGCGCCTGCGCGCCGCGCTGGCTGAGGGCCGACCGGGCTTTCCTCGCCCGCACCGGCGGACTTGCGATCGGGCTCGGCGCCCGTCCTCGGGTCGACTCGGTCGCGGGCCAGGTCGGCCGCCATCCCTGGGCGGGCGCCGGCAACCGCTAGGGCGGCCTGCTCCGGGACCGCATGCTTCGAGGACGGCGGGCGGCGCCCCGAGCCGAAGGGCGGGAACCGCGAGCAGGGCGGACGCGGGAGCGGCGAAGGCGCCCGGGTTCCGCTCCCGCTCGGTCGAGTTGATCGGCGCCGACTTTCGCGGGGTCGAGCCGGGGCTCCCGGCAACCGGCTTTCCCCTGGGGGCGGGGATGCGCTAAGGCGCGGCCAGCGACGCGAAGGAGAATGCGATGCCCCAGTTCGTCATCGAACGCGAAATGCCGGGAGCCGGCAGCCTCGACGCCGACTCGCTCAAGGGCGCGTCCCAAGGCTCGTGCGCGGTGCTTCGCGACCTCGGCCCCGACATCCAGTGGGTCCATTCCTACGTCACCGACGACAAGATCTACTGCGTCTACCGGGCGCCGAGCGAGGATCTGATCCGACGCCACGCCGAGACCGCGGGCTTCCCCGCCAACAGCATAGCGCAAGTGCGCGCGGTCATCGATCCGACGACCGCCGAATAGCCGCCTCAGCCCTGGCCGGCCTCGACGCAGGCGATCTCGTTGCCGGCGGGGTCGAGGAACTGGAAGCGCCGTCCGCCGGGGAAGGCGAAGATCGGCCGGACGATCCTTGCGCCGGCGCGGGTCACCGCCTCGAGCGCGGCTTCGAGGTCGTCGACCTCGATCACCGGCAGCGGCGCCTTGGTCGCTTCCGCCGGATCGCCCTGGAGGCCGATATCGGTGTCGCCGGTCAAAGTCGCGGCGTAGCTCGGCCCGAACGGGGTCAGCGACCAGCCGAACGCCGCCTCGTAAAAGCCCCTGGCCGCCGCGACGTCGGCGACCGGAAGCTCGACATAGTTGAGCCGCGCCATGGGCCTTCGCTCAATAGCGGCGAAGCAGGCCGGCGAGCCTGCCCTGGATCCGGACCTGGTCCTCGCGGTAGCGCTGCGGGTCGTAGCGCCGGTTGGCCGGGTCGAGGCGGATCATCTGGCCCTCGCGCCGGTAGGTCTTCAGGGTCGCCTCCTCGTCGTTGACCAGGGCGACGACGATCTCGCCGTCGCGGGCGGTGTCGGTCTTGCGGACCAGCGCATAGTCGCCGTCGAGGATGCCGACCTCGACCATCGAATCGCCGGCCACCTCGAGCGCATAATGCTCGCCCGGGCCGAGCAAGGCGGCGGGGACGGGCAGGGTGTCGGTGCCCTGAAGCGCCTCGATCGGGGTGCCGGCCGCGATCCGCCCGTGAAGCGGGATTTCGAGGATGTCGTTCGCCGCGAGCGGCGCCGGCGCCGGGGCGCCGCTTTGGGCGGGCTTCATGTCGGGCATCCGCACCACCTCGAGCGCCCGCGCCCGGTTGGCCAGCCGCCTGATGAAGCCGCGCTCCTCGAGCGCCGAGATCAGCCGGTGGACTCCGCTCTTCGACTTGAGGTCGAGCGCCTCCTTCATCTCCTCGAACGAGGGCGACACCCCGGTCGCGGACAGCTGCCGGTCGATATACTGGAGAAGCTCATGTTGCTTGCGGGTCAGCATTCGGGTTCCCCCTGTTCGGAACGTATGAGGAACGTGTACGGAACGTTTCGGCGGCTGTCAAGCCGGCCCGCCATTCGCCTTCGCGGCCAGCGCGAGGAAGTTGCCGAGCAGGGCGTGGCCGCCGGCGCTGGCGACGCTCTCCGGGTGGAACTGGACGCCGTGGATCGGCAGCGAGCGGTGGCGAAGGCCCTGCACCGTGCCGTCGGCGGCGGCGGCGTTGACAACGAGGCAGCCGGGCACGCCATCGGCGGCGATGACCAAAGAATGGTAGCGGGCCGCGGCGAGCGGCGAGGGCAGGCCGGCGAAGACCCCGCTCGAATCGTGCCCGATCGCCGAGACCTTGCCGTGCATCGGCGCCGGCGCGCGCTCGATCCGGCCGCCGAAATGCCGGCCGATCGCCTGGTGGCCGAGGCACACTCCGAGCAGCGGCCGCCGGGCCTCGGCGCAGGCGGCGACCAGCGCCAGCGAGATGCCCGCCTCGTCGGGCGTCCCCGGCCCGGGCGAGATCAGGATCGCCTCGGCGCCGCTCGCAAGCGCCTCGCCCGCGCTCAGCGAATCGTTGCGCTCGACCCTGACCGCCGCCCCGATCTCCCTCAGATAGTGGACCAGGTTCCAGGTGAAGCTGTCGTAATTGTCGATGACGAGGATCATTCCCCCTCCTAGCGCCCCGCGCGCTTGGGCTGAACGGCCGTTCCGCGGTGATGGACCCGTAACTATCCGCGTGCGTTCTGCCCTCATTCCCGAACGAGGACATGTCGATGAGCTACGCCCAGGCGTCCAGCCGCCCCCGCGCCCCCGCCGTCGCCCTGGTCGTGGCGATCCACGGCCTGATCGCCTGGGCCTTCGTCACCGGCCTCGCCTACACCGTGGTCGAGACGGCGAGCGAGGACCTCAAGACGTTCGACGTCATCGAGCCGGTCCCGCCGGCGCCCGAGCCGGTGCCCGAGCCGGAGCCGGCCGCGTCCGAGAACCCGACCCCGGTCGAGACCTCGCCCTCGCCGGTCCCCACCGACCTCAATCCGCTGTCGAGGGCGCCGAACCGGGGAGCCGCCAGTCCGGGCGGGGCCGCGGCCTCGGCCGCCTCGCTGCTGCGCGGCGCGTTCAACAACGATTCGGACTATCCGGCCGCGGCCCGCCGGGAGGAGGAGCAGGGCACGGTCCGGGTCAGCTTCACGGTCGGCACCGACGGCCGGGTCGGCAACTGCACCGTGGTCGCCTCGAGCGGCTCCTCGTCCCTCGATTCGACGACCTGCCGGATCTTCGAGCGCCGCTTCCGCTATTCCCCCGCCCGCGACTCGTCGGGCAATGCCGTCCCAACCTCGATTCGGCAATCGGTGACCTGGCGGCTGACCTAGGTTCGCGTTTCGAGTCGAATCCCAGTCGCTCATCCTGAGGAGGGACTGAGCCTGGCGAAGGCCCGTCTCGAAGGACGTGGTGCGTCCTTCGAGAGGCCGCTTCGACTTCGCTCAGCGGCTCCTCAGGATGAGCGGCGCTGATCGGGAAGACCCTGGCGGCGACAGACTCACGGAGTGGCGTTTCCGATCAGCCGCTGGCGAAGCCGGGCGATCGCCGCCGCATTGCGCTCGACCTCGGTCGAAAGCTCGACGGCGCGGGCGAATTGCTGGGCGATCTCCTCGGCGGCGGAGGTGGCGAACTCGGCTCGGGTCGTGTTGATCAGCTGGGGCTGGCCGGAGGCGTTGCCGGGCGTGCGCTGCTCGTGATGGACGACGAACCAGCCCGCCCCGTTCGGAGCCGCGAGCACATGGGCCCGGCCCTGGGCGATGCTGAACAGGGCGATGAGCGGCGGCGGCGCCTGGCCGCCCGACCGGCTGATCTCGAGCCGCTGCATGTTGACCGGCTGCGGCGAGGGAAGCCTCGGCTGGGCCTGGGCGAAGGCCTGGGCGACGGGCGTTCCGCCATTGATCCGGTCGGCGATCTGCTGGGCGACGGCGCGCGCCCGCTGCAGCCCCTGCTGCTGGATGAAGGAGTCGCGGACCTGGGCCCGGATCTGGGCGAGCGGGGGCGGGGCGGCGGCGATGACGCGCTCGACTCCGAGCAGGGCGAAGCGCTGGTTGGGCTCGATCTGCTCGACCACCGGCTCCGGGTCCTCGGCGTCGATCTCGAAGGCGCCGCGGAGCAGCGGCTGCATCTCGGCCGGGACGATGAACTGCTGGCCGGGCACCTGGCCCGATTCGGTGATCGGCGGGGTCGTCACCACGGTGAGCCGCTCGGCGCGGGCCGCCTCGACGACGCTCGCGCCCTCGCTGAGCCGGTCCTCGACCCGGGTGACGAGGGCGTTGAGCGCCTCGCCGAGCTTGCGTTGCTGGATGGTGCGGGCGATCTCGTCGCGCACCGCCGCGATCGGCCGCGCCGGGACGCGCTCGACCTGCTCAACCCTGACGACGTGGAAGCCGAGCTCGGATCGGACCGGCCCGATCACCGCCCCCTGCTGCGCCTGGAAGGCCGCGGCGGCGACGTTGGGCGAGGTCTGGCCGGCGAACTGCTCGCGGCTCTGGCCGGCGAAGGTGACGTCGGCGGCGCCGAAGCCGGCCTGGGCGGCGGCGTCGGTGAAGCTGGTTCCGCCTCGCACACGCTGCGCGAAGGCCTGCGCCGCCGCCTGGTCGGGAAGCACGATCGACTGCAGGTTGCGGGTCTCGCGCGGCCCGAACCTGGCCGCGTTCTGGGCGTAGAAGGCGGCGATCTCCTGGTCCGTCGCCTGAGCCGCGGCGGCGACCTGCTCGGGGCCGATCATCGCATATTGGATCACCCGACGCTCGGGGATGGTGAAGCGGCCGCGATTGCCGTTGTAGAAGGCGGCGAGCTGGGCGTCGGTCGGCTCGATGCCCTGGCGCATCAGCTCGGCCGGGACCACCCCGATCGTTCCGCGCCGCCGCTCGAGCAGGAGATTGGCATATTCGCGCGCCAGCCCTTCCGGCACGGCGGCGCCGCGCGCGACCGGGCCGAGCAGCTGGCGCTGCATCAGCGATCGGCCGATATCCTGGCGGAGCTGAGCCTCGGTGATGTTCTGGTTCTGAAGCGCCTGGCGGAAGGCGGTGTCGTCGAACTGGCCGCTGAAGTTGCGGAAGGCCGGAATGTTGACGATCTCGCGGTCGACCATGCGCTGCGAGACGATCAGGCCCTGCGCCTCGCCATAGGCCTGTACCGCCAGCGCCAGCACCATCTGGTCCACCGTCG
>DATMVG010000108.1:0-57981 GCA_035563315.1 Allosphingosinicella sp. | reverse complement strand
AGCGCCACCGCCCCCGGGTCGGCACTGGTGTCGGCGACGCCGGAATCGGCGCGCGCCCGGCCGTCGCTCGGGAAATGCCCGAAATGGACCGCCATCGCCTTTTGCGCCGGGCTGAGCACGACGAGCCGGGCGAGGAAGGGGGCCATCGCGGCGGCGGCGCCGGGCGGCATCGTTCCCTGGGCGGTGCGGGTGGCGCCGGCGGCGTCGCCGGTCAAGGCGAGGACGAAGGCCTGGGTGCGCCAGGCGGCGCGGTCGTTGCGCCGGAGCTGCGGGTCGATCATCCGAAGCGCCGCGTCGCGCTGGCCGCTGATCGCCAGCGACAGCGCCAGCCGCCGCCGGAGCTCGGCATCGTCGCGGCGGCGAAGCGCCAGCGTGTAATCGCGCTGGGCCCGGCGCGGGTCGCCGATCATGTCGTAGGCAAGGCCCCGGTCGCCGGCGATCTCGGCCTCCGGAGCGCCGAGAGCGATCGCCTGGGCGAACAGGTTCAGAGCCGCTTGGGCGCGGCCCATCTGGACCAGGGCCGAGGCCATGCCGGCCTTGATTCGCGGATTGCGCGGCGACAGCTCGTCGGCGCGGCCGAAGAAGGACAGGGCGGCCTCGGCGTCGCCGCTCTCGTTGGCGGCACGGCCGGCGCCGATCAGGGCATCGAGGCTGCGCGGATTGTCGGCGAGCGTGGTCAGGTGACGGCGCAGCTCGGCGCCGTTGTCCGGCCCGAGCGGCTGGACCACGGCGCCCCGGGGCAGGGGCGCCGGCTGCTGCTGCGCCGCGGAAGGCGTCGCGGCGGCCCCCGTCGCCAGCAGCATCAGGCTTAGGCGAACGCCCCGCATCGTCGATGAATCCATGGCCCGGATAGACCGCGCCAAGGCTGTACCGGCAATGACTTGCCGCCGCCTCCTGCGGCCAAGCGGTGCCGAGCGGCGGTGAAACGGGCGACTCCCCTCCGCTCGCGGAGGGGAGGAACCGGGCCTATTGGTTGTTCTGGCGGTTGAGGAAGCGCGGGATGTCGAGCGGGTCGCGGGCGGTGCGCGGCGCCGGTCCCTCCTCGTCGACCTGAGCCTTGGCGGCGCCCCTGGCGATGTTCGACATGCGCTCGAACAGGGTTCCGCCCTGCGCGGCCTTCGCCGGCGGCGCTTCGGGCTCCTCGTCGCTGGTCAGCCAGGCGCGAGGGCCGCCGGCCGCCGCTTCCGGCTCGTCCTCGGCCGGGGCTTCCTGGTCGGCGTCGGTGAGATCGACGGTGTCGAGCAGAAGCTCGTCCGCTTCCTCCTCGCCCTCCTCCGCCCCGGGAGAGTCGAGGGCGAGCTCGGACGGGCCTTCGGTCGGCTCGTCGATGAAGCTGACCGGCTCCTCGGCCGCGGCGTCCGCACTTTCGGCGGCGGCTTCCTCGGGTTGTCCGGCTTCCGCCTCGGGCGGGGTCAGGGTGATGGTCGGCGCCGCCGGAGCCGCCGGCCTGGCCGGCTCGGGCGCGGCGCGGGCGGCCGGGAAGGCGAACACCTTGGCCTGGAGCGGAGTCGCCTGGGTCGCCTCCTCGACGTCGATTCCGGTGGCGACGACGGACACCCGGATCTTGCCGTCCAGCTCGTTGTTGAAGGCCGAGCCCCAGATGATGTTGGCGTCGACGTCGACCAGATCCTTGATGTGGTTGGCGGCCTCGTCGACCTCCATCAGCCGCATGTCGTCGCCGCCGGTGATCGAGATGATCACGCCCTTGGCGCCCTTCATGCTCACCCCGTCGAGGAGCGGGTTGGCGATCGCCTGCTCGGCGGCCTCGATGGCGCGGTTGTCGCCGGCGGCCTCGCCGGTGCCCATCATCGCCTTGCCCATCTCGCTCATCACCGACCGGACGTCGGCGAAGTCGAGGTTGATGAGGCCGGGCATGACCATCAGGTCGGTGATTCCGCGAACGCCCTGCTGGAGGACCTCGTCGGCCATCATGAACGCTTCCTTGAAGGTCGTGTTCGGGTTGGCGATGCGGAACAGATTCTGGTTGGGAATGACGATCAGGGTGTCGACATGCTGCTGAAGCTCGTCGATCCCGGCCTCGGCCGAGCGGGCCCGGCGAGCGCCCTCGAAGCTGAACGGCTTGGTGACGACCCCGACGGTGAGGATGCCGCGGTCGCGCGCCGCCTTGGCGATGACCGGGGCGGCGCCGGTGCCGGTGCCGCCGCCCATGCCGGCGGCGATGAAGCACATGTGGGCGCCGTTGAGCGCCTGCTCGATCTCGGCCAGAGCCTCCTCGGCGGCGGCCTTGCCGATCTCGGGACGCGAGCCGGCGCCGAGGCCCTGGGTGATCTTGAGGCCGAGCTGGATCTTGCGGTCGGCAAGGCTGTGGTTGAGGGCCTGGGCATCGGTGTTGGCGACGATGAAGTCGACGCCCTGGACATCCGACTGGATCATGTTGGCGATGGCGTTGCCGCCGGCGCCGCCGACGCCGATCACGCTGATCCGGGGGCGAAGCTCTTCCACCTCGGGACGGATGAAATCGATGCTCATGGCTGGTCTCCCCTGTGCCCTAGCGAAGTATGACGCGCTCCCTCTAAGCCCTTTTGCACTATGCGATTCTGCCGTGCGAGCGAAAAGTTAACGCGATCCATGCTTTTTCCTCAATACTGAGTCCGAAATGCCGCAATCAGCCGCTGCAGGGCGTTGCCCGGAGGCCTTTCGGCGCCTCCGCCCGGAGCCGCGAAGCCCGAGCGAAGGTCGAGCTCGTTGGAAGCGGCGAACTGGGCGAGCCCGGCGAGGGTCGAGAAGGCGGGCCCGCCATGGGCCTCGGGAAGGCCGGGAAGCACCGGCCGGCCGACCCTGACGGCGCGCCCGAGCACGCCCTGCGCATAATCGGCGATCGCCTTCAATTCGGCGCCGCCTCCGGTCAGCACCACCTGCCGGCCGAACGGCCCTGAAAAGCCGAGTTGCTTGAGCGCGGCTTCGATCTGGGCGGTGAGGTGCTCGAGCCGCTGGCGGATCACCGACACCAATTGGGCGCGGGTGATCCGCGCCGCTTCGATGCCCTCCTGGCCGCCCGCGATCGGCGCCAGCTCGACCATGTCGTGATTGTCGCGCGGGCTCATCATCGCCGAGCCGTAGAAGCATTTGATCCGCTCGGCGGCGACTCGCCGGGTGCCGAAGGCGGCGGCGATGTCGTCGGTGATGTCGTTGCCGCCATAAGGGAGCGACTTGAGGCCGACCAGCATGCCGCCGGCGAACACCGAAACGTTGGTGACGCCCGCGCCCAACTCGACCAAAGCCACGCCCAACTCGCGCTCCTCGTCACTCAAACAGGCCTTCCCCGCCGCGACCGGCGAGGCGACGATCGCTTCAACGCCCAGGTGGGCCGATCGGACGCACAGGTCCAGATTCTTCACCGGCGCCTGATCGGCGGCGATGACGTGGATGTCGACGGCGAGCTTGTCGGCGTGGAGGCCGCGCGGCTTCTTCACTCCGTCGACGCCGTCGATCGTGTAGAGCGCGGGAAGGGCGTGGAGGACCATCCGCCCCTCGGGATCGATCGAATCCCGCCCGGCGCCGAGCAGGGCGTCGATGTCCTGCTGCTCGATCCTGCGGCCGCCGATCGCGACCTCGACGCTGGCGATGTTGCTGACCAGCCCGCCGGCGGAGAAGCCGACGAAGACCTGGTCGATATTGGTGCCGGCGATGCGCTCGGCCTGCTCGACCGCCTCGCGGATGGCGAGCTCGCTCTTCTCCATGTCGGCGATGAAGCCGCGCTTCACTCCGCGGCTCTCGCGCTGGCCGGTGCCGAGGATCCGCAGCCGCCCGTCCTCCTCCGGCTCGGCGATCATCGCGCAGACCTTGGACGAGCCGACGTCGAGCGCCGCGACGAGGTTGCGGGTGGGGGCGGGCTGCGGGCGGCGCATTCAGATCGTCCTCGCCAGATCCTGGGCCGCCTGGCCCGGATCGGGCGGCGCCAGCGCCGGGATGGTCGAGCCCGGCTCGCGCGAGACCCGGACGATGAAGCGGCCCGGGATGCGCATGTCGAAACGGGCGAAGCCGCGGCCGAGCAGCTGGGTCTGCTGGTCCATCCGGGCGAAGTTGAGGATGGCGCGATTGGCCGCCTCGTCGCCTTCCGGCAGGGCCAGGGTCTCGCCGGTCTGGAAGCGGACGTCCCAGCGCCGGCCGCCGACCCAGCTCGCGCCCGCCACCTGCGGCCGAAGATGCGGCGCCGCGCCGAGCAGGCCGTCGAGCGCGGCGAGGTGGCGATTGGCCTCGCGCCCGATCACCAGCGGCAGCTCGGGCATCGCCTCGACCCGTACCGGCTCGAGCACCACGCCCTCGGCGTCGATCAGGCTCAGGCGACCCTCATTCTGCCAGATCGCCGCCGGCCGCCGCTCGACGACGTCGATCACCAGGGTGTCGGGGAGGCGGCGGTGGACCCGCGCTTCCTTGATCCAGCCGAAGCGGAGCAGGCGCTCGCGGGTCGAATCGAGATCGACCAGCGGCATTGCCATCGAGCCCTGGTCGAAGGCGACGTTGTAGATGTCGAGCCGCGATACCCGCTGGGCGCCCTTGATCTCGACCCGACGGATGGTGAAGCCGGCGCTCCCGATCGTCTCGCCGATGGCGAGGCCGGCGAGCGGGGGCAGCTGGAAGAAGAGGATTGCCGCCACGGCCAGGGCGGCCGCCATGCCGGCCGCGATCCAGCCGCCGATGCGCCGCCCGGTCCCCGGCGCCAGGCCGAACTCCTCGAGCATGTTGGGGGCCTTGGCGCGGCGGGTGTTGACCGCCTTGGCCTTGCGCGGCCGGGTCCGGGCGCGGGGCGGGCCGCCTCGGGCGATCCGGGCCGTCACAGCGCCGCCGCCACGATCCGCTCGACCAGATCGCCATAAGGGATTCCGCACGCCTTGGCCTGCTCGGGGACCAGGCTGAGCGGAGTCATTCCCGGCTGGGTGTTCACCTCGAGCAGGTAGAGGCCTTCCGGCCCGCGCTCGTCGTCCCAGCGGAAATCGGAGCGCGAGGCGCCCCGGCAGCCTAGGATTCGGTGGGCTCGAAGCGCCATGTCGAGGGCGGCATCGGCGATCTCGCCGGGCACGTCGGCGGGGCAGACATGCTCGGTCAGGCCGTCCGTATATTTGGCGTCGTAATCGTAGAAGCCGGACCGCGGCAGAAGCTCGGTCACCGCGAGCGCGCGATCCTCGAGCACGGCGACGGTGAGCTCGCGGCCCCGGATGAACGGCTCGGCGAGAAGCCGCTCGAATTCCTGCCACGGGCCCTTGGCCTCGCGGGTGATCGGATCGCCGTGATTGCCGCCCTCCCGGATGATCGCGACGCCGACCGAGGAGCCTTCGTTGACGGGCTTCAGCACGTAGGGCCGGGGCAGCGGATCGCCGGCGTAGAGGCTCTCGCTGGCCACGATCGTCCCTTCGGGCATTCTGATTCCGTGGGGAACGAGCACCATCTTGGTCAGCTCCTTGTCGATGGCGATGACCGAGGTTTCGAGGCCGCTATGGGTGTATCTGAGCCCCATCAGGTCCATCAGGCCTTGCACCGTCCCGTCCTCGCCCGGGGTGCCGTGGAGCGCGTTGAAGACGACGTCGGGCCGAAGCTCGGCGAGGCGGCCGGCGACGTCTCGGTCCATGTCGATCCGGCTCACCCGGTGGCCCCGGCTCTCGAGCGCGTCGGCGACTCCGGCGCCGGTGACCAGCGACACCTCGCGCTCGGCCGACCATCCGCCCATAAGCACGGCGACATGAAGCGGGGTCGCGAGCGGCGCCGTCACTTCGCCACCCCGACGCGCTGGATTTCCCATTCGAGCTCGATTCCGCAATCCGCCTTGACCCGTCGCCGCACCTCCTCGCCGAGCGCCTCGATGTCCGCGGCGGCGGCGTCGCCGAGATTGAGGAGGAAGTTGCAATGCTTCTCCGAGACCTGGGCGCCGCCGAGGATGAGGCCGCGGCAACCCGCCGCGTCGATCAGCTTCCAGGCCTTGGTTCCCGGCGGATTCTTGAAGGTCGAGCCGCCGGTCCGGCTGCGCAGCGGCTGGCTCGCCTCGCGCTCCTCGGCGATCCGGTCCATCTCGGCGCCGATCGCGGCCCGCTCGCCGGGGGCCCCCTGGAACAAGGCTTCGACGACGACGGCGCCCTCGGGGACCGCGCTGTGCCGGTAGCTGTAGGCGAAGCGCTCGCTCGGCCAGGTCTCGATCTCGCCGCTGCGAAGGACCAGCGTCGCCTCGACGAGGATGTCGGCGACCTCGCGGCCGTAGGCGCCGGCATTCATCCGAACGGCGCCGCCGGCGGTGCCCGGGATGCCGCGGAGGAATTCGAGCCCGGATATGCCGGCGTCGCGTGCCTTGCTTGCGACCGTGATCCCCATGGCTCCGCCGCCGGCGACGACGCGATGGCCGGGCCGGACGGCGACCTGGGCGAGCGACTTCGGCAGGCGGACGACGACGCCGGGGACGCCGCCGTCGCGCACGATCAGGTTGGAGCCGACTCCGACGGGCAGGACGGGCACCGAGGGATCGAGCCGGCGCAGGAAGTTGGACAGATCCTCGACGTCGGCCGGTTTCACCAGCCACTCCGCAGGGCCGCCGGTGCGGAACCAGATGAAGTCGGCCAGCGATCCGGAGCGCTCGACCTGGCCTTGCAGAGCGGGGACAGTCACTCGCCCCGCACGCTTTTCCCGTAGCTCGCCAACCGTGGCGGCGAATGACTGTCCCCTCTCGCCAGCGCCGCTCATTTCTCGCGCCTCGCGCAGGCGATTCCGTCAGCGAGCCCGGCGGCCCATTTGGTGATGTCGCCGGCGCCGAGGCAGATCACCATGTCGCCGGGCGCGGCGATGTCGCGCAGCTTCCGGCAGGCGTCGTTCACGTCGTCGACCGTGCACACGGCGCGGTGACCGCGCTCCTTCAGCCCCTCGACCAGGGCGCCGTTGTCGACGCCCTCGATCGGTTCCTCGCCGGCCGCATAGACCGGCGCGACCATGACGATGTCGGCATCGTTGAAGGCGATCTGGAACTCTTCCATCAGCCCGGCGAGGCGCGTGAAGCGATGCGGCTGGACGACGGCGATCACGCGCCCCTGAGCGCCCTCGCGCGCCGCCGACAGCACGGCCCGGATCTCGACCGGATGGTGGCCGTAATCGTCGATTATGGTGACCCCGTCGACCTCGCCGACCTTGGTGAAGCGGCGCTTGACGCCATGGAATTTCTCGAAGCCGCGCGCGATCGTCTCGTCGGGGATGCCGAGCTCGGCGGCCACGCCGATCGCGGCCAGGGCGTTCTGGACGTTGTGCCGCCCGGGCATCGGCAGCTCGATTCCGGCGATGGTGCGCACGTCGCCGCCGCGGCCGCGCAGCGAGACGTCGAAGCGGTTGCCGCCGGCGACCGGCACGACATTGTCGCCGCGCACGTCGGCCTGGGCGGCGAAGCCGTAAGTGGCGATGCGCCGGTCGCGAAGGCGCGGGATGATCGACTGGACCTCGGGGTGGTCGACGCACAGCAGCGCGGCGCCGTAGAAGGGGACGTTCTCGACGAACTCGACATAGGCGTCCTTGGCGGCCTCGAAGCTGCCGTAGAAGTCGAGATGCTCGGGATCGATGTTGGTGACCACCGCGATGGTGCCGTCGAGCCGGAGGAAGCTGCCGTCGCTCTCGTCCGCCTCGACCACCATCCAGTCCGAGCTGCCGAGGCGGGCGTTGGAGCCGTAGGCGTTGATGATGCCGCCGTTGATCACGGTGGGGTCGATGCCGCCGGCGTCGAGCAAGGCGGCGATCATCGAGGTGGTCGTGGTCTTGCCGTGGGTGCCGGCCACCGCCACGGTCGATTTGAGGCGCATCAGCTCGGCGAGCATTTCGGCCCGCCTCACCACCGGAATGCGCCGGGCATAGGCCGCCTGCACCTCCGGATTGTCCTTCCTGACCGCGGTCGACACCACGACGACGGCGGCCTCGCCCAGATTTTCGGGAGCGTGGCCGAGCGCGACCGGGATTCCGCGCTCGCGGAGACCCTCGACGACATAGCCGTCGGCGACGTCCGACCCCTGCACCCGATAGCCCAATATATGCATCACTTCGGCGATGCCCGACATGCCGATCCCGCCGATGCCGACGAAGTGAATGGTGCCGATGTCGGTGCCGACGCCTTTCATCGCGCGCTCCCGATGAAGGCAGTGGGTTCATCCCGAGCTTGTCGAGCGGTCCCCCTCATGCCGGCATCCCGCTCGGCATGGGCTGGAGGATGTTGTCGCGGACGAACTGGGGGTCGGAGCCGGGGTGGCGGCCGATCCGTTCGACCAGGTCGGCGAGGGCCCGGGCGGCGTCCGGCTTGCCGATGGCGCGGGCGCGGGCGGCGGCGTTGACCAGCGAATCGGGGTCGAGCCCGAGCTTCTGCATCTGCTTGGCGAGCTCGACCGGAGTGAAGCGCGCCTGAGCGATCATCCGGGCGCCGCCGGCGCGGGCCATCTCGCGGGCGTTGGCGCTCTGGTGGTCGTCGGTCGCGCCGGGCAGCGGGACGAGGATGGCGGGCCGGCCGGCGGCGGTCAGCTCGGCGATGGTCGAGGCGCCGGCCCGGGCGATGACGAGATGCGCCCAGGCGAGCCGCTCGGGCAGATCGGGCATGTAGGTGGCGAGATCGGCCGGAATGCCGAGCGCCGCGTAGCGGGCCCTGACCTGCTCGATATCCTCGGCCCGGCATTGCTGGGTGACCTGAAGTCGGCGGCGGAAATGCTCGGGGAGAAGCGCCAGGCCCTCGGGAACGACGTCGGAGAGGATGGCGGCGCCCTGGCTGCCGCCGGTGACGAGCAGGCGGAAGATGCCGTCCTCGGTCAGCGGCGGGAACGGGCGGTCGCGGAGCGCCAGAACCTCGTCGCGGACGGGATTGCCGACGAACTGGACCCGCGCCTGGGCCGCCCTCGGCAGCCGCTCGACCGTCGGATAGGCGGTGGCGATGGCGTCGACCTTGCCGGCGACGAGGCGGTTGACCCGGCCGAGCACCGCATTCTGCTCGTGGATCAGGGTCGGGAGACGGTCGCGCCGGGCGGCGAGCAGGGCCGGAAAGGCCGGATAGCCGCCGAAGCCGATCACCGCCGAGGGCCGGAAGGTCTCGTAGAGCCTGAGCGCCATCGCCCGGCCGGTCAGGATCGCCCGAGCCGCGCGAAGCCACCCGCCGGGGCCGCCCGACAGCCGCCCGGCCGGCAGGATATGGACCTGGACCCGCTCGAACAGGCCGGGGATGCGCGCTCCGCGCTCGTCCGTGACCAGGGCGACGCGGTGGCCGCGCAGCATCAGCTCCTCGGCGAGCGCATGGGCCGGCATCATATGCCCGCCGGTGCCGCCTGCCGCGAGCACGTAATGGCGCGACATGGTCATTTGAGGCCGCTCCACTTCACCACATAGGGGGAGCGGTGGAGGTAGGGGTTGCGGCGGCTGAAGGCGAGGAGGAGGCCGAAGCCGATCGAGAGCGCCACCATCGAGGAGCCGCCATAGGAGATGAACGGCAGGGTCATTCCCTTGGACGGCGCGATGTGGACGTTGACCGCCATGTTGATCAGCGCCTGGAGGCCGAACTGGCAGACCAGGCCGGCGGCGGCGAGGACGAGGAACTTGTCCTCCTCGTGGAGCAGACGGATCAGGACGCGCGCGACGATGGTCATGTAGAGGATGGCGATGGCGAGGCAGGCGATGATCCCGAACTCCTCGCCGATCACCGAGAAGATGTAGTCGGTGTGCGGCTCGGGCAGCGAGAATTTGCGCGTGCCGGCGCCGGGACCCGCCCCGAACAGGCCGCCGGCGGTCAGTGTCGCCAGCGCCGCCTCGACCTGGTAATTGTCGCCCTCGGCGAACAGGAAGCCGTCGATCCGGGCGGTGGCCACGGGATAGAAGAGATAGGCGAGGACGATCGCGACGACGCCGGCGGCGGCGAGCATGTAGAGGTAGCGCATCGGAGCGCCGGACAGAGCGAGCAGAAGCACCCAGGCGGCGACGAAGATGATCGTCTCGCCGAAATTGGGCTGCTGCATGAGCAGCAAGGCGATGATGCCGGTGATCGCGCCGGTGAGAGGAACCATCGGCAGCGACGGATCCCTCTCCTTAAGCGACAGCAGCCAGGCGATGCTGACGATGAACAGCGGCTTGAGGAACTCGGACGGCTGGAACTGGGTGAAGCCGACGCCGATCCAGCGCCGGGCGCCGTTCACTTCCTGGCCGATGGCCGGCACCAGGAAAAGGAGCACGGTGAACAGCACCGCGCCGGCGATCGACAGCCGGCGCGCGGTCGACGTGGGCAGCATCGAGACTCCGATCAGGACCGGAGTCGCGACCAGGATCCAGACCAGCTGCCGGTAGAAATAATAGAGCGAGTCGAAGCTGATGCCGCCGCCCGAATAGCGCGTGGCCGCGGCCGGCGAGGCGGCGGCGACCGCGATCAGACCGATCGAGATCAGCACCACGACGAGGATCAGGAGGAGCTTGTCGATCTCCCAGAACCAGCGCCCCATCGCGGTCATGTCGGAGCGGCCGAGCCGGGCCGCCTTGGCGCTGCCCGGCCGCTTCGGAGCGCTCATGCTGCCCGTCGTCATGCCAGTGCCTCCACAGCGGCTCGAAAGGCGTCGCCGCGCGCCTCGAAATCGCGGAACTGGTCGAAGGAGGCGCAGGCGGGCGACAGCAGCACCACCTCGCCCGGGGCCGCGGCATGGGCCGCGCACTGCACCGCCTCGATCAGCATTTCGCATTGTCTTACAGGGACTTTGCCCTCGAGCAAGCGGGCGAACATCGGCCCCGCCTCGCCGATCGTGTAGGCGGCTCGGACATGGTCGAGCTGCGCCTCGCACGGGCCGAGGCCGTCCGACTTGGGGAGGCCGCCGAGTATCCAGTGGACCGCCGGATAGGCGGCCAGCGCGGGAGCGGCGCTATCGGGGTTGGTCGCCTTGCTGTCGTTGACGAACAGGATCCCGCCGCGGTCGCGGACCCGCTCCATGCGGTGCGGCAGGCCCGGATAGGTGCGAAGCCCGAGCTCGATCGCCTCCGCATCGATCCCGAGCGCCGCGCAGGCGGCGATGGCGGCGCGCGCATTCTGGGCGTTGTGCGGGCCCTGGAGGGTCGGCCAGCGCGACTGGTCGACCGGCTCGTCGTCGCCGCGGATGGCGGCGGCGCCGGGCTTCTGCATCGCGAACAGCCGGAGCTTGGCTGCGCGGTAGGATTCGAAGCTTCCGTAACGGTCGAGATGGTCTGGGGTGAGGTTGAGCAGCACGGCGACGTCGCACGCGAGGCTGGCGGTGAGGTCGAGCTGGTAGGAGGAGAGCTCGAGCACGTAGACGCCGCCTTGGGGAAGCGGGTCCCGGGCGAGGATCGGAAAGCCGATATTGCCGGCGAGGGCGGCGGGGATCCCGGCCGTCTCGAGGATGTCATGGACGAGCGCGGTTGTCGTCGACTTGCCGTTGGTTCCGGTGACTCCGACCACCTTGTGCGGCGGGAGCGTCGGCCGGGCCTGGGCGAACAGCTCGATGTCGCCGATCAGCGGAACGCCCGCCTCGAGCGCCCTGGCGGCGATCGGGTGACGATTGAGAGGCACGCCGGGCGAGACGATGATCCCGTCATAGCCGGCGAGATCGGCGGTGAGCGGATCCTCCAGCGCGAGCCTGCCCGGGCCGCCGCCCGGAACCAGGCGGTTGGTCCGCTCGCGCGCCTCCTCGCTCTTGTCCCAGGCGATGACCTGGGCGCCGCTGGCGACCAGGGCCTCGACGCTGGCGAGGCCGGAGCGGGCGAGGCCGAGGACGGCGTAGCGCTTGCCGGCGAAGAAGGGGCTCGCGATCATCTCAGCTTCAGCGTCGACAGGCCCGCCAGCGCGAGCACGAAGGAGATGATCCAGAAGCGGATGACGACGGTCGATTCGGACCAGCCGATCTGCTCGAAATGATGGTGGATCGGGGCCATCCGGAAGACCCTTTTGCCGGTGCGCTTGTAGACGAACACCTGGATGATGACGCTCATCGCCTCGACGACGAAGATGCCGCCGACGATGCCGAGGACGATCTCGTGCTGGGCCGCGACCGCGATCGCGCCGAGAGCGCCGCCCAGCGCGAGGCTGCCGGTGTCGCCCATGAAGACGGCGGCGGGCGGCGCGTTGAACCAGAGGAAGGCGAGACCGGCGCCGACGATCGCCGAGCAGAGCACGGTGAGATCGCCGACGCCCAGGATGTGCGGAATGCCGAGATAGCCGGCGAAGACCGCGTTGCCGGCGAGGTAGGAGATGAGGAGGAAGGCCAGGCTGGCGATGATCACCGGCATGGTGGCGAGGCCGTCGAGCCCGTCGGTCAGGTTGACGGCGTTGCCGAAGGCGACGACGACGAAGGCGGCGAAGACGATGTAGAAGGGCCCGAGGTCGATCACGGGGCCGTTGTAGAAGGGGATGTAGAGCTCGGTTCCGGCGCCCCAGCTGATGATCCAGCAGCCGATGCCGGCGACGAGGAACTCGGCGAGCAGCCGGACCCGGCCCGACACGCCCTGATGGTGGCGCTTCTTGACCTTGTCGTAATCGTCGAGGAAGCCGATCAGCCCGAAGCCGACGGTGATGAACAGGCACGCCCACAAATAGCGGTTGGAAAAGTCCATCCACAGCAGCATCGACACGGTGAGCGAGGTGAGGATCATCAGCCCGCCCATGGTCGGAGTGCCGCGCTTGGAAAGGTGGGAGGCCGGCCCGTCGTCGCGGATCGGCTGGCCCTTGCCCTGGCGGACGCGCAGCCAGCCGATGAATTTCGGGCCGATGAGCAGGCCGATGAACAAGGCGGTGGCGGTGGCGGCGCCGGCGCGGAAGGTGATGTAGCGGAAGAGGTTCAGGACCCCGGGGAAACCCAGCTGCTCGGCTATCCAGAGAAACATCAGTCTTTCCCGCCTGCGAGCGCCTCGACCAGGGCGGAAAGTCCGATGGAATTGGATCCCTTGACGAGCACGGCGTCGCCCGGCCCGACGGCCTCGCGAGCGAGGTCGATGGCGGCCGCCGCGTCGGGCACATGCGCCAATTTGACCGCGCGGCCAAGGGCTTTTGCGAGCGCCTCCATCTCCTCGCCGACCAGGATCGCATAGTCGACCCTGGCCGCTTCGACCGGCGCCGCCAGAGAGGCGTGGAAGTCGCCGGTCTCGGCGCCGAGCTCGCGCATCGCGCCGAGCACGGCGATTCGCCGGCCGTGCACGTCCTCGGCGCCGAGCACCTTCAAGGTCGCCGCCATCGAGGCCGGGTTGGCGTTGTAGCTCTCGTCGATGAGGAGGGCCTCGCCGCCGTCGACCGCGATCCGTCGGCGCTCGCCGCGGCCCCTGAGCCCGCCCAGGTCGGCGAGCGCGAGGCCGGCCGCGGCGAGGTCGCCGCCGACCGCGTGGACCGCCGCGAGCACGGCGAGCGCGTTGGTCACCCAATGCTCGCCCGGCTGGCCGACGGTGAAGCTCAGCTGGGCACCCGGCAGGCTCGCGGTCGCCATCGTGCCGCCCTTGGCGCCGCGCACGAAATAGGTGGCGCGAACGTCGGCGCCCTCACCGACGCCGAAGGTGAGGATTCGCCCGGCATGCCGGCTCGCGGCGGCGGTCAGCCGGTCGCGGTGCGGGCTGTCGAACGGAACGATCGCGGTGCCGCCTTCCTCGAGGCCCTCGAAGATCTCGGCCTTGGCGTCGGCGATCGCTTCCTCGCTGGCGAAGAATTCGCGATGGGCGGCGGCGATGGTCGTGACCAGGGCGACGTGCGGCCGCGCCAGGCGGGTCAGGGCGGCGAGCTCGCCGGCGTGGTTCATGCCCATTTCGAGGACGCCGAAGCGGGCTCCGCTCGGCATCCGGGCGAGGCTGAGCGGCACACCGGTATGGTTGTTGTAGCTCTTGACCGAGCGATGCGCCTGGCCGGGCGCGTAGCGATCGAGCGCCGCGAACAGCGCTTCCTTGGTGCTGGTCTTGCCGACCGAGCCGGTGACTCCGATCACTCGGGCAGCGCTGCGCGCCCGAGCCGCGCGGGCGAGGTCGTCTAGCGCGCGGCCGGTGTCGGCGACCCGGACATGAGGCTGGGCGACGTCCGTGGACACGATCGCCCCGGCCGCGCCGGCGGCGAAGGCCTGCTCGACGAAGCGGTGGCCGTCGGTCGCCTCGCCCCTCAGCGCGACGAACAGGTCGCCCCGACCGATCTCGCGCGAATCGAAGGCGACTCCGGCGGCGGCGAAGTCGCCGCGAGCGCTTCCGCCCGTCGCCGCCGCGATCTCGGCCGAGGTCCACAGGGGCCGGCCGCTCACGCCGCTTCCTCCCGGGCCACGGTCACGTCGTCGAACGGAAGCACTCTCTCGCCGACGATCTGGCCCTGCTCGTGCCCCTTGCCGGCGAGCAGGATGATGTCGCCCGGGCCGGCCGCCGCGATCGCGGCCCGGATCGCCTCGCGGCGGCCGGGCACCTCCTCGGCGCCCGCGGCGCCGGCAAGGATGTCGCGGCGGATCGCGGCCGGATCCTCGTTGCGCGGATTGTCGTCGGTGACGATGACCCGGTCGCACAGCCGGGCGGCGGCGGCGCCCATCTCGGATCGCTTGCCGACGTCGCGGTCGCCGCCGGCGCCGAAAACGATGATCAGCCGGTCGCGCGTGTGCGGCCGAAGCGCCTCGCAAGCCGCTTCGATCGCGTCCGGCGTGTGCGCATAGTCGACATAGACCGGCGCTCCGGCGCGGGTGATGACCGCCCGCTCCAGGCGGCCGCGCACCGGATGGACCCGGGCGAGATTGGCCATGGTCGCGCCGATGTCGCCGCCGGTCGCGATGACCAGCCCGGCGGCGGTGAGGACGTTGGCGGCCTGGTAGGCGCCGATCAGCGGCAGGTTGAGACTGTGCTTCTTGCCCGCCGCCTCGACAATCAGCTTCTGGCCGAGCGGCGTGGTTGAGCGCGAGACCAGCCGCAGCGTCTCTCCGGTCCGGCCGACGGTCAGCACCTCGAGGCCTCGGGCCCGGCAGCGCCGCGCGACCTCGGTCGATTTGGGGTCGTCGGTCCAAATCACCGCCGTCCCGTCCGCTTCGACCACCTCCTCGAACAGGCGCATCTTGGCCGCGAAATAGGCCTCCATCGTGCCGTGATAGTCGAGATGGTCGCGACTGAAGTTGGTGAAGGCGGCGGCGTGCACGGGCAGCCCTTCGCTGCGATACTGGGCGAGGCCATGGCTCGAGGCTTCGAAGGCGGCATGGGTGATGCCCATCTTCGCGAGGCCGGCCATGTTCGACAGGAAGGTGACGATGTCCGGCGTGGTGAGCCCGGTCGTCACCTGGTCGTCGGAGGTGGTGACGCCCAGCGTGCCGATGCTCGCCGACGGATGCCCGGCCATGCGCCAGAGCTGCCGGGTGAGCTCGACGTTCGAGGTCTTCCCATTGGTTCCGGTGACCGCGATCACGACCTTCGGAAAGGGCCGGAAGAATCTCGCGGCGAGCCGGGCGAATTCCCGGCGCGGCTCCTCGGCGGCGATGTGGACGACGCCGTCGGCCGGCGCCTCGGGCCGCGACACGACAGCCACCGCCCCCGAGGAAACGGCGGCTGGGATGAAGTCCTCGCCGTTGAACCGGGTGCCGGCGAAGGCGCCGAAGACGGTGCCCGGGGCGACCTTGCGGTGATCGATGGCGAAACCGGTGACGGGCGTGTCGTCGTCGCTGCCGGTCAGCGCGCCCAATCGCATCAGTGCCCCGCGGCGGCGACCAGCGGCACCAGTTCCGATGTGTCGATGTCCCTGGCCGAATCGGGGATGATTCCGAGCAGCGGACCGGTGCGGGAGATGACCCGCGAGACGACCGGCGCCGCCGTCCAGGCCGCGGTGGTCAGGAAATGCGTCTCTTCGTTGCCGCGCGGGGCATCCATCATGACGAGCACCACATAACGCGGCTGATCCATCGGGAAAGCCGCCGCGAAGGTGGAAACGTTCACGCGGCGCGAATAGCCGCCGCCGGTGGCGACTTTTTCCGCGGTCCCGGTCTTGCCGCCGACCCGGAAGCCTGGCGCTTCGCCCCGACGGCCGGTGCCGTGCTGGACGATCATCCGAAGCATCTGGCGCATTCGCAAGCTCGTCGCCTCCGAATAGACGCGCCGCCCGCGCGGCGCCCGCCCCGGCTCGACCCGCATCAGGGTCGCGGGACGCCAGATGCCGCCGTTGACGAGAGCCGCGTAAGCGCTGGCGAGATGGAGCGGGGTCACTGCAACGCCGTGGCCGAAGCCGGAGGTGAGGACGGTGGCCCGGCTCCAGTCGCGCGGCCACAAGGTGCGGGCGCGCTCGTTGAGCTCGACATGAGCCGGTTCGTCGAAGCCGACGGCGCGAAAGGCCGCCTGCATCCGAGCCGAGCCCATCGCGTCGGCGATTCGCGCGGTCGCGATGTTGGAGGAGTGAACGAGGATCTCCGGGACGGTGACGGCGCGGCCGAGCGGATGATCGTCGCTGATCCGGAAACGGCCGATCGGCACCGGCGAACCGGCATCCCAGCGCTGCGCCGGCGAGGTGATCACCCCCGCCTCCAGCGCCGCGGCCACGGTGATCGGCTTGAAGGTGGAACCCAGCTCGTACACGCCCATCGTCGCCCGGTTGTAGAGCGCGCTCGGGTCCGAGCGTCCGGCGGCATTGGGGTTGAAGGTCGGGGCCGACGCCATGGCGACGATCTCGCCCGTATGCACGTCGAGGACGATGCCTGTGCCGCCCTCGGCGCTGAGCGAGGTGACGGCGGCGCTCAGTTCCGCCTCCATCGCCGCCTGCACTCGGGTGTCGATCGAGAGCGCCACCGGCTCGCCGCGCAGCCCGGGCTCGGTGAGGCGGCCCTCGAGCACGCGCTCCATGCCGGCGACTCCGCGGCCGTCGAAGTCGGTCCAGCCGAGGATATGGCCGGCCAGCGCGGTCTGCGGATAGAGGCGCTCGGGCTCGCGGTTGAAGACGAAGCCCGGCTCGCCGAGCGCGTTGACCGCCGCCACCAGCTCTGGAAGGGCGCGGCGGGCGAGATAGAGGTAGTTGCTGTCGGAGCTCAGCATGGCGCGGAACTGGGCGACGCTGCGCTCCGGCATGAGCGCGTTCAATCGAGCGGCCAGTTCGGCGCGGTCCCCGATGATTCGGCTCGGGTGGACGCCGACCGACCAGGCGTCGATGGTGCGGGCGAGGGCGACGCCGTTGCGATCGACGATGTCGGCCCGCGGCGGGATCAGGGGATTGGCCAGCTGGGCGGCACCCGAGCGGTCGGTGAAGACCTGCAAATAGCCGAGCCGAAGCACGATCAGAGCGGTGACGCCGGCGAACAGCAGCATCACCAGCATCAGCCGGTGATAGGTGAGCGTGAGCCCGCTGCGATAGTCGCCGCAGGGCGCCGTGCGCTCGATCTGGGCGGCAAGGGTCGCCATCAGTCGCCGGTGGCCCCGCCGCGCTCGGTCTGGGCCGCGGCGCTGAGGTCGTCGAGAGTGCCGGCGTCGAGCAGCCTGGCCGAGCGCGTCTGGACCGCGGTCGGACGATCGCCGGCGGAGCGGCGGGGGGGAGCCGATGGCAGTCGGAGCGCCGCCGGCTGCGCCGGCGCGGACTGGAGGCTGGCGCGGCGTATCAGCGGGGCTTCGACGAGCGCGGGAGCGGGAGCCGGCGACGCAGCCGGCGACACAGCCGGAGCCGGAGCGGCGGCCAGCCGGATCGCGGCCTGGCCGGCCTGGACCGGCTGGGCCGGAGCCGGCTCGGCGGCGGCCATGCGCATTTCGGCCTGGTCGGCGACGGTGCGCTGACGAACGTCGAAGCGAGCCAGGCTGAGGTTGGATTCGAGGAATTGCCCCGCCACCGGCGCCGACAGAGCGAGCACTTCGGCATTCCATTGCTCGAGCTGCTGGAGGCGGCCGCGGGTGCCGAGCTCGGTTTGCAGCGAACGTATGTCCTGCTGGGCGGCGACGATCCGGCGCTCGAGGCCGGCCAGCTCGGCGCGCTCGGCGGCGACCTGGAGCGAGAGCATGTAGCAGCCGAGCGCGGCCGTTCCGATGGCGGCGACCCAGGCGACCGGCTTGAACCCCCTGGCGATCATCTCGAAGCGTCTCCCTGTCGGCTGAACCATGGTGGAGCGGAGGTGCGGCGCGCCGCGCGCAACGTGGCGGAGCGGGCGCGCGGATTGGCGGCGATCTCGGCCGCGCCGGCCCGAACCGGCCTGGCGACGGTCTCGAAGGTAGGGGCCGGCCCGGCTTTCGCACGGGCCGGCAGGTGACGCGAGCCGGCCGGGAGTGCGCCGCTGCGCGCCTTCAAGAAGTGTTTGACGATTCGGTCCTCGAGGCTGTGAAAGGTGACGACGGCGAGCCGGCCGCCAGGCGCGAGCACCTGTTCGGCCGCCGCCAGCCCGCCCTCGAGCTCGGACAGCTCCTGGTTGACGTGGATCCGGATCGCCTGGAAGGTCCGAGTCGCCGGATCCTTCCTGGCGCCCGGCTTGTGGCCGACCGCCCTGCGGACGACCTCGGCGAGCTGCCCGGTCCGTTCGATCGGACGGGCGGCGACGATGAAACGGGCGATTCGGCGCGATTTCGGCTCCTCGCCATAATGGAAGATGACGTTGGCGATCTCGGCCTCGTCGGCATGGTTGAGGAAGTCGGCCGCGCTCTCGCCCTCGCCGCCCATGCGCATGTCGAGCGGTCCGTCGACCTGGAAGGAGAAACCGCGCTCGGGCCGGTCGAGCTGCACCGAGGAAACGCCGACGTCGAGCGCGACGCCGTCGACCGTCTCGACGCCGCGGTCGGCAAGCGCCTGACGCATCCGGGAGAATCGTTCCGGCACAAGCGTCAGGCGCCCCCCGCTGGTAGCGGCCAGCGCTTCGCCATACTGGATCGCCTCGGGATCGCGATCGAAAGCGAAGACGCGGGCCGCCCCTTTTGACAGGATGGCCTTGGTGTAGCCGCCGCCGCCGAACGTGCCGTCGACATGGGTCTCGCCGGGGGCGACGGCGAGCGATGCAACGGCTTCCTCGACGAGGACGGGGATGTGAGGAAAAGAGGCGGCGGCCGGACTCACGGCGCGACTCCCCTCTCCTCGAGCCGGTAGGCGGCCCAGGCGCGAAGCTCCGGATCCTCGCTCTCGAGCGCGAGCCGGGGGTTCCACATCTCGAACGTCTCGCCGGCGCCGATGAACAGTACCAGATCCTCGATCTGGCCGACCTTGCGCATCATCGGGGGCAGGTTGATGCGGCCGCTGCTGTCGTAGGTGGCGGTCTCGGTGAAGCCGAATGTGCGGCGCGAGCGGCTGTGGTGGAGCCTGACGTCGGCGCCCTGCTCTTCCTCGCGCAGGCGGCGGCGGCGGACGTCCTCGAGCAGGTTCGAATTGTAATTGGCGTCGTAGCCGACCAGGCAGGGATCGACCTCGTGCTTGCCGAGGATGATCGCCCGTTCCGGAGACCGGCGCTCGACGATCGAGCGAACGAAGGCGGGGATGGAAAGCCGTCCCTTGCCGTCGACGGCGTTCAGCGCGCTTCCATTGAAGAGATGCTGAAGCTCCACGACGCTGCCGCCCCCCCAAAACACACGAGGCTTCCCGTTCGCGGAGCGCACGCCTCCGTGCGCCCGCGTCGCTCGCGCGGCTGAACAGGAAATGCCCCTAACTACCGACCCGTGGATAACAGGATCGGCATGGGTTTAAAAGGGATATCGTGGATTTTTTGGGGATTTGATGGTCGAAAGAGGCTGTTTCGCGGGTGTTCTCGCTATGTTCTGGTTATTGGTTCCCAACTTGTTCTTGTGTAGTCCTGTGGATAAGTCAGTGTATCACCGCCGCCGGAAGCGCGCCAGCCCGATCGCGCCGACAGAGGCCGCGAGGATTGGAAGCAGCGCCAGCAACAGCGCCTCGGCGCGCGCCGCTCCGGGCGATTGCCAGCGCACCGGCGGCGCCGCCCGCTCGCGGTGTCGCCCGCCAAGGCGATCGAGCCAGCCGGCGACGATCAGCGGATTGTCCGCGAGCCGGGCGTGTCGCTCGGCGCCGCGAGGCCCTGGCGCCGCCCAAAGACGATCGTGGAGCAGGTCGGAATCGGCGACGAGCAGAGCCCTTCCCCGACCGATCCGGCAAAGGGCCAGAAAGTCGCGCGGGCCGGTCCGGCACTGTCCGCCCGATGCGAGGAAGCGCCCAGGCGCGGCCATGGCGAGTCGGCGCAGGTGGCGGCCGTCGCGGAGCATTTCGAGCGCCAGCCGCCGCTCCGGCGCCGGCTCGAGTCGCAGCCCCCAATGGGCCAGGAGCGGCGAAAGCAGGCTGACCGGCGGCGGGCGGCGCAGGTCGCCGGCCGGCAGCGCCGTCGGCCGGACCAGGTCCGGATCGGCGAGGATGAGGATCCGACCGCCTTGCCGGGCCCAGTGGTCGAGGGCGACGAGCTCGGTCGGGGCGAGCGCGCGCGGCTGGGCGAGCAGCATCAGACCGGACGGCGAGAGGCTGTTGCCGTCGAGGAAGTCGAGCGGCCGCACGGCGAATTCGTGCTGAAGCGCGCGATAGGCCGCCGCCGGGCGGCTGGCGGGGTCGAACGGGCCGGTCTCGCCCCACAGGATCGGAAGACCGGTCATCAGCAGGAGACTGGGCCTCGCGGCGACCGGCCGCGACGCCGTCGGGCCGAGCGCCAGCGCCTCGTAGGGCCGAAGCGCGCCCGGGACGAGCAGCATTAGCGCGGCGAGCAGGGCGGCGACCGGAGTCCCGGCGCGATGGCCGCTTCGGCGACCGAGCTGGAACAGCAAGTCGGCGCCGAGCACCAGAGCGCCGCCCGCCGCCCAGCCGCGTAGCATCTCGGGCCAAGGCGCGCCGCCCATCGCCACAAGCAGCAGCGATTCGCTGAGGCCGGCGGTCAGCAGCGCAAGCGCGTAGCAGGCGGCGCGCGAACCGGAGTCGAAGCGCCGGACGAGCAGCGCCGCCGCGACGAGCAGCCAGGGCCGGAAGGCGAAGAACAGGAGCGCCTCGGCCCGGCCCCAGTCGAAGAAGCGGCCGAGCAGCAGGCCCGAGCCGAGCTCCGCCGAGGCATAAGCGGCCGCCCCGGCGAGCAGCCAGCGGCGCGGTATCGCCCTAACGCGCGGGCGTGGCGGCAACCGGCGGGGCGGCGCCGGGCGCCGCCGTGTTCGATTCCGCATTCCCCGGCGCCACGCCAAGCTCGGCGAGCGGCTCTGTGGGAGTGGCGGGACCGTTGCCGGCCGCCGGCAGCACCGGGCGGCCGGCCCGCTCCTGCTCGATCAGGTTGGGCGTGATCGGGGCCTCTCCGGACGGCTCGCCGGTGAACACCGCCGCCAGCAGCACGGCGAGAAAGACAAAGGCGAGCCCGGTCAGCCCGATCCTTACCCTCTGCATTTCAAGCATCTGTCCTCCACGGTCGAACGCGGCAACCTATCATGAAGGGCGGCTTTGTCGAACCCGGACGCCCTCCGGTCGAAAGGCTGGCGGAAGGCCCCGCAATTTGCCACAAGTTCCACTTGACGAGCTTTGTTGCACTCGCGAAGGGGGCGCCATGCACAAGACCCACATATTAGCCGCGGCCACGAGCGCGGCCATCCTGGCCCTGGCGGCTTGCGGCGAACCCGAAGTGATGACGGTCAACAAATACGATCCGCAGGCCGAAGCGATCAAGAATGCCGGACCGGTGGCGCCGCCGCCGGTGATCCAGGCCAGCCGCGCCTATCGCTGCGGCGACAACAGCCTCGTCTATATCGACTTCCTGTCGAACAACACGGCGAACGTCAGGACCCAGCGCGGCGGCGTTCCGGTCGCGATCCTCACCGCCGAGGGCGGCAACCCGCCCTATACCGGCAGCGGCTATTCGGTGAGCGCGAACGCCGAGGAGATCAGCTACTCCGCGCCGGGCAAGGGCACCCAGAACTGCCACACCTGAGGGCGGCGGGGCCGGCGCCTTGCCGTCCCGCCTAAGCGAGCGTCGTCAGGCGGTCTGCTGGAAGGCCGCGGCGGCGCGCCGCCCCATCTCCTCGTCGGAGACGTCCTCGATATGGGTGGCGAGCGTCCAGCGGTGCCCGAACGGGTCGACCAGGGTCCCCATCCGGTCCCCCCAGAACTGATCGGCCGGAGCCCGTTCCTCGCTCGCCCCCGCGGCGAGCGCCTTCGCGAACTCGGAGTCGACATCCTCGACATAGATCATCAGGCTGGCGGTCGCGCCGCCGCGCTTGCGCGGGCCGAGCAGGCCCATGTCGGGGAACTCGTCGGCGAGCATGACGTGGGAATCGCCGATCTTGATCTCGGCATGGGCGATCTTGTCTTCCCCCATCGCCATGCGGAGGACCTCCGTCGCGCCGAAAGCGGCGGCGTAGAAGCGAATCGCCTCCGCGGCGCCGTCGACGATGAGATAGGGAGTGACGCTGTGATAGCCTTCCGGGATGTGGCGGACCGCCATGCGAGCCTCCTTCGCTGCGAACAAAAGGTGATCACAGGTACTACGAACCGAGCCTTTGGACAAACGATATTCGATCGAATGCCGGACAGGCGAATCTTTCCTTTGGCCCTTGCGCCAAGGTATCGCCGACCCTTGTCGAGCCGGCCGGGCTAAGTGATAAGCCACCAACGACGCGAGGTGGGGGGCCATGTTCGAGATCAGCTTTTCCAATGTCGATCCCCTTCCCGTAACCCAGGCGCTCGACACCCATCGAATCCAGTACCGGGCGACTCGCCGGCGCGGCTTCGACGGAATGACGACGGTCAGCCTGGCGATCGAGGCGATCGCCGGCCTCGGCGGGATGCTCACACCCATCGTCCTTCACCTCATGGCGTCGAAGAAGGAGGATGCGGACGTCACCATCAGCGGAATCACGCTCAGGGGTTTGAAAGAAGAGCAGGTGCGCCGGATAATCGAGCAGCTCGCCGAGGATCGCGGCGGCGATGAAGTCAGATAGGACGTCGCCGATCCCGCAGTCGGCGATCGAGGATGTCGAATGGGCTTCCCGACATCTCGGCCTCGAATCCGGCGGCGGCCGACGAGTCGCCATCGCGCTGCGCAATACGATCGGGATGCGCCATGCGAGGCTTACCGACGGCGAAGATAGCAGAGTCATTCTCGACTGGTCGCATCTCGAGCGAGTGCTGGTCTTCGGGCGCTTCTTCTGGAGCCTGCAGGGCGACCGTCTCTGGAGGCAGAAAGTATCCGGGTTCCTCGAGCAGGAAGTCTTCCTGGCGGCCTCGCGATTCGCGCTGCTCGAAGGCCATCACGCGGCCGCCGGCAACCTTCACGAGGCCTATGTCGGCTTCGAGTTCGGCGACCTCATTCCACATGGCTGCGACGTTGCGGCGCAGGCAAGGGAACACAGCTGGTATGTGGCGTTCGCCGCGTTCCGCGAATTCGCCAGGCCGCACGCCATCGCGAACATGTCGCAAGTTCATGAATGGCTCGGCCAGATTTCACCGGACGTTCCCGGCAATCGGCGACCCGACGACGAGTCGCTCGTCGAGGCCTATCTGGATCATACCGCTCTCAACGAGATTCTGGGCCGCGATCCCCGCACCGTAGGGCAGGGCCTTATCGGGGAGCTACTCCTGTACGTCGCGATCGACGAGCTTGTCCGAGTCACCAGGTTCGTAGCGCCGCACGTCGGGACACTGGTGTGGCTGGACGAGGCGGTAGCTCATTCGAGCAGCTTCGCCCATGATTGGCGCTTCGAGGTCATCCGCGCCCACGCCCATTATTGCGCGAGCCGGATCGAAGAGTCGGACGTCGCCGACCGGGTGCGGGCCGAAATGGACATGGCGACGGATTTTCCCACCTTGCTGACGAATGGGATGCATCATGGGCTCGGCTTATTGAAGCGATGCAACCCAGCCTACATGAGCTCCATGGCGGTGAAGACCGGCTTGCGGACCGAGCTTCTGAGCGCGCAGCAGAAAAGGGACATTGAGGACATGATCATGGCCTTCGTCGACGAGGCCGCGACGACTGAGACCAGCGAGGGTGTCGAGAGCGCGTGAAGGTCGCAGTCGACCCGCCTCGCGGACGACTTGCCAGGGGTGACGTTCCCGCGCCCTTCGTCGCGGCGATCGCCTCCCTGGTGGAGGATCTTCCTGAGATCATCGCCGAGGTCCGCGTCGAACTCCGCCTCCGGAACAGCCTGGCGATGGAAAGCGCGGTTTATCTGGATGCGGACCAGGGCGAAGCCGCAATCCTGCTTGACTGGGCGCAGTGCGAGCGGTTGCCGATCGTCATTCGGAGGATCGATCGCGACCGCCCCCTATACGAGCAGAAGGATCGGTTGCGCGACGTCTTCTCACGCGAGCAACGCGTCTACTGGCGTCGAAGACTGGCCCTCCTCTCTCCGAACGAGATCGGCGACTATGATCGGCATTATGATGGGGCACGGGGCAAAGAGAAAAAGGACGGTGCGGAGCCGCCCGCCCCCTATGACGACGGAGAAATCTCCGCCGCGGCGCGCTATGCATTCTACCTGCTGGGGCACGAGATCGGACATCTGATCGCCGATGCGAACCCGTCCCTCGCGCGCGAGAATTATCGGGATTTCGAACAGCGCTACCCGAGGCTCATCCGCCCGTCCGCGGGTCTCCCGGACGAGCTGGTCTGCGATCGCCTGGCTCTGGACTTCATCGCCAGCCGGGGTGCTTATCGATCGACGGTCGACCTCAACGACGAATTCTCGCTGATAATGGCCATCGAGCGCCTGCAGAACGAGGCGAGAGCGGCCGCGCCGCGCATCCACTCCGGGCTCAACCTGATCGAGGATCGGGAGAACCGGATTCCATTCAGCGGCGCGCTCGAGGATCGGGTCGTCACCGAATGGCGATTCCGAATGTTTCAGATCGATCTGATGCTCGAGGCCATCCTGGACTCGGCGGACTGCGACGCGGCGGCGCGCGCCGAGGCCGCGCGAGTACGCGCCGCGCTCTCTACCTGGGCAGAGGAGAGCCTGCACGAAGATTATATGGGGTTGCGCCACTAAAGCATGATCATCTTTGAAAGAACCGCTCATCCTGAGTAGCCACTGAGCGAAGTCGAAGTGGCGTATCGAAGGACCGTCCTTCGACACGATGATCGGGTCGGATTGAGCGGGCTAGGCGCACGCCGTCCCCCCGGCTAGGGACCGGCCATGACCGAATCCGCGATCACGCCGCAGGTCGTTGCGGAGCACGGCCTGTCCACCGAGGAATTCGACCGAGTCGTGCGCGCGCTAGGCCGCGAACCGAACCTGACGGAGCTCGGCATCTTCTCGGTGATGTGGTCCGAGCATTGCTCCTACAAGAGCTCGCGCGTCCACCTCAAGAAGCTGCCGACCTCGGCGCCGTGGGTGATCCAGGGGCCGGGCGAGAATGCCGGGGTGATCGACATAGGCGACGGCCAGGCGGCGATCTTCAAGATGGAGAGCCACAACCATCCCTCCTATATCGAGCCCTATCAGGGCGCGGCGACCGGGGTCGGCGGGATCCTGCGCGACGTCTTCACGATGGGCGCCCGGCCGATCGCCAACCTCAACGCCCTTCGCTTCGGCCGGCCCGACCATCCCAGGATGCGCCATCTGATCGCCGGCGTCATCGCCGGCATCGGCGGCTACGGCAATTGCGTCGGCGTGCCGACCGTCGGCGGCGAGGTCGATTTCCACTCCGCCTATGACGGCAACATCCTCGTCAATGCGATGACGGTCGGAGTCGCCGACACCGACAGGATTTTCTATTCGGCCGCGGCGGGAATCGGCAATCCGGTCGTCTATGTCGGCTCCAAGACCGGCCGGGACGGCATCCACGGCGCGACCATGGCCTCCGCCGACTTCTCCGAGGATTCGGAGGAGAAGCGACCGACGGTGCAGGTCGGCGACCCGTTCACCGAGAAGCTGCTGATCGAGGCCTGCCTCGAGCTGATGGCCTCGGACGCGATCGTCGCCATCCAGGACATGGGCGCCGCCGGCCTGACCTCCTCGAGCGTCGAGATGGCGTCAAAGGGCGGCGTCGGCATCGAGCTGGACATGGATGCCGTCCCCTGCCGCGAGGAAGGGATGACGCCCTACGAGATGATGCTGTCGGAATCCCAGGAACGGATGCTGATGGTGCTCAAGCCCGGCCGCGAAGGCGAAGCCGAGGCGATCTTCCGCAAGTGGGAGCTCGATTTCGCGGTCATCGGCCGGGTCACCGACACCGGCCGAATGGTGCTGAGGTGGAATGGCGAGGTCGCCGCCGACATCCCGCTCGGCCCGCTCGCGGACGATGCGCCCTGCTACGAGCGGCCGTGGGTCGCGACCGAGCCGCCGGCGCCGCTCGCCGACCTGCCCGAATGCGGCGACATCGCCGCCGACCTGCTCAGGCTCATCGGGTCGCCGGACCTCGCCAGCCGCCGCTGGATCTGGGAGCAATATGACCAGAAGGTCGGCGCCGACACGGTCCAGCCGCCGGGCGGCGACGCCGCGCTGGTGCGCGTTCACGGCACCCGCAAGGCGCTCGCCATGACCACTGACTGCACGCCCCGTTACTGCCGCGCCGACCCGCACGAGGGCGGCAAGCAGGCGATCGCGGAGGCCTATCGCAACCTGAGCGCGGTCGGGGCGCGCCCGCTCGCCGCCACCGACTGCATGAACTTCGGCAATCCGCAGCGGCCCGAGATCATGGGCCAGTTCGTCGGCTGCATCCACGGCATGGCCGAAGCCTGTCGCGCGCTCGACATGCCGATCGTCAGCGGCAACGTCTCCCTCTACAACGAGACCAAAAGCGAGGATGGCGCTTCCGGCGCCATCCTTCCCACTCCGGCCATAGGCGGGGTCGGGCTGATCGACGACTGGCGGAAAGCGGCGACCATCGCCTTCAAGGGACGCGGCGACGTCATCGTCGCCATCGGCGAGCGAATCGGCCATCTCGGCCAGTCGCTCTGGCTGCGCGAGCTGCACGGCCGCGAGGACGGCCCGCCGCCGCCGGTCGACCTCGCCGCCGAGCGGCGGACGGGCGAGTTCGTTCGCTCGGCCATCGCAGGCGGCGCGATCACCGCCTGTCACGACGTCGCCGGCGGCGGCCTCGCGGTCGCGCTCGCCGAAATGGCGCTCGCGGGCGGCATCGGGGCCCTGATCAACAGGGCGACCCCCGGCGGCAATGCCGGCTTCTTCGCCGAGGACCAGGGCGTCTATGTCGCGACGGTCGCGGACAATTGCCTGCTCACCTTCCTCGCCCGAGCCCATGCCGCCGGAGTCGAGGTCGAGGCGATCGGCCGAACCGCCGGGAGCCGTCTGATCTTCGAGCTTCCGGACGGCGATCATTGCGTCGCCCTCGCCGACCTCCGCTCGGCCCATGAAGGCTTCTTCCCCAAGCTGATGGCCGGCGAGCCGCCGCTCGCGTGACTCGCCGCCGCGCGCTATCGATGATCCGCGGAAACGGAGAGGATTTATGAGCGCCGGCTATTCCGGCACGCCGCTGGCCCGCAAGCTGTCGCTGAAGGACGGCATGCGCGTCTGGTGGGACGGCATGCCCGATGCGATCGCCGATGAAATCCGGCGCGAGGCGATCAGCCTCGATCGGCTGGCCCAGCCGGAGGCGCCGATCGACGCCGCCCACGTCTTCGTGACGTTGCGCGCCGAAATGGAGGCCAAGCTTTCGGCGCTCCGCCCGCTTCTGGCGCCGTCGGGATTCATCTGGGTGAGCTGGCCGAAGAAGGCGTCGAAGGTGGCGACCGACATCACCGAGGACGGCATCCGCGAGGTCATCCTCCCCGACACCGATCTCGTCGACGTCAAGGTTTGCGCGATCGACTCGACATGGTCCGGGCTCAAGCTGATGATCCGCCGCGACCGTCGCTAGCCCTCAGCGGCGAACCGCCCGTTCCAGGTCCGCAAGATAGGCTTTCATCGTCGCCTCGTGCCCGAACACGAGGGCCGCGAAGAATCGATAGACGGGGCTGCGTACCTCGCCATGCTCCTCGATCGCGACTCGCGTCCCCTCCCCCTCGCTCGCCAGCGCGATCGTCCAGAAGCCGCCGAACGGAAGCTGCGGATCGGCGATCGTGCTTCGAAAGCGCGCGCCCGGCACTTCCTCGACGAAATCGAAGGCGATCGCGTCGCCGCCCGAATGCTCGATGTAGCGCAGGCCGCGCTCCCGGCGCTCGACAATCTCGACGGCGGTGACGGCGCCGCGCCATTGCGGCTGCGCCTCGACCTCCCGCACCATCGCCGCCACCTGAGCCGCCGGAGCGGGCAGCAGGGCTTCGGCCCTCGCCACGTGCGTGCGCGGCAGCATCGCACCGATCCCGTAGACCAGAGCGCCGGCGCCGAGCGGCAGCGAAGCGACGGCGATCACCCATTTCCACACGGCTCTTCTCCCTCCTGGTGACGCCGCGCGGCCGCGGCGAGCAGCTTGAGCCCGGCGACGGCGCTGCGCCGCTCCGCCGCCGGCATCAGCGCCAGCAGAGCGGCGACCCGCGCCGGATCGAGCACCGAGTCGCGCGCGACCGCGGCGCGTCCCTCCGCCGTGAGTCGGACCAGCCGACGCCGAGCATCGGCGGGGTCGCCTTCCAGCCGGAGCATGCCCTGGGATTCGAGCCGGGCGAGCGCGGCCGACAAGGTCGAGCGAGCGACTCCGAGGTGGCGGGCCAGCATCGCCGGGCTGCTTCCCGGCGGATCCTCGACATGGGCGAGCAGGGTACCGTCGCGCGCGGTCAAGCCGGTCGGCGAGGAGGCGCGGGTGCGATGCTCCACGTGGCAGGCGAGATAGATTTGCGGGTAGCTGCGAAGCACATCCAGCACGTCGGGGTCATGATCCATCGGCCCAATCTGAGGGAGCATGGGTCGTTCGTCAAAACGAACAATTTAATTGAGAGCCTCGACGGCTGTTGCGAACGCCTCGCATTATCGATATATTCGATCGCCATGATCGTCTGCGTCTGCAATGCGATTCGCGAAGCCGATTTGCGGCAGGCCGCACGCGACGGCGCCGCCTGTCCGACCAGCGCCTACCGCCTTTACGGACGTAAGCCCCGTTGCGGCCAATGCGTCTCATTCGCACGCCAGATCATTGCCGCGGAACGTGCGACCGCCTAGCATTAGCGGCTAATTTTTCGCAGTTTTCCGCCATTTTTTCGGTGCTTTTACTGGCTCGCCGCGTTATGGAAACGTAGCACAGGAGGCCGAAATGAAGGGCGACGAGCAGGTCATCCAGAACCTCAACGACACGCTCCGCAACGAGCTGACCGCGGTCAACCAATATTGGCTGCACTATCGCATGCTCGAGAATTGGGGCGTGCACCGGCTCGCGCATTTCGAGCGGCACGAGTCGATCGACGAGATGAAGCACGCCGACCGCCTGTCCGAGCGGATCCTGTTCCTCGAGGGCTTGCCCAATTTCCAGATGCTCGGGCGGCTGCGCGTCGGCGAGAATGTCGAGGAGATATTGCGCGCCGACCTCGAGCTGGAGCGCGAGGCGATCGAGCAGCTCAGGGGCGCGATCGCCCATGCCGAGAGCGTGCGCGACTATGTCAGCCGCGACCTGTTCAGCGACATCCTCGAGAACGAGGAGCGGCATATCGACATGCTCGAGCAGCAATTCGACATGATCGAGCAAATGGGCCTGCCCAACTACATCCAGCTCCAGAGCCATCCCGCCGAGGAATAGGAAGGCCCTCCCCTCCCAGCGCCCCCGCGGCTTATGCCTTCTCGGGCGCCGGCTTCGGTTGCCAGGGCCAGCGGCCTTCGATCTCGACCTCGAGCGCGAAGCTGAGGAAGGTGCGGATCAGCACGATGCCGGCCAGCACCGCCAGGCTGTGCAGGGTCGGCTCGATCGCGACCGTGTCGATGATGTCGGCGGCGACGAGCAGCTCGAGGCCGAGCAGGATCGACCGCCCAAGGTTCGAGCGCAGCGCCTTGTAGGCCGGGCCGGCCCCTTCCCTCAGGGCGGTCCGCGCATAGAGGACGGCGGAGGCGGTCGCTCCGACGAGGATGACTCCGATCCCGACCAACTCCACCGCGCGCGTGACGATGTGGATGATCTCGAGCATCTGTCCGTCGTTCATCGCGGTCGCTCCTTTTCGCCCGGCAACGCCGCCGCCGGTCAGCCGATCCGGACCAGCCAGATGGCGGCGATCAGCGCCAGCGTGCCGGCTGCCATGGCCGCGGTGATCAACTTGAGGTTCATCGCCTGGGCGCTGACCACGACGTGGGCGCTGAGCCGGTCCTTGACGGCGCACGCCCTGCGCTCCGCCGCGACCACCACCGCAACCCCGATCAGCAGGAACAGGGTGGCGATGGCTCGGGGCACCCAGTCGGGCTCCATCTGCTGAAACAAGGCATGGAAGCCGACTCCGATGCCGACGGCGGCGAGGCCGGTCCGCAGCCAGCCGGCGAAGGTACGCTCGTTGGCGAGGAGGGTCCTGTCCTCGGCTAGATCGGTTCGCGATTCGCCGCGCTCGCCGCGGTCTTCGTCGGCCATCGCCACCTCCATGTCCGCCAACGCCCGACGCGCGAGAAGGATACCGGGCGGTGGCCGGGGATCGCCTGCCGGCAAGCGTTTCGTCTCTTTCCCCTTGGAGGCCGGCCGCACGGACCAGGCCATTGAACCCCTCGCCGCATCGGATATCGTCGGCGCGAGCTTTCGCGAGGGGAACCGCAATGACGGCCAGCACCGATGCCGGGCAGCGCATCGCCGCGCTCGACATCGTCCGCGGAGTCGCGGTGATGGGCATATTGGCGATGAACATCGTCGCCTTCGCCATGCCTTCGCAGGCCTATATGAACCCGATCGCCTACGGCATGGAGAGCTCAGCCGACCTCGCCGCCTGGGTGTTCAGCTTCATCTTCGTCGACGGCAAGATGCGCGGCCTGTTCTCGCTCCTCTTCGGCGCCAGCATGCTGCTCGTGATCGAGCGCGCGCAAGCGGCCGGGCAGTCGGCGGCGCGGGCGCATTTCAGCCGCGCCGGCTGGCTGCTCGTCTTCGGCCTCCTCCATTTCTACCTCATCTGGTTCGGCGACATCCTCGTCGGCTACGCGCTGATCGCGATGATCGCCTTCCTGTTCCGCAACATGGCTCCGCGGGCGCTGGTGATCTGGGGCGGCGCGCTGGTGGCGGTCCAGCTGCTGGTGTTCGCCGGCTTCGCCGTCCAGGCGGCTTATCTCCGGCAAGGCGCCACTCAGGCCGCGCCCGACCCGGCGACCGTCCGGCAATGGCTCGAGCTCAACGATCAGCTCGGCGTCCTGTCGGGGGAGAAGCTGATCGACAAGCTGGCGCTGTTCCTCGGCCCCTATGGCGGCCTGGTCCGCCACCGGCTGCTCGTCAACGGAGCCGAGCCGTTCACCGGCATCTTCATCTACGGGTGGGAGACGCTCGCCTACATGCTGTTCGGCATGGCGGCGCTGAAGACCGGCTTTCTCAAGGTGCAATGGCGCCCCGCCGACTATTTCAAGGTCGCCGTGGCGGGCCTCGCCGTCACCGTCCCGGCCTACGTGCTGCTCGCCTGGATCGTCGCCAGCGACGGCTTTTCGGTGCCGGCCATCCTCGCTTTCGTGCTCGCCGCGACGGTTCCGTTCCGGCCGCTGATGGTGATGGCCTATGCCGCGGCGATCATCCTGCTGACCCGCGGGCGCGGCGCCCTCGTCGCTCGGGTGGCGGCGGCGGGTCGGGCCGCCTTCACCAACTATCTGGGCACCAGCATCCTGATGACGAGCCTCTTCTACGGCTACGGACTGGGCCTCTACGGCTCGATGAGCCGGATCGAAACGTGGCTGGTCGTGTGGGCGATGTGGGCGTTGATGCTGATTTGGTCGAAGCCCTGGCTCGACCGCTACCGCTACGGCCCGTTCGAATGGCTGTGGCGCTCCCTGGCGCGCTGGCAGCTGCAGCCGATGCGGCGACCGGCGGCGTAGCGCCTCGAGGCGCGCCTAGAGGCGGCCGAAATCCTGGTTGCTCGCGGCCCGGTCGGGACTCGGCCGGCGGGCGACGAGCGGGTTGGTCTCCTGTTCGAACAGGGCCATCGTCTCCTCGTAGAGCGGCCGCAGGCGAGCGACCTGGGGCAGGATCTGGTCGGGGAAGAGATGCGATTCGACGCCGCGGCGCCCGGCCAGCTCGATCTCCTCGGCGAGGTCGCCGAGCGGCTCGGCGCCGAACTGACGCGACTCGCTCTTCATCGTATGGGCCGGAATGACCAGGGCGGCGCAGTCGCGGCTATGCATCGCCGCTTCGATGCGCGCGACCGATTTCTCGCCGTCCTCGCGGAAATAGCCGAGGATTCGGATGAAATCGGGGCCGAGCTCGGCGCGCATCCGGGCGAAGGCCGCCCAGTCCACCACCGCCGTCTCCCCGGGTTCGTCCATCGGTCGTCCTCTTTGCGCAGCTTCGGACCCTAGCCGCGGCTGGTAAACAGCCGCTTTACGGCCGCACCGCGCCGTCGAAGGGATTGCGCGAGCCGCGCATCGTTAGCCGCACCGGCACCGTGCCGAAATCGAGCTCCTTCCTGATCCCGTTGACCAGGTAGCGTCGATAGCTTTCCGGCAGCTGGTCGGTGCGGTTGCCGAAGACGACGAAGCTCGGCGGGCGCGTCCCGACCTGGGTTATGTATCTGAGCTTGATCCTTTTTCCGCCCGGGGCCGGAGGCGGATTGCGCTCGACCGCCTCCTCGAACCACCGGTTGAGAGCGCCCGTCGAGACCCGCCTCGACCAGGCCTCGCGAATCTCGAACGCCGCCCGGAGCAGCGGGTCGATCCCCTTTCCGGTGAGGCCGGAGACGGTGAGCAGCGGCAGGCCCCGCGCCTGGGCGAGTCCTTCGTCGAGGGCCGCCTTGATGCCGTTGAAGAGCTGGCTCGGCGCTTCGGCGGCGTCCCACTTGTTGATCGCGACGATCAGCGCCCGGCCTTCGTCGAGCACATGGTCGGCGATCCTGAGGTCCTGCGCTTCGAGGCCGCGGGTGCCGTCGAGCAGGAGCACGACGACCTCGGCGAAGTCGACCGCCCGGCGAGCGTCGGCGACCGACAGCTTCTCGAGCTTGTCCTCGACCTTCGCCCGCTTGCGCATGCCCGCGGTATCGATCAGCCGGACCGCGCGGCTCTGCCCGTCGGGCGCCCGCCACTGCCAGTCGATGGCGATGGAGTCACGGGTGATCCCCGCTTCGGGCCCGGTGATCAGCCGCTCCTCCGCCAGGATCGTGTTGATCAGGGTCGACTTGCCGGCATTGGGCCGCCCGACGATGGCGAGCTTGAGCGGCCCCTCGCCCTCCCCCGCCTCGTCCCCGTCGGCGGCGGCGCCCTCGACGAAAGGCCGAAGATGCTCGAACAGGTCGACGACGCCCTCGCCATGCTCGGCGCTCAGAGCGATCGGCTCGCCAAGGCCCAGCGACCAGGCTTCGAGGATGCCCGCCTCGCCGGCGCGCCCCTCGGCCTTGTTCGCGGCGAGGATGACCGGCGTCGTCTCGGACCGCAGCCAGCGCGCAATCTCCTCGTCGAGCGGGGTCATCCCGGCGCGGGCGTCGATCAGGAACAAGGCGGCGTCGGCCTCGCGCACGGCGGCGGTGGTCTGGGCGCGCATCCGGCCGGGCAGGGTGGCCGGATCCTCGTCCTCATAGCCGGCCGTGTCGATCACCTTGAAATCGAGGCCGAGCAGGGACGCCTCGCCCTCGCGGCGGTCGCGGGTCACGCCCGGCCGGTCGTCGACCAAGGCGAGCTTGCGGCCGACCAGCCGGTTGAACAGGGTCGACTTGCCGACATTGGGCCGGCCGACGATCGCGACGGTGGGCAGCTTGGCCATGGCGCAGCGCAGTGGCCGCTTGCCGCCAGCCGGTCAAGCAATCCACCCCCGACGGCGGCGTCGACGGCCTAGCGCCAGGCGGTCAGCCGGCCGGCGTCGTTGAGGATGTAGAGCGTGCTGTTGGCGACGACCGGCGCCAGCGACATCGGCGCGCGGGTTTCGGTCGTCGACAGGATGGTCCCGTCGACCGGCGAGACATAGGCGATCTGGCCGCGCGAGCTGGTCAGGATCAGCCGGTTTCCGGCGAGCACCGGACCGCGCCAGAAGATCGGGCCTTCGCCTTGCCGGACCCTGCCTGTGCGCCCCTGGGCGATGTCGCTGCGGCTCGGACTGCGCTGCTCGGGCGGACGGCGGAAGGCCGGCAGCTGGGCGATCCAGCGAATCCGCCCCGAGGCCCGAGCGATGGCGAGCAATCGGCCGCGGTCGGTGACCACGAACACCCAGTCGCCGGCGACCCACGGAGTCGCGATGCCGGCGATGTTGATCTCCCAGGCGCGCTGGCCGGTGATGAGCTCGACCGCCACCATCCGCCCGCCCTGGCCGACGGCGAAGACTCGGCCCTGATCGATCACCGGATCCGCATCGATGTCGGAGATGGTGCCGACGACGGTGCTGACCCCGGTCCGGGCCAAAGCGTCCTGCCACACCACCTGGCCGTTCTCGTAACGATAGGCGGTGAGCTCGCCCGAGGAGAAGCCGGCCACCACCGTGCTCTGAGCGAAAGCCGGGGCGGCCGTGCCGAACACTCCGGCCTGCTCGAAAGCGCCCGAGCCGGTCCAGCGGGTTTCCCCGTTGGCGCTGTTGAGGGCGTAGAGTTGGTTGTCCTGGCTGACCACATAGACGTTGTCGGCGCCGATCGTCGGAGCGCCGCGAAGCGGCCCGCCCGGCTTGACGTTCCACACGATCGCGCCGGTGGCGGCGTCGAGAGCGGCCGCGTCGCCGGCCCCGTTGGTGGCGTAGATGCGGCCGGTGTCGTAGCTGACGCCGCCGCCGAACAGCGTCTCGGCCGGCGAATTTTCGCCGCGGACCTGCGTTGCCCAGATCTCGGCGCCGGTGTCGGCGCTGAACGCGCGCACCGTTGCCCGGGTGTCGATCGTATAGACTCGGCCCTCGGCGACGACAGGCTCGGCGGCGAGCCGGGCCTGGGCGCTGCTGCCCTGGCCGATGCTGACGCTCCATGCCTGGGCGAGGGTGTCGCCGAGGGCGACATGGCCCATCGACTTGGCGGCATTGCCTCCCGATTGCGCCCATTCGCTGTTGACGGCCGGGGCGGGCACGGCGACTGGGATGCCGGCGAGCGCGGGATCGATCTCGATCTGGGCGTCGGCGCTCAGCACCGGGATCCGCGTGCCCACGGTCGGCGTGGTCGGGCCCTCCGATCCGCCAAAGATGCCGCAGCCGGCCAGCAGGCCGATGGCGCCCAACGCGACGACGAAACGCTTCATTCCGATTTTTCCCTCGCTGCGCCCGGATCGGGCTGGCCCTCGGCGGGCGCCCCGTCGGGGGCGGGCGCGTCGGGCATGGCGTTGATACCTAAGGAGCCGGCCATCTGAATGGCCCTTGTACGGATGGACGGCGGCACCGTTTCGTCCCGGCCGATGCGGGCGAACAGAGGGCCGGCGAGATCGGGCCGTCGCATCCTGAGGTGGGCGATCGCGACCAGCTCGCCGGCGCTGCCGAACCAGGCCTGGCCGGGCCGCGCGAGCGGCCCGAGGCGGCTGATCACCGCCTGCGGCTGCAGCCGGTCGAATTCGAGCGTCGTCTGCCGGATCAGGGCGGCCTGCCGGTACGGCTCGGCCAATCCCGAGTCGTCCGCGATCGAGCGCAAGGTCGCGACCGCGGCGGCGTTGTTGCCCGCCTCGGACTGGGCGGTGGCGCGGGCGAACAGGCCGGCGGCCCGGTAGCCCTCGACGTCGCTGCCTGCCAGGGCCTCGATCTTCGGCGCCGCGGCATTGCGATTGCCGCTCTCGATAGTGTCGAGCGCCTCGAGCAGGGATTCGCCCTGTGCCGCCGCCTGCGCCTGCTGGCGCCCCTGCCACCATATGTAGCCGCCGATCGCGGCGAGGACGAGAACGACCGCGGCGACGATCGCCCAGCCCCAGCGCGCGACGATCGTGTTGAGGCGCTCCTTGCGGAGTTCCTCGTCCACTTCCCGAAGGAAGGTCTCACCGTCGTTCGGCCTGATCGCCACTCATTTCTCCGCGTGCGGAGGCGCTGCCGGCGCAGCCCCTCTCAGGACCCATTGTCGGGCGCCCACCCGGCGCGCCGGCGGCACGCCCCCGGGGCGCTCCTTACCGGCCCCCCGGTCCGAGGGAAAGACCTCACTTTTTCGGCTGGTACGTCTGCTCCGCCGTCGGAAAGGCGCGCGCCTTGACGTCGGCGGCATAAGCGGAGGCGGCCGCGCCGATCTCCGTCGCGAGATCGCCGAACCTCTTCACGAACCGCGGCGTGCGCTCGAACAGGCCCATCATGTCCTCGGTGACCAGGATCTGGCCGTCGCATTGGGCCGACGCGCCGATGCCGATGGTCGGGCAGGGGACGGTCCGCGTCGCCTCGACCGCGATCTCCTCCATGACGCCCTCGAGCACGACGGCGAAGCAGCCGGCCTCCGCCACGGCCCGGGCGTCGGCGAGGATCTTGGCCGCCTCCGCGTCGTCGCGGCCGCGGGCGCGATAGCCGCCGAGAGCGTTCACCGCCTGCGGCGTGAGGCCGACATGGCCGATGACCGGGATTCCGCGCCCGACCAGGAACGCGAGCGTCTCGGCCATCGCCTCGCCGCCCTCGAGCTTGACCGCGGCCGCGCCGGTTTCCTTGAGCACCCGGGCGGCGTTGCGGAATGCCTGCTGGGGGCTCTCCTCATAGGATCCGAACGGCATGTCGACTGCGACCAGGGCGTGCCAGGAGCCGCGCACCACCGCCGCGCCGTGGGCGCACATCATCTCCAGGCTGACCGGGATCGTCGACGGCAGGCCGTAAATGACCTGGCCGAGGCTGTCGCCGACGAGGAGCAGGTCGCAATGCGGGTCGAGCAGCTGCGCCATGCGCATCGTGTAGGCGGTCAGAGCGACGATCGGCTCGCCGCCCTTGCGGGCGAGGATGGCGGGGGCGGTCAGTCGCTTCATCGGCGCCGGCGTCGGCGTCGCCCGGCTGGTCGCGGTGTCGATCGTGTAGGTGGACATCGCCGCTCTGCTTAGTCGATCCGGGCGGTGCTGGCAAAGCGCGGCGCCGCTCGGTGCCGGCGGCCGAGCCGCTCGATCGCGGCTTCGTGCGTTATCCTGCCATGGTGATGGAACAGCGTGATTTGTTCGGGACCCCGGCCATGCCGGAAGGACTGGCCTACCAGCGCGACTTCCTCGCACCCGGAGAGGAACGCGCGCTCGTCGAGCGCATGGCCGAGCTGCCGTTCACGCCCTTCGAGTTCCAGGGCTTCCTCGGCAAGCGCAAGACGGTGTCGTTCGGCTGGTCCTACCGCTTCGACGGCAGCGGCCTCGCCGCCGCCGAGCCGATGCCCGAATGGCTGCTGCCGGTCCGCGAGCGCGCCGCCGCCTTCGCCGGGGTCGCGCCGGGAGCGCTCGAGCACGCGCTGCTGATCGAATATGGCGAAGGGGCGGGCCTCGGCTGGCACCGCGACCGGCCGGTGTTCGGCGACGTCGTCGGCATCTCGCTGCTCGCCCCGGCGCCGCTCCGCCTTCGGCGCAGACGGGACGACAAGTGGGAGCGCTTCACCCTGCCCGCCGAACCGCGCTCGGCCTACCTGCTTCGCGGCCCGGCGCGCAGCGAATGGGAGCACAGCATCCCGCCGGTCGAGACGGCGCGTTATTCGATCACCCTGCGCACGATGCGCTGAGCCTCCGGCGTCCGCTGGCGGACAGCCTCGTCCGGGGCCGAACACCTTTCCGACCTCGGTCGAGGGCCCTCCCCGCGGGCGCCGTCGCGGCCGACCGCCGTTTTCGCGAGGCTGGCGCGGCTTTTGCTTCGCAACGGCATAATCAGAAGCCATCGAGGGAGAAAGTGATGCTCGTTTCCAGAAGGTCGGCCGCCATGCTGAGCCCCGCCCTGGCATTTCTGTTGCTCGCCGGCAGCGCCGCCGCCACGGCCGTCGGTCAGGAGGGCGACAGCGGCCAGACCTCGAGCGATTCCGAAGCGATGCCGGCGCGCGAGGAATCGCACCAGATCTACGATCTCGAGCCAGGTTCGACGGTGCGGGTGACCGGCATTGCCGGGCCCGTCCTGATCGAGACGGGAAGCGGCGACTATGCCGAGGTCGACATCCTTCGGATGGCCGCGACCGAGCGCGAGCTGCAATGCTACCGGACCGAGGTCAGCGCCTCGGCGGACAGCCTGACCATCCGCCACGTCCAATCCCGCGAGCGGAGCTGCAACAGCATCCGCTCGCGGCAGGAGGTCCGGCTGCGGCTGCCGCCTTCGGTCAACATCGACCTTTCGACGATCGCGGGTCGGGTCGAGATCGGTCCGGTCGACGGAATGCTTCGTCTCGAGAGCATTGCCGGGCGGGTCACGGTCGCTCGGGCGCGCGCGGTCGAGATCGACTCGCTCGCCGGGGGACTGTCGCTCGGCGTGGCCGCGCTCGCTCCACAGGGCGTGCGCATCTCGAGCGTCGTCGGATCGGTCGATCTGCGGCTCGAGCGGGACGTCGACGCCGACATCAGACTCGACAGCGTCATGGGAAGCGTCAGCAGCCTCTCTCCGGCGGTCGACGTGGTCGAGGAGGACGGCGCCTATCGCGCCCGCGCCGGCGCCGGCGGGGGCCGGATCTCGGTCTCGTCGGTCGTCGGGCGGGTGAGGCTGCACCGACTTTGACGCCGTCCCATCCGAAGGAGGCCCGTCGGCGAGGAGGCCGGCGCTAGCTGTAGAAGATGTGCAGGCCGATCTTGGTGTTGCGGGCGAGCCGGCGACCCCAGCTGGGGCTGACATAATCGGCGTGGTACCAGAGCACGTCGCGCGGGAGCAGGCGGCTGGCGCCCGCTTCGGCTATGCGCGCCACGGCGACGGCGCGGCGCCAGGATTGGGAGGAGCGGTCGGCGCTCGGAATTCGGCCGGTCGCATTGACGAAGGAGAATTGCCAGGGCTGCTCCACCACCTCGCAGATCGTTCCGGGGTAGCGGCCCGACTGGGTGCGGTTCAGAACCACTTCCGCGACCGCGAGCTGCCCTTCGATCGGTTCCCCGCGCGCCTCGAAATAGACGGCGTTGGCCAGGCAATCCTGCTGCGAATTGTCGGTGGCGACGCCGGCATAGGCGTCGACCAGCTCGCCGAGGCTGCGGGGACGGGGAAGCGCCACGTCGGCGAGGGCGACGAGATGGTTGGCCAGGGCGTCGATGCTCGCCGTCGCTGCGCTATTCCCGGCTTCGATGTCGTTGAGGCCGATATCGCTATTCTCGATGGCCGCCCCGGCGTGATCGAGAAAGTGGCTCGCGACCGGGGCGCTGTCGCCCTGCCCTGCCTGCAAAGGACCGCTCCAGGCCGCCGAGGCGGCGAGGACGAAGGCAGCCACGGCAAAGCCCGCGGCGCGAACCGATCGAATCATCTGTTCCCATTTTCATGTGCGGTGGGCTGGCCCGCGCATGCAGGACTGCATGCCGGCTCCGCGCCCCCCCGTCTTGCTTAGCCGCCGGCCCGTTGGGTTCCCGGCGGCTCCCGCTCGCTATCCAGTGATTGGGCAGATGGTGGAAGAAGGCCGCCAAGGCAAGGTCGACAGAGGTATCCGGCGGCGGGCGGAGCAAAGGTTGCGATGAGCTGCGGAACCTTTTCCGTTCGTCTCTGAAATCAATCGTTTGGCGGCGGGGCCGGCGGCCGGTGTTCGACGACGCCCGAGATTTGCCGGATTCGCCCGCTCGGAACCCAGCCGGCGGCGCACGGCCCCCGATAGCTTCGCCGCGACGGCACCGGCGAGGAGACTCCGCATCGTTCGCCGGCCCGGCCCCCTTCATCGTAGACGATCCCGAACCACCTCTGATCGTGGCTGCGCGAGCAGATGAAGAATTGCGCGTCCTGCTCGAGCGAGTCGATCTGCTGGGCCTGCTCGAACGGCGCGGCGCGGACCGGCACCGGTTCGCTGCCGACGCGGTTGCGGGTGGTGCCGCGCGCCGTGCAGGCCGCGAAGCTTGGTCCGAATTCGCCGATCCGGACCGGGCTCACCGTCTCTCCGAGCAGGGTCTGGTCCGCTTCGGGACGCACATAAGGAGGGGTCGTCGAGCCGAGGCCGTTCTGCTCCGGCGCCCTCTCCCCGCAAGCGCCGAGCAGCAGAAGCACGAGAATCGCCGCAGGTTGAGCCTTCATGAGCGGTGATTTACCGATCAGCGCGGACAAAGGCGATAGGAGGTCCTGCATGGCCCGCTGGCTGATGAAATCGGAACCGGGCACCTACAGCTGGGACGACCTCGTCCGCGACGGCGGCACCGAATGGGACGGCGTGCGCAACAATGCCGCGCGGCTGCATCTGCGGGCGATGAAGGCCGGCGACGAAGCCTTTTTCTACCATAGCGGGGAGGAACGGGCGGTGGTGGGAATCATGCGCATCGTCCGCGAGGGGCGGCCCGACGAAGAGGACGGGGCCTGGGTTTCGGTCCGGGTCGAGCCGGTTCGTCGGATCGGCCCGGTGACTCTGCAGGCGATCAAGGCGGAGCCGCGGCTCGCGAAGATGGAGCTGATCCGCCAGTCCCGACTCTCGGTCTCCCCGGTGCGTGAGGAGGAGTGGGCATTGGTCGCGGAACTGGCCGGGCGGTCCTAGGACAGGTCCGCCCCCCCGGCTGCGTCAGAGGATGAAGTCCGACGAGGTCAGAGTGATCGTCCCCTGGAGCTGGATCTGGAAGTCGGCAATGCCGTCGCCATTGACGTCGCCGGTAACGAAGGTGTTGCCGCCGACCTGCTCGAAACGCGCCTGCCCCGCGACCTTCGAGAATCCGGCCGCGCCGATGAACGCGAAATTCTGATTGCCGGCGAGGTTCGCGTTGGCGTCGATCGCGTTCAGGTTGATCTTGTCGCTCTGCCCGCGCTGGAAATCCTTGATGATGTCCGCTGCTCCGGCCTGGCTTTCTCCGATCAGGCTGAACACGAAGCGATCCCCGCCGAACCCGCCGGTGAGCAGGTCGGCGCCGAGGCCGCCGGCGATGATGTCGTCGCCGGTGCCGCCGTCGATGATGTCGGCGCCGCCGCCGCCCGAGATATTGTCCTTCCCGGCGAGGCCGTAAATCGTGTCCTCCTGCTCCGTCGCCAGCGGCTGCCCCGTCACGCTCCTGGTCGTGGAGATCGTGTCGTGCGTGTTCGTCCCGGTGATCGTGTTGCCTTCGCGAACGTTGGTGACCTTCACCGCCAGCGCCTGGCTGTCGCTGAACGCGCCGTCGCTCGCCGAGACGACGACGTCGTAGACGTTGTTGGCGCCGGCGTCGGCCGGGGCCTCGAAGTCGGGAGCGACGGCGAAGGCGAGGGTTCCGGTCGCGGCATCGATCGTGAAGCGGGCGGCGTCGGCGCCTCCGGAGATCGCGTAGGTCACGGCCCCGCCGTCGGCGTCGACCGCGGCCACGACCGCGACCGCATTCTTGTTTTCGGCCACCGAGAGTGAGGCGCTGCCGGCGCCGCCGTTGGAGGTGATGGTGACGGCTTCGTTGCAGTTGCGGACCTGGACGGCGAGCGCCTGGATGTCGGTGAAGCTGCCGTCGCTCGCCGAGACGACGACGTCGTAGACGTTGTTGCCGCCGGCATCGGCGGGCGCTTCGTAGTTCGGCGCCGTGACGAAGAGGAGGGCGCCGGTATCGGCATTGATGGTGAAGCGGGCGGCGTCGACGCCGCCGGCAATGGCGTAGACGATCGCGCCGCCCTCCGGGTCGCTGGCCGCCACCGTCGTCACCGCCCTGCGGTTCTCCATGACGACGGCGACGGCGGTGGCGCCGCCGCGATTGGAGGTGATGGCGGGGGCTTCGTCGACGTCGCCGATCGTGACCGAGATGGCCTGGCTGTCGGTGAAAGTGCCGTCGCTGGCCGACACGACGACATCGTAGACATTGTCCGCGCCCGAATCCGCGGCCGCCTCGAAATCGGGCGCGGCGACGAAGGCGAGCGCCCCGGTCGCGGCGTCGATCATGAACCTCGCGGCATCGGCGCCGCCGGCGATGGCGTAGGTCACGGCGTCGCCGTCGACATCGCTGGCCGCGACCAGGGCGACCGCCGTGCCGTTTTCACCGAGCACGACCGCCGCCTCGTCGCCGCCGCCGCCGGAGGTGATGTCGAGGGGCTCGTTGACGTTGCCGACGCTGACGGCCAGGGCCTGGGTATCGATGGAGGTGCCGTCGCTCGCCGACACGACGATGTCGTAGACGTTGTCCGAGCCGGCATCGGCCGGCGCCTCGAAGTCGGGCACGGCGACGAAGGCGAGCGCGCCGGTGGCGGCGTCGATCGTGAAGCGATCGGCATCGGCGCCGCCGGCAATGGCATAAGTCACCGGCTCGCCGTCGGGATCGACGGCGACCAGGGCGGCGACCGCGGTCGCCTGCTCGGCCACGGCGACCGTCGCGCCGTCGCCGCCGCCGTTCGAGGTGATCGTCACGGCTTCGTCGACGTCGCCGACGCTGACGGCGATCGACTGCGTATCGGCGAAGCTGCCGTCGCTGGCCGAGACGACCAGCTGGTAGACATTGTCGCCGTCGGCGTCGGCGGGCGCTTCGAAGCTGGCGGCCTCGGCGAAGCTCAGGGCTCCCGTTTCGGAGTCGATGACGAACAAGGCGGCGTCCGCGCCCCCGGCAATGGCGTAGGCGATCGAGTCGCCGTCGATGTCGTCGGCGCTGACGCTCGCGACCGCGGCGACGTTCTCGTCGATCGAGACCGCGGCGGCCTCGGCGCCGTCGAAAGAGGTGATGGTCACGCCTTCATTGACGTTGTCGACCATGACCTGCACCAGCTGAAAGGTGCTGAGCTCCCCGTCGCTCGCGGTGACGATGACGTTGTAGAAATTATCCTCGCCGCCATCGATCGGAGCCTCGTAATCGGCCGCGTCGACGAGGCTGAGCACGCCCGTGACCGGGTCGATGGCGAACAGGGCGGAATCGGGGCCGCCGGTGATCGAGTAGCGCACCGGATTCGGGCGGGAATCGTCGGTGGCGACCATCGTGGTCACCGCCGTCTCGCCTTCATTCACCCTGAACCCGGCCGAAGTGCCGCCGGCGAAGTGCGGGGCGGCGTTGGGCTCCAGGATCTGGGCCCGCACCGCATAGCCGCTGCCGTCGCCGCTTTCGCTGGTCCAGGTGACGAGGACCCGGCCGTCGGCGAGGGTGGCGACGTCGGGCAGGAACTGGGAGCCGGTGGCGAGCGTGTTGACGAGCATCTCGCCGCCCAGCTTCGCTCCCGAGGCGGTGAACGCCTGGGCCTTGATCGCGAAGCCGCTGCCGTCCTGGCCGGCATCGTAGTTGGTCCAGGCGACGACGAAGCCGCCGTCGGAGGTCGAGGTCACCACCGCCTCGCGCTGGATGTCGACGGCCTGGGTGTTGACCAGGAACTCGCCGCCGACCTTTTCGCCCGAGGCGCCGAAGACCTGTCCCTTGATCGCGCCGTTGTTTCCGTCCTGCGCGACGTTCCAGGTCGCCCAGGTGATGACGAAGCCGCCGCCGACGAGCGCGGTGATGCTCGGATCATATTGCGAGTCGGTCTTCTGGGTGTTGACCAGGAACTCGGTGCCGACCTTCGCTCCGCGCTCGCTGAACAGCTGCGCCTTGACGGCTTCGCCGCTGCCGTCGGCCGCGCTGTCCGTCGTTCGCCAGGCGGCGACGAAGCCGCCGCCGGACAGGCCGGCAATGTCGCCATATTCCTGCGCCGCGCTGGTGTTGGTGTTGAGCCGGAACTCGCTACCGACCCGCCCGCCGTTCCAGTCGAAGATCTGCGCCCTGGTGTCGGAGCTGCCGTCGTCCCAGCTGATCACGAAGCCGCCGCCCGAAAGCGTCGCGACGTTGGGCGTTGCCTGCCAGCCGGGGCTGAGCGTGTTGACGAGGAACTCGCCGCCGATCGGAGCGCCGTCGCGAGCGAAGAGCTGGGCCTTGATCGAGTTGCCGCTGCCGTCCTGGCTCGTGTCGGTCGTCACCCAGGTGACGATGAAGCGGCCGGCGTCGATCGCCGCTACCGAGGGGGTGAACTGGCTGCCGAGGGCCGCGCTGTTGACCAGGAATTCGGCGCCCGTCTTGTTGCCGGCGGAGTCGAAGAGCTGCGCCTTGATCGCGCTGTCGCTGCCGTCCTGGGCGGTGTCGAGCGAGCCCCAGACGGCGACGAACCCGCCATCCCAGAAACCGGCGACGGCGGGCGCCGTCTGGTTGGCGGCCGTGAAGCTGTTGACCGCGAATTCCGCGCCCGAGCGATAATAAGTCGGCATATTTTCCCCCCACCGGTTGCCCGCGGACCTTAGGGAGGAGCGCCTTTCGAAGCCGTAAAAGCCGCCTTTACCGCGCATTAGCCACAGTTCGGGCGGTCCGGACGGAAGGACCCTCGCTGAATGCGCGGCGTTCGGGCCACGCTACCCGGCGGCAGCGGGTCGGGCCAAGCTGCTCGGCCCGGCAACAGCCTGCTTTCTTGCTGTCCCGCGATAAGCGTTTGACCTCCGGCAATATGTGTCTTATCGTCCGACAATAAGAAGGGGGGACTGCCTTGCCACGCAGCTACGCTACGGCCTTGGGAGCCTCACGGGTGCTTCTGCAGCTATTGCGGCTTCTCAACCTCCTTACCGGCGTGCTCCTCGTCGGCAGCTTTGTGGCCACCTTCCTGTTCGAGCCCGGGATCCGGGAGTTCTTCACCAAGCAGCCGTCTCGCATCGACCCAGGCCTGCTCATTCCAGTGCTGCGCCTCTGGATGGTGCTCACCGTGCCGGCGCTGGCCGCCGTCCACATCCTGCTTACCCGCCTTCTCGAGATGGTCGGGACGGTTCGCGGTGGCGACCCCTTCGTGCAGAGAATGCGGTGCGGATGAAGACGATCGCCTGGTGCCAGCTCGGGATCCAGCTGTTCGACCTCGCCTGCGGAGTGATGGTGGCTGTGATGAACGCGGCGGGCTCGAACATGGACTGGTCCTTCTCGGCGACCGGCTGGGTGGCGGTTGTGCTGCTGTTCGTGCTCGCCCGGGTCTTCGAGGAAGGCACTCGGATCCGCGCCGATCTGGAAGCGATGATCTGAGATGGCCATCCTGGTGAAGCTGGACGACGTCCTCTACGCGCGGCGGATGACCCTCACCGAGCTGTCGGCGAGGGTCGGAATCACCCTTGCCAACCTCTCCATCCTCAAAACCGGCAAGGCGAAGGGCATCCGCTTCGCCACGCTCGAGGCGATCTGCGACGTGCTCGGCTGCCAGCCGGGCGACCTCCTCGAATTCGAGCGTGGGGGAGATCAGGAGGAGGACGACGACGACATGCCGGCCGTCGCAAGCGGGGGAGGCCGTCGATGAACGCGATCATGTGGATCCATATCGCCGGCGGCGTGATCGCGCTGGCCGCCGGCACGCTGGCCGTCGCCATGCGCAAGGGCGGCCGGGCGCACGCTTTGGCGGGGACCTGGTTCTTCGCATCGATGCTCGTTCTTGGCATCACCGCCGCGATCCTCGGTCCGTTCAAGACTCCTCCGGATTCGCCGATCGGCGGACTCATGGTGTGCTATTTCGTCGCCACCGCTTGGATGACGGCGCGTCGGCGGGACGGCCGCCCCGGCCGATTCGAGAAGATCGCCTGCGCCTTCGTTCTGGGATGCGCGGGCCTGACCATCGCCGGCGGGTTCGAGGCGGCCCTTTCTCCGGAGGGGCAGGCGCCTGGCGCCGGGGCCCTCTTCCTCCTCGGCGTGCTCTTCCTTCTCCCCGGCCTGGCGGACCTCAACTTCATCCGCCGCGGCAAGCTGAGCCCGGCACAGAGAATCTCGCGCCACGTCTGGCGGATGTGCGTCGCCTTGTTCATCGCCACCGGCTCCTTCTTCCTCGGTCAGCAGGACGTGATGCCCGCCGGGGTGCGCGGATCGCCGATCCTGTTCGTCCTGGCCTTCGCGCCGTTCGCCGTGATGGCCTTCTGGCTGGTGCGCATCCGCTTCGCGAAAAGCGTCGGCAGGCTGACTCTGCGGACGCCCTTCACGCCCCCGGTCCTGGCGAATCCGCCCTCGGCGGCGCGTCTCGAAACGGAGATTTGACATGGCTTCGACCCTTCCCTCCGCTTCAGGGCGCCGATCCCTCGCCGATCGGATCCTCCCCCGGCAGGTCGACAACAGCTTCGACGGCCACCGCGCCGCGCTTTGGCTGCTCGGGCTGCTGATCGCCCTGAAGCTGGTGATGAGCGTCAGATCGATATTCGACACCGTGTCGGTCGCCGCCGGCGCCGACGGCATCCCCCTCGACAGCTTCGGCCCCGCCGCGGCGCGCGAGGTGCTGCTGCTGTTCGCGCTGATGGCCCTCGGCCATTTGGTGCTCGAGCTGATCGCCGTCACCATCCTGATCCGCTACCGGGCGCTGGTCCCCTTCATCTACCTGGTGCTGCTCGGCGAGCACCTGGCGCGGCGCTTCATCTCGCAGAGCTACAGGGTGCCTGGCACCGAGAGCACGGCTGTCGCCTGGTATGTCAACTATGGGCTCCTTTCCCTGCTGGCGCTCGGGCTGGTGCTGTCGCTCATTCACGCCCGTGGCGACCGACGCCGCGTGGCGCTCCCAAAGGAGGATTGACATGGCTTCGACCCTTGGCTCCGCGTCGGCTGGCACGACGGACAGGCGCGACACCGAAGTCTCGCTGGCTCGGCTTCACGTGATGCGGGCGATGTACCTCGTCTTTGCCGTCGGCGGCTTCTTCGTCCACCTGCCCTGGCTATTCGACGACCCCGACCTCACCAGGCGCGGAATGCTCGACAGCATGCTCGTAGGAATGTGGCTGCTGTCGTTCTTCGGGGTCCGCTATCCGCTGCAGCTGCTCCCGTTCTTCCTGTTCGAGTTCATCTGGAAGACGATCTGGCTCCTCGCTTTCGGGCTCCCGCAATGGGCAGCCGGCCGGGCCGACGCGCAGCTTAGCGAAGATATCTGGATGATCGGGCTCGGTCCGCTCGTGTTCGGGCTGATCATCCCTTGGGGCTATGTCTGGCGCCACTATTTCAGGGCGCCTGCAGAGCGCTGGCGCTGACGTTCGGCTCAGCCAGTTCCCCCGCCGCCCCGGCTCTGGAGCAACCTCACCACTCGTTGACGATCATCCGGTGCCAGCGCGCCGTATAGCCGCGCGCGGTCATTTCGGCGCGGCGGATATGCGATTCGGAGGTGTCGTATTCGATCCGCCCGTCCGACCAGGTGATCGCCCATTCCGAATAGGTCTGGATGTTGCACTCGTCGTTGGAACGGCTCGGATGATCGACCCAGCAGACCTCATAGCGCCGCTCGCGTCGGCCCGTTTGGTAGGCCTGGCCGCCCCCGCCCCCGCCGCCGCCGCGCGTGCCGCAATTGCGGCCGTCGCCGCCGCGATCGCTCGGATCGCTGTCCGAACAGCCGCTGCGGCTGGCGGAGCCGCCTCTGCCGTTGCCGCTCGGGTCGGAAGGATCGCTGTCGGTGATGCCGCTGCGCGCGGCCCCGCCGCCCCTTCCGCTCCCGATCGGGTCGGTCGGATCGCCGTCGGTGACGCCGGTGTGAGTGCTTCCGCTGGAGCCGCCGCGCCCTCGCCCGATCGGGTCCGACGGATCGCGGTCGGTGACTCCGCCGCCGCCGCGGCCGCGGCCGACGGGATCGCTCGGATCGCTGTCCGTCAGCTGCATCGCGCCCGCTTCAGCGCCGAACGCGGCCAGCGCCCCGCCGCTGACGGCGGCGCCGGTCACGCTCGCCAGGAACGAACGCCGGCTGAGCTTGCGCTTGAGCTTCATGGCGGACCCCTCCTTCACCCATGGTGATCGGGCCTCGAAAGGACACCCGGCCGACGCCGAGGCTCGCGGAGGTTCGTGCCAGGCGAGTCGCTCAGACCCCCTATACCGTATTGTTACGGGGCCGCAAAGGCGGCGCCCCGGAATCAAGCGACGGCGGAGCGCGCGGTGGCGCGCACGAGCGGCGAGGCCTGGGCGCATGGGCAAGGCACGAGCCAGTCGCGCAGGCCAAGGAAGATCGGAATGGCGGCGCCGACCGCAACGATCACGCGCGCCCAGTTGACCGGCGCAGATCCCAGGCGCCGACCGCGCTCCATGTCCAAGCGGCGGGGAACGTACCGCCCGACGTCACGCCGGCGGCCCACCCCTCTTGCTCGCTGCCGTGCAGTTTGGCGAAGCCGATGCCGCGGCACCAGCACCGTTCGAGCTTCGTCCAAAAGCGCCTCGGCTCTCGGCCGCCTCCCCCTTCCCGCCTTTCCCCAGCGCGGCGAGAAGTCTCTACAGCAGCTCCAGCCGCACAGCGATGTCGTCGCCGGCCTCGAGGCCTTCGGCGCGGCAGATCGCTTTCTTGACCGGAAGGAACCAGCCGCCTTCCTTGGGCGGGAAGACGGACGTCGACCAAAGGCTGTCGCCGATCCTCGCTTCCACCTTGACCGAACCGAAGCCGCGCCGGCGCCCGAGCTCGAGCCTTCGGACGAGCTCGTGCGCGCTGATCGCCTCGGCGGCCTCGCCGACGATCATGACATAGCCGATGTCGCCATATTTCTCGGTCCGCCAGACGCTGAGCGGCGCGGTGAAACTGACGCTGTCGGCCTCCCGTTCGGGCAGGTTCATGAACCGAAACTGCCGCACCGTTCACAGGTCGGCAATGGGCCTGAAGCGATAGGTCCGCGACGGGAGCAAAAGCAGAAGAGGGATTCCGGCTTTCGCCGGAATGACGGAATCCCCATCCGCGCCTGTCGGGCGGCTTGCTCCTTCGGCCGGCATTCCTACCTTGCCGGGATGCTGATCCGACCCGCCGCTCCCGGCGACCGCCCCGCAATCTGGTCCATCATCGCGCCGGTCATTCACGGCGGCGAGACCTACGCGCTCGACCGGGACCTGAGCGAAAACGAGGCGCTGGCCTACTGGCTCGGGCCGGACAAGGAGACCTTCGTGGCCGTGGAGGAGGGAGCGGTGCTCGGAACATATTACATGCGCCCCAACCAGGCCGGCGGCGGCGGGCATGTCTGCAATTGCGGCTATATGACGAGCGCGCACGCGGCCGGTCGGGGCGTGGCTCGCCGGATGGGCCTTCACTCGCTCGACCACGCCAGACGCCGGGGCTACCGGGCGATGCAGTTCAACTTCGTCGTCGCCACCAACGAGCGCGCAGTGCGGCTGTGGGAGTCGCTGGGCTTCGCAATCGTCGGCCGGCTGCCGCAGGCGTTCAAACATCCCGCGAAGGGCTACGTCGACGCGCTGGTCATGTTCCGGATGCTGTAGAAACGCTCCGCCGCGCCGCTTCCACCACCGTCTAGGCAGAGGCTGCGGACGCTCAGGCCGCCTCCGCCCTCCTCGAGGCGCGCTTGCGCTCATGCGGGTCGAGGTGGCGCTTCCTGAGGCGGATGTTCTTCGGGGTGACCTCGACCAGCTCGTCCTCGTCGATATAGGCGATCGCCTGCTCGAGGGTGAGCTTGCGCGGCGGGGTCAATCGGATGCTGTCTTCCTTGGGCCCCGAGGCGCGGAAGTTGGTCAGCTGCTTGGCCTTCAGGGGGTTGACCTCGAGGTCCTGCGGCTTGGCGTTCTCGCCGATGATCATTCCCTCGTAGACCGCCTCGCCGGGGTTGATCATCAGCGCGCCGCGCTCCTCCAGCGCGTTCAGCGCATAGGCGACGGCGTTGCCGCTGCCGTTGGAGATGAGGACGCCGTTCTGCCGGCCCTCGATCACGCCCTTATAGGGGCCGTAGCGCTCGAACAGGCGGTTCATGATGCCGGTGCCGCGGGTATCGGAGAGGAACTCGCCATGATAGCCGATCAGCCCTCGCGAGGGCGCCGAGAAGGTGATCCGGGTCTTGCCGCCGCCCGACGGGCGCATGTCCATCATCTCGCCCTTTCTCAGCGCCATCTTCTCGACGACGGTGCCGGCATGCTCGTCGTCGACGTCGATGACGACGGTCTCGTAGGGCTCCTCGCGGCCGCCGGCGCCGTCGCGGAAGAGGACTCGGGGGCGGCTGATCGACAGCTCGAAGCCCTCGCGGCGCATCGTCTCGATGAGGACGCCCAACTGCAATTCGCCGCGGCCCGCCACCTCGAAGCTGTCCTTGTCGGCGCTCTCGGTGAGGCGGATGGCGACATTGCCCTCCGCCTCGCGCTCGAGCCGGTCGCGGATCATCCGGCTGGTGACCTTCGTCCCCTCGCGGCCGGCCATCGGCGAATCGTTGACGCTGAACGTCATCGCGAGCGTCGGCGGGTCGATCTTCTGGGCGTGCAGCGGCTCGGTCACCGACGGTTCGACGATCGAGTTGGAGACGGTCGCCCGGGTCAGGCCGGCAATGGCGACGATGTCGCCGGCCAGAGCTTCCTCGACCGGCACCCGTTCGAGGCCGCGAAACGCCATGATCTTGGTCGCGCGCCCCTCCTCGACGACGTTGCCCTCGTCGTCGAGCGCCTTGATCGGCATGTTGAGGGTGAGCTTGCCCGAGGCGATTCGCCCGGTGAGGACTCGCCCGACGAAATTGTCGCGGTCGAGCAGGGTGCCGAGCATCTTGAACGGGCCATCCGGATCGGCGTCCGGCGGCGGGATGTGATCGACGATGGTGCTGAACATCGGCGTCAGATCGCCCGCCCGCACGTCGTCGCCGGTGCCGGCATAGCCGGCCCGGCCGCTGGCGTAGAGGGTGGGAAAATCGAGCTGCTCGTCGCTGGCCTCGAGGCTCAGGAACAATTCGAACACCTCGTCGAGCACTTCGGCGGGGCGGGCGTCGGGCCGGTCGATCTTGTTGACCACCACGATCGGCCTCAGGCCGAGCTGGAGCGCCTTGCCGGTGACGAACTTGGTCTGCGGCATCGGCCCCTCGGCCGCGTCGACGAGCAGGATGACGCCGTCGACCATGGAGAGGATCCGTTCCACCTCGGCGCCGAAATCCGCATGGCCGGGCGTGTCGACGATGTTGATGTGGGTGCCGCGCCACTCCACCGACGTGCATTTCGCGAGGATGGTGATGCCCCGCTCCTTCTCGAGGTCGTTCGAATCCATCGCCCGCTCCTCCACGCGCTGGTTGTCGCGGAAGGTGCCGGACTGGCGGAACAGCTGGTCGACCAGGGTCGTCTTGCCGTGATCGACGTGGGCGATGATCGCCACGTTGCGCTGGCTCATCTCGGAGTAACTCTCGGATCGGGGAATTGTTCGCGCCGATATAGCGCTTATGCTGCGCTGCAACAAGAGAGCCGGAGGTCTGCGATCGACGACCAATTTCGCGTCGGTTAGCGCCGTCCCCGCCGCCTCCGTGGCGAACAGGGCCTTGCCGGCGGCGCGGCCGCCAGTCGCTAGCGCGTCAACCGCTCGAATATCTCGACGCCGCGGGCGAGAGCGCGCCGTTCGCTGTCGGCGAGGCCCGCCAGCCGCCCGACGAGGGCGCGCACGCGTCGCTCGCGGCCGACCTCCATGAGACGGCGGCCCTCCGCCGTCGCGGCGATGCGGACGCTGCGGCGATCGGTCCCATCGGTTTCGCGCGTCACCAGGCCGCCCTGGACCAGGGCCTCCACGATCCGGCTCATCGTCGGCGCTCGGACCTGCTCGGCCGCGGCCAGCTCGGCCAGCGAAAGCGGCCCGGCGAAGGCGATCACCGACAAGGCCGAAAGGCGCGGCGCGGAAAGACCGCTTCCGTCATCCTCGCGGCGAAGCGTTCGCAACAGCCGGATCGCGCTGGCATGAAGCCGAGTCGCAATCTCCCGCAGCTCGCCTTCGCCCATGCTTGACTCCGATAATTAGCTTAGCTAATGATTGCCTGCAGCTAACAATTAGCACGGGAAGGAGCGTTCGCCAATGGCTTCGATCCAGCCGACTCACCTCGCCCAGGTCGCGATTCCGGTTCACGACCTCGAGCGGGCCAAGCGCTTTTATGGCGAGCGGCTGGGCCTCGCCCATCTCTTTGATGCGCCGCCCGGCCTCGCCTTCTTCCAGTGCGGCCAGACGCGGCTGATGCTGAGTCAGCCGGAAGGGCCCGAAACGGCGGGCAGCTCTATCCTTTATTATGCGGTGGGCGACTCAAAGGAGGCGCAGGCCCGCCTGGCCGCCGACGGCGTCGTCTTCGAGGAGGAGGCCCGTTGCATCGCCCGCGTCGGCGGCAGGGACGTGTGGCTCGCCGTATGCCGCGACAGCGAGGGCAATCTCATCGGCCTGATGAGCGAGCAGGCTACCGCCGGCTAGCCCGACCGGCGGGTCAGGCGTAGGTGACGCAGGGGCTGGTGGCGCCGCTGCCGTTCGGGCCCCATTTGCGAAAGCCGCTCGAATCGACGTGGAAGCGACGCCCGCTATAGAAGCCGAGGCCGGTATTGTAGCCGCGCCCGTCGCGGGCGTGCGCGGCGCATATGCCGCGGATCATCGCATCGCGGGTCACTCCGGCCGCGACCGGGGTCAGGTCGAGCGCGAAGAACATGCGGTGGGCGCTCCTTGGCGCGCCGGCGGAACAGGCGTTCAGGGTCTCGTTGCGATAGGCCGAGAGCGCCTCGACCTGGCCGATCGCCGGCACCACCTCGTCGCGCACGAACTTGAGCGTCGCCACGATGTTCGCCCATTTGTCGGTCGGCGCGACCTCGAAAGGCTCGGCGGCGCACTGGCGCCACGACGAGGAGGTGCGGATCAGCTGCCACACCGGCACGACCTGCTGCACGGCTTCGGCAGCGAGGCGCCGGCGAAAGTCGATGACCGCCTGCCGGTGCTCGGGCGAGCGGGCGAGCCAGGCATAATAATCCGCCTTGGACTGGCCCGGAGCCAGGCTGGCGGCGGCCGAGGATCCCCCCTCGGCGCCATGGGCAAGCGCCGTCGCAGGCGCGAAAAGGATCGTCGCCGCGACTGCGGCCCCCCGGATTAATTTCAGCATTTCAATAAGATAGTCGAATCACTGAGGATTTTCAAGGGGCGGTCGCGGGGTCGGCTCCGGGGGTGGCGCGGGTGGCGGCAACGGCGGCGTGACCATGGGCGGCGCGGGCGGCGCCGGCAGCGGCGGCGCCTCCGGATCGCCGCCGCGTTCGAGCACGGCGCAGGGCGATTCGTCACCCTGCGGGCCGGCGGCGCCCCAGCGACGGAAGCTGCGCGTGTCGATGTGGAAGCGCTGGAAGGCGTAGAAGCCGAGGCCCGCGCCGGCGGCGGGACCGAAGCGAAGGTGCATCGGGCAGAGCCGCTCGAACAGCTGGCGGCGGGTCAGCGGCTGCTTCGGGATGAGGTCGAGGGCGAAGAAATCGAGGTGGGCGCTCCGGTCGGAGCCGCGCGCGCACAGGTTGAGCGCCGGGTTGCGGTATCCGGACACGGCTTCGACCTCGCCCACCGAGGGCTTCACCTGGTCGCGGATGAAGCGCAGCGTATCGACCATCCCCGGCCAGAGCCGGAACGGCGGCACCTCGAACGGCTCGCCCCGGCATTCGCGCCACATGCTGGCGGTGCGGATCACCTGGTAGGTTGGAAGGACGCCGCGCACGCCGGTAACGTCCTGCCACGATTCGAACGACATGACCTGGGCCCGCCGGCCGGGGCCGCCAAGCGCCAGCCAGTCGCGATATTCCGCTTCGCCCTGACCTTCAGGCAGCGACTGAGCGGGCGCCCCGCAGAGGGGAAGAAGAAGGAGGGAAAAGGCCAGGCATAGCCGGTGCAGCATCGCGGCCTTATAGCAGCGCGGCGGGCGCTTGCACCCCGGCGCGGCGGCGCTAGCATCGCTTCAAGTGGATGGAGGCCTTATGACTTTGTCGATCGTCCTGGCCGGTCTGGCGGCGCTCGGCTGGTCCGGCGACGGCCAGACCGCGCCGGCTCCGGCCGCCGCACCGGCGGCCGGAACGCTGCTCGTCGGCAACAAGGGCGAGAATACGATCAGCTTCATCGACCTTGCCGCAGGGAGGGAGCTCGGCCGCGCGCCGACCGGGCCGATGCCTCACGAGATCGCGATCTCGCCGGACGGCACACAGGCCGCCGTCGTCGCTTATGGCGGCCGCACGATCGACATCTTCGACGTGGCGACCCGCGCGAAGGTCAGGACGATCGACCTGTCGCCCAACGAAGGACCGCACGGCATCGCCTGGCTCGGCGACGGCCGGATCCTCGTCACCACGGAGCGCAGCCGGTCGCTGACCATCGTCGACACGCGCCGCGGCGACTCCGTTTCCGCCATCGCCACCGATCAGGGCGGAACGCACATGGTCGCCGTGTCACCCGACGCGCGCCACGCCTTCACCGCCAATATGGAATCGGGTTCGATCGGGGTCATCGACCTCGCCGCGGGCAGGCTGATCCGCAATTTCAGCGTCGGCGGCACTCCCGAGGGGATGGCGCTGACTCCGAACGGGCGCACCCTGTGGGTCGCAGACAGGGACGGCGATCGAGTTCAGGCCTTCGAGGTCGCGGCGCTCACCGCTGTCGACGAAAGCCGCTACACGCCGATGGCCCGGATCGACTTCACCCTCGCCGAAGGCAGCAGGGATGAAGTGGAAAGCGCGATCCTGCGACCGCTCCTCCGGCAGCTCGCCCGCCCCGGACTCGCGAGGACCCTTCACGGCGCCGAAGCGGGCCGCGGCTGGATCGTCGCGATGTACGAGCGCGGCGCCGACCTCGCGGACATCCGCGCCCGCCTCGGACAGGCAGTGCAGGAGGCCGGCGCCGGCTTTCCCGCCGGGAGAACCGAGGTCGAGCTTCGCTTCGCGAGCTCGGCGCCGGCCGCCGAGGTCGTCACCGGCGACGTGCCGATCCGGGTCGCCGCCAGCCCCGACGGCCGCTGGATCGTCACCTCGAACTTCGGCGGCGGCAGCCTGACCCTCGTCGACGCCCGGGCGCGCCGGGCGGCGCGGCAGATCGAGGTCAGCGGAGAGCGTTCGGCGGAGCAGGTGACGATCCTGTTCTCGGCCGACGGGCGGCGTATCTACGCGGCCGAGACGGGGCGCGACCGGATCGCGGAGGTCGACCTGGAATCCGGCCGAGTCCTGCGCCGGCTGGAGTCGGGGCGCCAGGGCGACGGTCTCGCCGTCGCCCCGGCGGTCGCGCCGCAGGAGCGCTAGCCGAGCCCAGGCTCAGTGGCCGCTATTGCCGTTGCTGTTGCCCTGGCCGCTGCCGTGATTGTGACTGTTGCCGTTGCTGTTGCCGTTGCCGTTGGACGTCGGCGTGGTGGTCGTCCCGCTGGACGTCGGGGTGGTGGTGGTCCCGCTCGACGTCGGGGTGGTGGTCGTCCCGCTCGAAGTCGGGGTGGTCGGCGTCGTCGGAGTGGTGGGGGTGGTCGGCGTGGTCGGAGCCGTGGGATTGGCCGCGGGCGCGGCGGCGGCGGTCTGAGTGAAGACGCGCCGGACCTCGGTCAGGGTGATCGGCGACAGCCGCATGAAGGCGAATTCAAGCGGCGCCGAATAGCTCATGGTGATGTCGAGATAGGGGTTGCCGCTGGCATCGGTGCCGCGCGTGATCGTCGGCGCCGTGATCCGCGCCGATTGCATGCCCCAGGCCGAGGCGTTGACCCGGGCTAGGATGGTTTCGTCGGTGGGTGTCGGATAGACCGAGGCGAAGCGCGCCCCTTCCGCGACGGCGCTGCTGAGGCCGGCATCGGCCATGCACAGCATGCCGAGCTGGGCGGTGCCGATGATGAACATCAGCATGGCGGGAGCGGCGAGCGCGAACTCGATTGCGCTGGCGCCTTTCTCGTCGTGAGGAAGATTCTTCTGGGTCATTGGATCCTCATCGCTCCCTCGGCGGTGATCGTGATCTGGCCGACGAAGAAGCTGCCCCGGAAGGCCTTCTGGATGCGCAGCTCGAGATAGCGCGCCGAGTCTTCGCCGGTGTCGCAACTGTCGTTATAGTCGTCCATCCGCTCTTCATTGCATTGCAGCCAGCGTTCGACGGATACCTGCTCGACGGGGACGCCGGCGGCGGCCGCCGCCTCGGTCTTGAGATAATCGTAGTTGACGTCGTCATCGTCGGCGCCGCCTTCGGGCGGCCGCACGACGAGCAGCTCGAGGCTGCGGTTCACCGCCTGCTGCATGGTGAAGCGTTGCGCCAGGCCTTGGCTGAGGTCGACGATCCCGGCGACGAAGAGCGCCAGGACCGGCGCGATCAGGCCGAGTTCGATGGTGCTGACGCCGCGTTCTTCACCGCCGAGCGTGCGCAACCTACCGAGGCGAAGCATCATCTCAGCCCACCAGCCTGACGATGGTCTGCCGGAGCGCCTGCGAGGCGCCCCCGGAGGGGCATGTATTGCGGATGTCCGCGCCGCCCCTGAAGGTGATGATCCGGGCGACGACTTGCAGGCACTGGGCGTTGAAGTCGGCATTGCCGCCGAGCCACAGGTCGGTGCCCGGCATGTAGATCGCGCCTCGAATGTCGGTGTCGGCCCCGCCGTTGATCTTGACCGTCAGTAGGACCGCGCGCGGATCGCGGTAGAGGGCGATGCCGCGGTAGGGCCCCGTCTCCTGAGCGTCGATATCGAGGACTCCGCCGCCATTCTGCTTGAAGTCGCCGACGATCAGGTCGCCGTCGGTGTTGAACTCGTCGCCGGTCATGACGATCGTCACGCCGCCGGTGCCGGTGCTTTCGATCCGGCCCTTGAGGTCGACGAGGCCGCCGTTGATGTAATGGGTGCCGGGGGCCAGCCTCAGGGTCCCGTCGATGTTCCAGGCGGCATAGCAGGAGCCGGCCGGCAGCGGATCGGTGACGACGCCGTTGCCGACGCTCAGGGTGGTCTCCGAGCAGGTGCTCGGAACCGTCGGCAGCGGTACGTTGGCGAACGGATCGCGGAGGCGAGCCGAACGGGGCCTCAACGTCGTCGGGGGCACGAAATTCTGGCTGTCGCCGTCGAGCCCGCCCCGGGCCGTGATCGGTCTCGCCTTGATCCTGGAGCTGCCGCCCGCGGTGACGGCATTGTCGGACTCCGAATTGGTCCCCATCCCGCAGGTCAGATCGACGTCGGCATTGCCGTTGGCGTCGATGCCCGTGTTCGGACCGTCGTAGAGCGAGAGCAGGCAGAACTGGCCGTCCTCGATCAGGGCCGCCGTCGCTTCGGCCGTGATCGTCGTCGCGCTGTTCGTGAAGAAGGACATGAACGGCACCGTCCTCTGCGCGGTCAGGGAAACGTAGACGGTGCGGTCGAAGCCGAGGCGGGCGCCACCCTGCACGACCTCCGGTTGCGACAGAGTCGGAAACACATTCTCCGAAAGGTCGCGGTGCACCGCATTGTCCCGGCTCGAACCCTGCGCCTCGGCATGGGCGCCGGCGATCGCGGCCGAATCGGCGGCACGCTGCAATTGTCGCTTCCACACGCTGAGCTGAATCGTGTCGATCGCCATCGCCGCTCCGCCGACGACGAGCGGCATCGAAGCGGCGGTGATGGCGAGAACATTGCCGCCCGTGTCGCGCAGCAGCTTCCTCAACCACGCCAGAGCCCGCATCACATACCTCCCAGGACAGCCTGCCGGCTACACAGGGCTGGGGGTTTACCCCCGCATCCTTTCCTGCCTGTTAGAGGAGAGAGTTAACGGCGGATTCGCCCTGTTCGCTCGGCCGATCAATCGCCGGCTTGGCGCGGGACACCTTATCCGGCTAGGGCGTCAGCGATGACGACACCGATCCAGGTCGACCTGCCCCACCGCCTCGGCGCCGAGGAAGCCCGACGCCGGATCGACGGCGGCATCGGCAAGCTCAAGGACTTCATCCCCGGCGGCGGCGACGTTCGGGCGGCGTGGAACGGCGACCGGCTAGGCCTGCATGTGACCGCGCTCGGCCAGGAAGTGGACGCTCAGCTGGACGTGCGCGAGACCTTCGTCAGGGTCGAGCTGCTGCTGCCGCCGAGTCTCGCTTTCTTCGGCAAGGCGATCGAAGCCGCGTTGCGCCGAAAGGGCTCCGACCTGCTCGAGGACCGGTCGCGGCCCAAACGTGACTGAAGCGGAAGCTTGCCTCCCCGGGCGGGCGCGCTAAGGCGTCGGCCTGCAAGCGGCGGAGGCGGGATGCGGCACGTGGCGATAATCGGCTCGGGACCGGCCGGCTATTACACCGCCGAAGCGCTCCAGAAGCAGTTCGGCGACGACGTCCGCGTCGACGTGATCGACCGGATGCCGGTGCCCTTCGGCCTCATCCGTTTCGGCGTCGCCCCCGACCACCAGTCGATCAAGGCCGTGTCGAGGCGCTACGAGAAGGTGGCGCTGTCGGACAATGTCCGTTTCGTCGGCAACGTGCTGGTCGGAAGCCACGTCTCCATCCCCGAGCTGCTCGCCCTCTACGACGCTGTGATCCTCGCCACCGGGGCTCCCGACGACCGAGCGCTCGAGCTGCCGGGCGCCGATCTGCCGGGCGTGGTCGGTTCGGCCGCCTTCGTCGGC
>DATMVG010000107.1:0-4622 GCA_035563315.1 Allosphingosinicella sp. | reverse complement strand
TTCCGGTCGCCGGCGGTAAGCCTTCGGTGCCGGTCAGCGCCCGCCCGCGCCGGAGCGGCGGCAGGAGCGCGCTCGACCCGCTTGGGCGGCGCGACTGAGCCAGGGCGACGCTCAGGGGACGGCGTCGCGCCGGGCGGCCCATCTGCTGCGCCATCTGCTCGAGCGCAGCGATCCGGTTCGCCGTGTCCGGATGGGTGGAGAAGAGGCTGTCGCGCCCGCTTGCGCCGGGAACGATGTAGAGCGAGGCCGCCGCCGGGTTGCGCGCCGCCACCGGATTGGGGATCCGCGCCGCGCCGGCGTGAAGCTTGGCCAGGGCCGAGGCGAGAGCGCGCGGGTTGCGGCAGATTTCGGCGCCGCCCCGATCGGCGCCATATTCGCGGGTGCGGCTGATCGCGAGCTGGACGATCATCGCCGCGAACGGGGCGACGATCACGGCCAGAAGCATGGCGAGCAGGTTGCCGTTCCTGTCCCCGCCGCGGAAGAACAGGCCGAAATTGGCGAGCATCGAGATCGCGCCGGCGATCGTCGCGGTCATCGTCATGATGAGGGTGTCGCGATTCTTCACATGGGCAAGCTCGTGCGCCATCACCGCCTCGACCTCGTCGCGCGACAGCAGTCCGAGCAGGCCGACGGTGGCGGCGACCGCGGCATTGGCCGGGTTGCGGCCGGTGGCGAAGGCGTTCGGGTGCGGCGAATCGATCAGATAGACTTTCGGCATGGGCAGGCCCGCGCGCTCGGCGAGGCCGGCGACGATGGCGTGGAGCTGCGGCGCCGCCGCGGCGTCGACCTGACGCGCGCCGTGCATCCGAAGCACGATCCTGTCGGCGTTCCAGTAGGTGAACAGGTTCATCCCGGCGGCGAACAGCAAGGCGATCCCGGCGCCGCCGGCGCCGCCGATCGTGTAGCCCAGAGCCATGAACAGGGCGGTCAGAGCCGCCAGCAGCATCGTCGTCCGCAGAGCGTTCATCTTGCCTTCGCACCCTCCACGGCAGAAATGTGGGTTTCGACCCGCTCCAGTTCAACGGAAACCGACATGGCCGCCAAGCGCCCGCCCCACGTCAAGCCGCCCGCTCATTGGGGCAAGAGCCCGCCGGTGCCGGCGCCCGGGCCGGCGCTGGAGAGCGAGGAATGGGGAGGCCCCAAAGGCAAGGAACCGACCCGCTACGGCGACTGGGAGACCAAGGGCATCTGCCGCGACTTCTGAGTCGCCGAGGCGACGGATTCGACTCAGACCCCCTCGCTCCTCAGCGGCCGGGCGAGCAGCCGCTCGACCATTTGGTCGGCCGACGCCTCCTCGGCGAGCAGAGCGCAGACCGCCGCGACGATCGGCATGTCGACGCCGAGCGAGTCGGCGGCGCGCTTCAGAACCGGCGCGGTGAAGGCGCCTTCGGCGACGGTCCTTCGGTCGGCGAGCAGCTCCGCCGGCCGGGCGCCCTCGCCAAGGCCCTTGCCGAGGCTGAAATTGCGCGAGCTCGTCGACGAGCAGGTGAGGACGAGGTCGCCGAGGCCGGCGAGGCCGGCGAGGGTCTCGGCTCGGGCGCCCTTGGCGAGACCGAAGCGGGTCATCTCGACGAAGCCGCGCGAGATCAGGGCCGAGCGGGCGTTGAGGCCGAGGCCGCGCCCGTCGACGACTCCGCAGGCGATGGCGAGGACGTTCTTGACCGCGCCGCCCACTTCGGCGCCGGCAATATCGTCCGAATAATAGGGCCGGAAGAAGGGCCGGGCGATGCGGGCGATCAGCCGCTCGCCGAGGCCGTGGTCGTCCGCCGCGAGGGTCACCGCCGTCGGCAGGCCCGCCGCCACTTCGTGGGCGAAGGTCGGGCCGGAGAGGACCGCGATCGGCGAGGAAGGCTGAACCGAGGCGGCCACTTCGTGCATCAGCAGGCCGGTCCCCTCCTCGATGCCCTTGGCGCACAGGACGAGCGGCTTGCCGGCGGCGGGGAGGCGGCCGGCGACGGCGCGCAGATGCTGGGCCGGAGCCACGACCAGGAAGGCGTCGCAGGCCGACAGCGCGGCGAGATCGCCGGTGGCCCGGATCGCCGGACTGAGCTTCACGCCCTTGAGGAAGGCGGTGTTTTCACGGTCCGCGTTGATCGCGGCGACGACCTCGGGCTCGCGCGCCCAGAGCAAGGTCTCCTCGCCCGCGCAGGCGGCGACCTGGGCCAGCGCCGTGCCCCAGGCGCCGCCGCCGACGACGCCGATCCTCATGCCTTGACCCCGGCGCCGCGCGCCTTCTCGGCCGCCGGGTCGAGTGGCCAGCGGGCGCGGGCGGGGACGTCGAGAGCGTCGGTCAGCCCCGCCTCGAAGCGAAGCGCGCCCGCCCAGGCGACCATCGCCGCATTGTCGGTGCACAGCCAGGAAGGCGGCGCCACGAACGGCAGGCCGTGAGCGGCCGCGAGGCCGGCGAGGGCGGCCCGGATCCGCGAATTGGCCGCGACTCCGCCGGCGACGACCAAGGCGGTCGCGCCGTCGGCGCAGGCGAGCGCCCGAGCGGTGCGGTCGACGAGGCAGTCGACCACCGCCTCTTGGAACGAGGCGGCGATGTCGGGCGCGGAATGGAGCCCCGACTGGCGCGCGCGCATCACCGCGCTCTTCAGTCCGGCGAAGGAGAAATGCGGCTCGGCCGAGCCGAGCAGCGGCCGCGGCAGCGGGACCGCGCCGGGATCGCCGGCAAGCGCCGCCTGCTCGACGGCGGGGCCGCCCGGATAAGCGAGGCCGAGCAGTTTGGCGGTCTTGTCGAACGCCTCGCCGGCGGCGTCGTCGATGGTCGTGGCGAGCCGGCGGTAGCGGCCGGTTCCGGCGACGAACAGCAACTGGCAATGGCCGCCGGAGACGAGCAGCAGGAGATAGGGAAAGGCGAGGTCGGGATCGCTCAGCATCGGCGACAGCGCATGGGCCTCGAGATGGTTGAGCGCGACCAGCGGCTTGCCGCCCGCCAGCGCCAGGCCCTTGGCCGTGACGAGGCCGACCATGACCCCGCCGATCAGGCCGGGGCCGGCGGTGGCGGCGACCGCGTCGACCTCGTCGAGCCCGACCTGAGCTTCCGCGAGGACGCCGTCGATCAGGCGCGGCAGGATCTCGACATGGGCGCGGGCGGCGATCTCGGGCACGACCCCGCCATAAGGGCGATGCGCCGCCTCCTGCCCGGCGAGAAGGTGCGCGAGGATGCGCCGGTCCGAAGTCACCAGCGCCGCCGCGGTCTCGTCGCAGCTCGATTCGATGCCGAGGATGAGGCTCATCGCCGGCCTTTCCTGCCACCGGGGGAGCCGCTAGCACAAGCGGCGCATGGCCCACGCCCCCAGCCGCCCCCTCCGCCTCGGCACCCGCGGCTCGCCGCTCGCGCTCGCCCAGGCGCATATGGTCGCCGCTGCGCTTCGCGCCAGCCACGGCTGGGACGAATCCGCGGTCGAGATCGTGCCGATCACCACCAGCGGCGATCTCATCCAGGACCGGCCGCTGGCCGAGGTCGGTGGCAAGGCGCTGTGGACCAAGGAGCTCGACCGCTGCCTGGTCGAGGGCCGCACCGATCTGTCGGTCCATTCGATGAAGGATGTCGAGACGATCCGCCCCGAGGCCTTCGTCGTCGCCGCGATGCTCGAGCGCGCGGATCCGCGCGACCGGCTGGTCGGGGCGGAGAGCCTGGCGGCGCTCCCGCCCGGCGCCCGGGTCGGCACCTCCTCGCCGAGGCGGAGGGCGCAACTGCTGGCCCGCCGCCCGGACCTCGCCATCGTCACCCTGCGCGGCAACGTCCAGACCCGGCTCGCCAAGCTGGAGCGTGGCGAAGCGGATGCCACCCTGCTCGCCGCCGCCGGCCTCGACCGGATCGGGCTCGGCGGGGTCGGGACGGTCCTCGACGAGCTGATCCCCGCGCCGGCGCAGGGGGCGGTCGGAGTCGAGGTGCTGGCGGGCAACGACCGGGTGCGGGAATGGCTCGAGGCGGTCGACCATCGCTCGACCCATCGCTGCGTCGGCGCCGAGCGCGCCTTTCTCGCCGCCCTGGGCGGAGACTGCCGGTCCGCGGTCGCGGCCCACGCTTCGAACAGCCGCCTCGAAGCGGAGATCCTCAGCCCGGACGGCGCCGAGGTCCAGGCCGGCGACGGCGACGATCCCGCCGAGCTCGCACGAAGGCTGCTCGCCCGGGCGAGCCCGGCGCTTCGGGCGATGTTCGCGCGGTGATCCGGCCGGTGCTGATCGTCCGCGCCGAGCCGGGCGCCGGGCAGAGCGCGGCGAGGGCTCGAGCGCTCGGGCTGACGCCGGTGACCGCGCCGCTGTTCACGGTCCGGCCGCTCCCCTGGCAGCCGCCGCCGGCCGGCGGCTTCGACGCCGTCATGCTGACCAGCGCCCAGGCCGCTCGGCACGGCGGTGGCGGCTTGACGCCATTCCTCGCCCTTCCCTGCTATACCGTCGGCGAAGCGACCGCCGCGGCCGCGCTCGAGGCGGGCTTCGGCGACGTGCGTCCCGGCCCTGCCGACGGCGCCGCCTTGCTCGCGAAGATGGCGGCGGAGGGGATCGGCGCCGCCTTCCACCCCTGCGGGCGCGACCGGATCGAGCTTGCCCATCCGCGGGTCCGGATCGGCCGGGTCGCGGTCTATGCGGCGGAGGAAGCGGCCGAGCTGCCCCTT
>DATMVG010000106.1:0-2597 GCA_035563315.1 Allosphingosinicella sp. | reverse complement strand
AAGAGCATGCCGTCGGTCTGAGTTCCTCCGCGCACCGATTGGATGAGCGGTTGATGCGTGGTGAGATGAAGGGCGCGAAGCGAAGCGGCAAGCGCTTCCAGCGACGGGATCGCCTCCGCCAGCTCATAGGTGCCGACCAGCCGAGGATCGCCCTCGAGCCACTCCCAGGCGGGGTTCGCCGTCAGCCGCCAGGCGAGCGACAGATAGGGCCAGACATCCTTGGCGGCCGGCGTTCGCGTCAGCGGCAGGCCGATCCGTTCGGCCTCCTCCGGGCGGCCGCTTCTCAGCAGGTGCCGAACGTGCCTCACCGTCAGGACGGGATCGTTGACCTCGGCGAGGCGCTCGTAAAGCCGATCCGCGGCAGCGGCGTCGCCGAGCTCGGCCCGACAGATCGCCTCGTTGGCGTCGAACACCAGATGGGGTCCGGCGACGGCCCGGCCGCGGCCGATAGCCTCGAGGGCGGCCTCGTAGCGCCCGGCGTGGATCAACGTGCTGACCAGCTCCTTCCACAGCAGGATGTTGCGCGGAGATGCTCGGAGCGCGGCTTCGAAGGACGCCGTAAATCCTTCCCGCGCCCCCATCGCCCAGAGGTGGGAGGCGAGCGTCGCATGGACGACGACCCAGTCGGGGTTGCGCCGCAGCGCGCCCTGGGCGGCTGTAACCGCCTCCTCGGAGCGCCCGGCGGCGACCAGCGCAGCCATCAGGCCGATGAAGACCGATTCGTCGTCAGGCGTCAGCCGCCGCGCCCGCTCGAACAGATCGACGGCCGGCTTCCCGGCGTCGAACCAGGCGCGCGCCCGGCCGTGGGCGATCAGCCGGTCCTGCGGTGCCAGGGCGGCGGCGCGGTCGAAGGCCGCCATCGCGGGCGCCAGCTCGTCGAGCGCGCGGTGCACCAGGCCGAGCACCTGCCAGAGCCGGGCATGGCCGGGGTTCGCGCCGGCCGCCGAGCGGACCGGCCCGAGCACCTCCTTCTCGGCCCGGCACCTCAGCGCCATCAAACCCATGTCGGCCGCCGCGTCGGGATCGTTCGGCTTCAGGCCCAGGACGGAGCGATATTGCTCGAGCGCCGCCCGCGGTTCGCCCGCTCTGGCGAGAGACGCGGCCAATGCGCGCCTCAGCTCGGCATCGCGCGGCGCGGCGGCGACGGCAGCGACCAGGCGCCGCCCCTCGTCGCCTTGCGGATGAACCGCCGCCATCGCCGTCACAGGCCTCCTTCTTCGGCGGACGCGCTTTGCGCCATGACGGCGCCGACCGCCTCCCTTTCCGCCGGGCCGAGGCCGGGATGCCAGACATCGAAGATCAGGACGACGCGCAGCTGGTCGCTGTCGTTCACGGCCTCATGCTCGATCGTGTCGTCGAACACCCAGGCCTTGCCCACCTCCCAGAAATGGGTCTCCGCGCCGACCCGGAACCAGCATTTTTCCGGAACGATCAAAGGCAGGTGGCAGACCAGCCTGGTGTTGGCGACTCCGTTGTGCGGGGGGATCCGGGTCCCGGGGGCCAGCAAGGAGAACATCGCGTTGGGCGAGCGCCCGGCGATGGCGGGCTGGCCGATCCTTTCGAGCATCGCCATCGTCGCCGGGCAGTGCCGCTTATTGGCTTCCACTGGCGCTCCGTTGAGCAGAAGGTGGATCGCCGTCCAGGCGCGGTTCCAGTTGAGCTCCCGCCATTGGCGAAGCGGCTGGTCTTCGGAATATTGGATATAGGGGACCAGCTCCGCCCGTTCGGACGCCATCAGCCGGCTGAACTCGTCGCGGATCTCGGGAGTGGCCGCCTCCAATTCGGCAAGCCAGGGAAAATCCTCGCGGTCGTGGAACTCGCGCTCGACGAGACCCGGATAATGGAAGTGGCTGGGCTCGCAATGATAGGGCCGCGTCTTGCGGACGATGTTGCTGTTGAAGCGCCGCAGCCGCCGCTGTTCGGGCTCGCTCAGCCTCGCCTCGAAAGACCGCCCGATCTCGCCGAGCCGCATCGCCGCGCGGTCGACATAAGCGGCATTGACCCGCTCGGCCCGCTCGGCGGCCGCGGCGAGGTGCGGGGGGATCTCGTCGGGCCGCTGCGCCAAGGCATAGCCGTAGACCTCGCCGGCCTCGTCGGCGCGGCCGGCCGCCTCGAGCAGGCTCGCCTTGAACAGCAGGGGGACGAAGCCGAGCGGTTCGATTCGAAGCGCGCCGCCGATCGCCTCGAGCGCCGCCGGCAAGTCGCCCTCGGCCCGGCAGACGGCGGCCAGCTTGAGCCAGGGTCCGGGCTGCTCCGGCGCGGCGTCGGTCACCCTTTCCAGCCATTGCCGCGCCGAGCGCCGGTCGCCGCGGGCGGCGGCCCGGTCGGCCTCCGCTTCCCAGGAGGAGGCTGAATCGGCGTTGCCCAGGTCGGTCATGGCGGCCGTCTTAGCCCGACATTCGCGCAAAAGAAAACGGCGGGCCCGGAGGCCCGCCGCGAGTTGGTTGGTATTGGGCTGGTTTAGAAGTCGAGGGTCACGCCGGCGAACACGTAGCGGCCGAGCGCGTCGTAGACCTGGGCCCAGGTGTTGCCGTTGCACGGTCCGGCCGGGCAGACCTGGGCGCCGCTGAGCGGCGGATCCCGGTCGAGGATGTTGT
>DATMVG010000105.1:0-15701 GCA_035563315.1 Allosphingosinicella sp. | reverse complement strand
CCGGGCGCCGGCCCGGCGGACCTGCCCGGTGCGCGCCTTCGCCTGCTTGACGATGGAGGGACGGGGGGGCGGATTCTCGACGACGTGAACGGCGCCCCCGCCGATGATTGCGCCGCCGCATGTGCAGGCGCAGAGTTTCGCCAAAGCCATTCTTACCGACATAACCTGCATCCCTTCCTGGCCGGCCTCAAGATGATGAAAGGTTTTGGGCCAATCCATCAGCCGGCGTGGCAATAAGGAGCAGATGCAAACGATGCGTTTAAGCGCAAGCGCGTTAACCCTCTTACTACCCGAAACGGGCCGGATTCGGCCGCTTGCGGCGGCTTCCGTCCCATTACAGAACAAGCCCGCGCACGGTGTGAATGGCCCCGCGGCCGCGACTTGTCCGGGCGGCCGGCGGCATCGGGGCGATTCGGTCGCCGCCGCCGGCGATTCGGAGCGGCCGGCCGACGCCGCGAAAGATGCAGAAATGTCACTCGCGAGCGATGAATGCGGGCGCGATTTTTCTCCCTGTTAGAGTGACTTGTGCTTGATCCCGAGCGAAGCTATAGGGCCGGCTGGGGTGGGAAGCGCTAATTCAGGACAAAAACCGCGCCCGCGCCCCAGGTTCGGCCGACCGGCATCCCGCAACGGGACCCGCCGGGAGACGAGGAGTGGAGGGGTAATGGCTACGCTTCATAGTGACGCTTTGAATCCGCAGTTCGTCGGCGGCTACCGTCCCAGCGCCAACGAAGAGTTCATGAATTCCGAACAGCTCGCTTATTTCAGGGGCAAGCTGCTCGGCTGGAAGGACGAGATCCTCAAGGAATCGCGCGAGACGATGGCGGCTCTCGCCAACGGCCCGCTCCAGGAGGCCGACCTCACCGACCGGGCATCGAGCGAGACGGATTGGGGGATCCATCTTCGCACCCGCGACCGGCAGCGCAAGCTGATCGCCAAGATCGATTCGGCGCTTCGCCGCATCGACACCGGCGAATACGGCTTTTGCGAAGTGAGCGGCGAGCCGATCAGCCTCGCCCGGCTCGAGGCACGGCCGATCGCGACGATGACGGTCGAGGCGCAGGAGCGCCACGAGCGCAACGAGCGCATCTCGCGCGACGACTGAGACGCGATTCGCCGCCTCGCGGGTGCGGGGCGGCCGCTCGCCCGCCCTCCGTCGTTCGGCCGTGGGCCGCAACCGCGTTCGCCGTTTTGCCGCGCAGGCAAGAGAGAGTCCGGCTCCCGCCGGATGACGGCCTTGGCGCCGCCATTTTTCCCGGGAAAGCGATCGGCTTCAGCTTGGCTGGAACGACTCGGCGGGGCGCTAATGCGCCTCCAGGCCCGCAATCTCCTCCTTCACCCTCAGCTTCTCTTTCTTGAGGCGCGCGAGAGTCGCCATGTCGGGCATCGGGCGCTGGCTTTCTTCCTCGATCCGCGCTTCGAGGCTGGCATGCTTGGATTGAAGAGCCGACACGTGCGCCTGGTGCATTCCGATCTCCTTCGTTGCTCGCGGCGGGTCTAACCCGCAGCCTTGCCGCTTGTCTCCACCGTTCCGACAATCGAACGGATATGTACGACAAGCGGTTGAAGGTTTATCAATGACCCTATCCGCCTGGACGAGGACGAAGGACGACAGTCTATGGAGAGGAACGACACAGCCGCTCAGGATCCGGCCTCGCGACTCGCGGCCCTGCGCATGGAGCACAGGGACCTCGACGTCGCCATCGACGCGCTGCGAAGCATGGCCGCGCCCGACCAGCTCCAGCTTGCGCGGCTGAAGAAGCGCAAGCTCAGGCTGAAGGACGAGATCGCGGTGATCGAGGACATGCGCGTCCCCAACATCATCGCCTGAACTGTCCCGTACCCGATCCTTTTTGCCGTATGCGCCGAGGCGGCGCTGTGGCAGGGTTCAATCATGTCCGATGGAGACCGACGCGCCGAGCTGACGCCCAAGCTGGTCGACTCGCTCTACGTCGAGGCGATGGTGCTGGCCGACGAGGCGCGCTCCTATTTCGACAGCGCCGCCCGCGACGACCGGCTGGCACTCGACCCGGTCGATCGGGTCGGCTTCTCCTGCGAATCGCTCAAGGTCACCACTCGGCTGATGCACGTCATCGCATGGCTACTGACCCAGCGCGCGGTCGCCGCCGGCGAGCTGACCCGGGCCCAGGCCGGCGAGACGGACCGACGGCTGGGCGGGGCGCCGGTCAGCGACGAAGCGCTGCTGCCGCGGCTGCCGCAACCGGCGACCGAGCTCATCCGAGCGACGGAAGAGCTTTACGACCGGGTCCGGCGGATGGACGAAGGCAGCTTCAGCGACGCGCCGGCGGCGAGCCCGGCGCGAAGCCTGCTCGGGCGGCTGGAGCGGTCGCTCTAGCGGTCGCTGGATGCGCTGGATGTCGCTCGTCGTCATGGTTCCGCCCCGGCGCTGATCGAGAGAGCCCTATCGATCGCGGTGCACTTGCCCTTCCGGTCGATGACTGCGTATCCCTCACCCTCGCCCCAGGACATGGGGTTCCGCTCCTGACGGCGGACAAGCGGCTCATCAGGACGTGCGCCGCGACCCGCCATCAGCGCTGGATCAGACCCCTGCGCGATAAGGATGATCAATGAGCGAACCGATGACCGGCGGCTGCGCTTGCGGGCGGATCCGCTATTCGGCGGCGATCGAGAATGACGATGCCTATCTCTGCCACTGCCGGATGTGCCAGCGGGCGACCGGCGGAATCTCGATCGCCTTCAAGAACGTTAGGAAGGCCGACGCGACCTGGACGGCGGAGCCCGACTGGTTCCACAGCTCGCCGATCGCTCGGCGGCCTTATTGCGGGCAATGCGGGACGCCGCTCGGCTTCGAATATCCGGACAGCGCGAACATGGACCTGACATTAGGCTCGTTCGACGATCCCTCGCGCTTCCGGCCGAAGCATCATTTCGGAGTGGAGAGCCTTCATCGTGCCTGGCTCAACACCGAAGGGCTGCCCCAATATCGAGTCGAGGACCATAAGGGCGCGGTCGATCGCTGGGTGAAGGCGGTCGGCAAGGTGCCGGAATGAACGGCTCGTCATGCCGGACTTGATCCGGCATCCACGATCCTTTTGGAGATGTCCTGCGGGCCAAGTTCGGGGTGACGAATTCGAACGATGAAGGATGTCACAACGCACCGTTTCACGGCCTCGGACGGGGCCGAGCTCGCCTGGCACCAACTGGGTGAGGGCCGGCCGCTGGTGCTGCTCCACGGCCTGTTCTCGAACGCGGAGACGAACTGGATCAGGTTCGGTCATGCGGCGGAGATCGCACGGCGCGGCGCCACGGTGATCATGCCCGACCTGCGCGCGCACGGCGCCAGCGCCGCGCCGCACGATCCGGAGGCCTATCCGCCCGACACCCTGGCCCGCGACGGGCTCGAGCTGATCGCTCATATCGGCCTCGTCGACTTCGATCTCGGCGGCTATTCGCTGGGCGGGCGCACCGCCGTGCGGATGGTGGCCCTCGGCGCTCGGCCGGGCCGACTGATCGTCAGCGGCATGGGACTGGAGGGACTGCTCGACACCGGCGCGCGGTCCGATCATTTCAAGAAGATCCTGCGCGGGCTCGGCCGCCACGAGCGCGGCTCCCCGGAATGGCTGGCCGAAGCCTTCCTCAAGACGACGGGCGGCGACCCCGAGGCGCTGCTGCCGCTGCTCGACAGCTTCGTCGACACGAGCGAGGAAATGCTGCGCAGCATAAAGGTGCCGACGCTGGTCGTGTCCGGCGCCGACGATCATGACAACGGTTCCTCCGAAGCGCTGGCGCGGCTGCTTCCGCAAGGCCGCCACGTGGAGGTTCCGGGAAATCACATGAGCGCCGTTACGAAGCCGGAACTCGGACGGGCGCTCGCGGATTTTCTCGACCGTTGACCGTCCACCGGGTCAGGTCCAAAGCGCCCGCACCCGACCAGAAACGAGGATCCGTCATGAAAAGCAGCGTCTCCCTGCTCGCCCTCGCTGTCTCCGTCTGCCTCGCCGCCGGCTGCACGACCGCCGCCGCCAGCACCGACGACTCCGCCGCCGCCGCTTCCGCGCCCGCCTCCGCCCAGCTGGCCGACGCCGCCCCGACCGCCGCCGACGCCGACGCCTTCGTCGCCCGGGCCGAGCGCGAGCTTGCCGAGTTCGGAGTCGTCAACGCCCGCGCGCAATGGGTGAACGCGACCTACATCACCCCCGACACCGATGCCCTCGCGGCCCATTTCGGCACCATCGGCACCGAGATGGGGGTCCGCTTCGCCACCGAGGCGGCCCGCTACCTCAACGTCCCCGGCCTGAGCGAGGACACCAGGCGCAAGCTCAATATCCTGCGCAGCGGCCTCACCTTGCCGGCGCCGTCGACCGAAGGCGCGGCCGCGGAGCTCAACCGCATCGCCACCGACCTCCAGTCCCAATATGGCCGCGGCCGCGGCACCATGAACGGCGAGCAGCTGACCGGCAACGAGATCGAGGCTCGGATGGGCACGGTCCGCAACCCGGCCCACCTCCAGGAGATGTGGACGAGCTGGAACACCAATGTCGGCGCCCCGATGCGCCCGCAATATGCGCGCATGGTCGAGATCGCCAATGCCGGCGCCCAGGAGCTCGGCTTCCCCGATACCGGGGCGATGTGGCGCTCCAAATACGACATGCCGCCCGACGAGTTCGCGGCGCTGACCGAGCGGCTCTGGAACGAGGTGCGCCCGCTCTACGAGGAGATCCACTGTTTCGCGCGCGCGGGGTTGAACCGGACCTATGGCGACCAGGTCCAGCCCGCCACCGGTCCCATCCGCGCCGACCTGCTCGGCAATCTGTGGGCTCAGGAATGGGGCAATATCTACGACGTCGTCGCGCCGCGCACGTCGGGGGCGGCACCCTATGACCTCACCCAGCTGCTCGAGCGCGCCAATTACACGCCGGAGCGGATCGTCCGCCAGGGCGAGGCCTTCTTCAGCTCGCTGGGTTTCGCGCCGCTTCCGCAAAGCTTCTGGGAACGCTCGATGATCACCCAGCCGCGCGACCGCGAGGTGGTCTGCCACGCCTCGGCCTGGGATGTCGACAATGTCGAGGACCTGCGCATCAAGATGTGCACCCGGGTCAATGCCGACGACTTCGTCACCGTCCATCACGAGCTTGGCCACAATTACTACCAGCGGGCCTACAACCGGCAGCCCTTCCTCTACCTCGACAGCGCCAATGACGGCTTCCACGAGGCGATCGGCGACATGATCGCGCTTTCGGTGACTCCCGAGTATCTGGTGCAGATCGACCTGCTCAGGGAGAACCAGCTGCCGACGCCCGAGCAGGACCGCGCTCTCCTGCTCCGTCAGGCGCTCGACAAGATCGCCTTCCTGCCGTTCGGCCTGCTCGTCGATCGCTATCGCTGGGGAATCTTCTCCGGCCAGATCGAGCCCGGCCAGTATCAGGCGGCCTGGGACCGGATGCGGCTGGAATATCAGGGCATCGTCCCGCCGACCCCGAGAACCGAGCAGCATTTCGACGCTGCCGCCAAATATCACGTGCCGGCGAGCGTGCCCTATACCCGCTACTTCCTCGCCCGGATCCTGCAGTTCCAATTCTACAAGGCGGCTTGCGACATCGCCGGCTGGCAGGGGCCGCTCCACCGCTGCTCCTTCTACGGCAATCGCGAGGTCGGGCGGCGCCTCAACGAGATGCTCGCCATGGGCGCGTCGCGGCCGTGGCCCGACGCGCTCGAGGCCTTTACCGGCACCCGCGAGATCTCGGCCGAGCCGATGGTCGAATATTTCCGGCCGCTGCTCGGCTGGCTGCGCGAGCAGAATCAGGGGCGGCGATGCGGGTGGTGATCCCGCGCAGGCGAACCGGGGCGACCCGATGCGTGCGAACGTTGGCCCCGCAATAGCCACGCTTGATCGAACACCGGTTCGCGGACGAGCGGCGCGACGGCACGAAACGGCGATGAGATTTTCCTCGTCCAGCCTGGCCCTTCTCATGGCGGGAGCGGCCGCTTCCGCCCAGGCGCCGCCGGTGCGCTGGAATCCAGCCGCGCCGGAGAACCGCCAGCTGCTGGCGACCTTCAACTATGCCACCGTCGAAGCGGTCCTCGCCGCCGTCGGAGCGCGCTCCGAGCGCCGCGGGACCCCCGACCGGCCGGCGCTCGCGGTCACCTTCGCCAACAACCGCCGAGCCGCGATCATCTTCGGAAGCTGCGAGCGCCAGGGGGCGGCGTGCAAGGCGATCAGCATCCAGGCGGTATGGGCGGTTCCGCCGGCCGTGACGCCCGATCGGCTCGCGGCCAACATCCAGCAGTTCAACCGCCGCTACGCTTTCTCTCGCGCCTTCCTCACCGCCGACGGACGGCCGGCGCTGCAGCGCTACCTGACCGCCGATTACGGCTTCATCCGAGGCAATCTCGCGGTCAACCTGCTGGTCTTCGCCAGCCAGTCCGACCGCTTCGTCTACGAAGTGCTGCGCTAGTCGCGAGGCTTCTCGGCGGCCGGGCCGTGGGCCAGCTCGCAGGCGGTGGCAGCCGTCTTGAGCACCGGACTGAGGGGCTTGCCGAGGCTTTCCCGGTTGCGCCTCGCGATCTCGCGGGCACTCCAGCCGCGCCCGTCGGCCGGTCGCCGGCTTTCGACGCTGTTCGCCATGATCGTCTCCGCTCCGAATCGACGGGAAGCGTCATAGCCGGCAAGGATGAACCTTGCCTTTCGCGCGCCGGCGCCAGCCGGCCTCGCCTTTAGAGCTGGTTCAGCAGATAGTCCGCGCTGGACACGCTGAACGCGCCCGGCTCCTCGACGTTGAGCTCCCTCACGACGCCGTCCTCGACGATCGCCGACCAGCGTTGGCCGCGCTTGCCCATCCCGAACTTCGAGAAATCGGCGGCGAGGCCGAGCGCCTCGGCGAAGTCGCCATTGCCGTCGGCGAGCATGGTCACCTTGCCTTCGGCGCCGGCCTGCTGCGCCCAGGCGTGGAGGACGAAGGCGTCGTTGACCGAGACGCAGGCGACCTCGTCGACTCCGCGCGCCTTCAGTTCCTCGGCCTTTTCGACGAAGCCCGGGAGATGGCGGGCCGAGCAGGTCGGCGTGAAGGCGCCGGGGACTGAGAAGAGCGCCACCTTGCGGCCGGCGAAAAAGCCGTCGGTGTCGACCGGCTGCGGGCCTTCGGCTGTGGCCCTGAGCAGGGTTGCGCTGGGAATGCGGTCGCCGACCTGAATCGTCATCTTTGGTCCCTCTCGATCTGAACAGGTCGGCCCCTTAGCAACCCCTCTCGGCCCGCGATAGGGGCGCGGGCGTTGTCGCGCGGCGGACGGCGCGCCTATAGCGGCGGCATGGACGCGCCTCGCTTCCTCAGCGGACAGTTCCTGCTCGCCATGCCGGGCATCGGCGATCCTCGCTTCGAGAAAGCGGTGATCGCGATGTGCGTCCACGACGAGGAAGGGGCGCTCGGAATCGGGCTGGGGCGGGTGATCCCGCGGCTCGGCTTTCACGACCTCCTGAGGCAGCTCGACATCGCGCCCGGGTCGGCGCCGAACGTGCCGATCCACCATGGCGGACCGGTCGAGCCGCAACGCGGCTTCATCCTTCACACCGGCGACTGGGGCGGAACCGACAGCATCCAGGTCGGCAACCGCTGGGTCCTCTCCGCGACGCTCGACATCCTCAACGCGATCGCCGAGGGGAGGGGCCCGTCGCGTTGGGTCGCGGCGCTCGGCTATGCCGGCTGGGGCCCCGGGCAGCTCGAGCAGGAGATGGGCCGTCACGGCTGGTTCGTCACGCCCGGCGAGGAGGAACTGCTCTACGGCTCCGACGTCAATTCGCGCTGGGCCGACGCCTTTCGCGGCGCCGGCGTCGATCCCCGGCTGCTGACCGCGGAGTCCGGCACCGCCTGAGCCATCGTCGCCGCCGCCTTAACCCTGAACCTTCATTTCCTCCCAACCCCCTCGTGAGACCCTTTGGATGCGCCGTGCGCAGGAGTGCCCCCGGCCGAGTGGACCATAGGGGAGCATCATGAGTGGACAGATCAGCAAGGGAGGCCTGCTCGTAGCGGCCGCATTGACATTGTGCGTCTCCATGCCGGCGCAGGCCGCGATGGGGTGCTGGAACGAAACCCAGCTGGCCGCGGCCAAGGTCCGCGACCTTCAGTCGCGGCTGATGGTGGCGTCGCTGCGCTGCGCGGCGATGGGGGTGGACGTGACCGCCGCCTATAACCGCTTCGTCGTCGCCAACCGGGCCACCATCCAGGGCGCCAACGGCGTCATCATGGCCCAGTTCAGGACCGGCTATGGCAGCCAGGCGCAGCTTCATTACGACCGCTTCGCCACGGCGCTCGCCAACGAATATGGCGACGATTCGACCGACCCGACGGTCTGCGCCGACACCGCCGCCCTGGCCGACGAAGCGGCCGCCGCGGCCGGCGACATCCGGGCACTGGTCGCGCTCGACGACCGGCTCGGCGCCGCGCCGCCGGTGCCGGGCGGGCGATGCCCGTTCACCTTCGCCTCGGCGGGGACCGACTGAGCACATATAAAGATATCTTTATATTTGCATTCGAGGGCGGTCGCGGCTAGGGCTCTGGCCCGCGACCGCCCCGATCTCGCCGGCGGTATTGCCACTTTCCAGGAGACCGACTTTGGCGACGCAGCCCACGACCCAGTTCAGCGACTATGTGATCCGCGACATCTCGCTGGCCGATTTCGGCCGCAAGGAGATCGAGATCGCCGAGACCGAGATGCCGGGCCTGATGGCCCTTCGGCAGGAGTTCGGCGAATCGCAGCCGCTCAAGGGCGCCCGAGTCACCGGCTCGCTTCACATGACGATCCAGACCGCGGTGCTGATCGAGACTCTGACCGCCCTGGGCGCCGAGGTGCGCTGGGCGTCGTGCAACATCTTCTCGACCCAGGACCATGCCGCGGCGGCGATCGCCGCCTCCGGAGTTCCGGTGTTCGCCGTCAAGGGCGAGACGCTCGAGGAATATTGGGACTATATCGACCGCATCTTCGCCTGGGGCCCGGGCGGCGCCTATTCGGAGACCGCCAACCTGATCCTCGACGACGGCGGCGACGCCACCATGTTCGCCCTGTGGGGCGCGCGGATCGAGGCCGGCGAGGAATTCCCGGCGCCGCAGAATGAGGAAGAGGAAGTCTTCCAGGCCGTCGTCCGCCGCCGGATCGAGCAGTCGCCCGGCTTCCTGACCCGCACCGTCGCCGCGATCCGCGGCGTCTCGGAAGAGACGACGACCGGCGTGCATCGGCTCTACGAGCTGTCCAAGCAGGGCAAGCTCCCATTCCCGGCGATCAACGTCAACGACAGCGTCACCAAGTCGAAGTTCGACAATCTCTACGGCTGCCGGGAGAGCCTGGTCGACGCGATCCGTCGCGCCACCGACGTCATGCTCGCCGGCAAGGTCGCCTGCGTCGCCGGCTTCGGCGACGTCGGCAAGGGCAGCGCCGCATCGCTCCGCAACGGCGGCGCCCGGGTGATCGTCACCGAGATCGACCCGATCTGCGCGCTGCAGGCGGCGATGGAAGGCTATGAGGTGGTGACGATGGAGGAGGCGACCGAGCGCGCCGACATCTTCGTCACCGCCACCGGCAACATGGATGTCATTACCCTCGACCACATGCGGGCGATGAAGAACATGGCGATCGTCTGCAACATCGGCCATTTCGACAGCGAGATCCAGATTTCGGCGCTCCAGAACATGAAGTGGACCGAGATCAAGCCGCAGGTCGACGAGGTCGAGTTCCCGGACGGCAAGAAGATCATCGTGCTCGCCAAGGGGCGGCTGGTGAACCTCGGCTGCGCCACCGGCCATCCGAGCTTCGTGATGAGCTCGAGCTTCACCAACCAGGTGCTGGCCCAGATCGAATTGTGGACGGGCGCCGACAAATATGGCCGCGACGTCTACGTTCTGCCCAAGCATCTCGACGAGAAGGTCGCCGCGCTCCATCTCGACAAGCTCGGCGTGAAGCTGACCAGTCTGAGCCAGCGCCAGGCCGATTATATCGGCGTGCCGGTCGAAGGTCCGTTCAAGCCCGATCATTACCGCTACTGAGCCGAGGCCGGACCGTCAAAACAAGGGCGGGGCGCTCCGGCGCCTCGCCCTTTTTTGTGGATCCGGCGGGTTTGGCCCAGCCGGTTCAGCGCTTGGCCGTCGAGCCCGTTCCGCTCCGCCCCGGGGGATTCGCGAAGCGCTTCCACCTCCGGGGATCAGGCTCTAGAAGGCGCGCCATGGGCGGGCTGGTGACGCGTTGGCCGACGGAGCGGCCGTGCCATGGTTGAGCTGTCCCGCACCGCCTTGATCGCGCTGGCGCTGTTCGCCGGCCTGTGGCTGGCGGCAGCCTTTTGGGCGACTCTGCGCGGCCGCAGGACCGCCGCCGACGCCCGAGCGGTCCTCGACCAGCACGACCGGGTCTCGGGACTGCTCGGCGCCGCTCCGGTCATGCCCCTGCTGGTCCGCCCCGACGGCGCGGTCGAGGGGCCGGACCGGCTCGCCGGAGCGCTCGGTCTCGACCGGTTCGACGGCGGCTGGGCCGAGCTTGTCGGCGACAATTCGCCCTTCGGCGCGGAGGCGGCCGCGAAGCTCGCGGGAGCTGTCGCCGAAGCGGCGGCGGGCACGCCCTTCACCCTGCTCGCCCGGCCGGCCGGTTCGGCGCGGCTGTTCCGGGTCGACGGCGGGCCGGCGCCTTCATCCCATCCTCCCCGCTCGGTCCTGCTCTGGTTCGCCGACGTCACCGAGGCGGAGGAACAGGCGGCGGCGCTTCGAGCCCGGCTCGAACGGCGGTCGGCCGCGCTCGAGGCGCTCACCCGGCTGATCGAGGTCGCCCCCTTCCCGATGTGGCACCGCGGTCCGGACCTCGCGCTAACCATGGTCAACAGCGCCTACGTCCAGGCCGTCGAGGCGGCCGATGCGGCCGAAGTCGTCGCCGAGGGCATCGAGCTGATCGAGGAGCCGGCCGCCGAGGCCGCCCGTGGCGGCTCGGAGGTGGCGCGCGAGCGGGGCGAGCCGGTTCGCCGCACGGTCCCGGTCACGATCGCCGGTGAGCGGCGGACGATGCAGGTCGTCGAGGTGCCGCTCGGCAATGACGGCGTCGCCGGCTACGCCATCGACGTCGAGGACCAGGAGGAGGCCCGGGCCGAGCTCACCCGCTTCGTTCGAGCCCAGCGCGACATGCTCGACCGCCTCTCCGCGGGAGTGGCTCAGTTCGGCCGCGACCGCGGCCTGATCTTCTTCAACCACCCCTTCGCTCGGCTGTTCTCGCTGACCGCCGACTTTCTCGCCGACCGCCCGGAGTTCGACCGAGTGATCGACGCGATGCGCTCCGCCGGCAATCTGCCTGAGGTGCGCGACTTTCCCGAATGGAAGGACGAGCACCGGCGCTGGTTCACCAGCGGCCTTTCGGCGGACGAGGAGGATTGGCTGCTTCCCGGCGGCAAGCACCTGCGGGTGGTCGCTCAGCCGCTTCCCGACGGCGGGCTGCTGCTCATCTTCGAGGACCGGACCGAGCAGATCCAGCTCGCTTCGGCGCGCGACACCTTGCTTCGGGTGCGCAGTGCGACCTTCGACAACCTGTTCGAGGCGATCGGCGTGTTCGCTTCGGACGGGCGCCTCAACCTTTGGAACAACCGGTTCAGGCAATTGTGGGAATTCGAGGAGGAGCAGCTCGCCAAGCACCCCCGGGTCGACGCCCTGACGCCGCATCTGGCCGCCCGGCTGAAGCAGCCGAGGCACGCCGGGCTGGTCCGCGAGCTGGTTCGAAGCGCCACCCAGGAGCGCAAGCAGCGGACCGGCCGGGTGGCGCTCGTCGACGGCCGCGAGTTCGAGTTCGCGGCGGTTCCGCTTCCGGACGGCAATGCCCTCTTCACGATGCTCGACATCACCGACAGCCGGAAGGTGGAATCGGCGCTTCGCGACCGCAACGACGCGCTCGAGGAAGCGGACCGGCTGAAGACCGCTTTCGTCTCGAACATGAGCTACGAGCTGCGCACGCCGCTGACCTCGATCAGCGGCTTCGCCGAGATGCTGGCCGGCGGCTATGCCGGCGAGCTGCCGGCGACTGCGGCGGAATATGTCGCGGCGATCGTCGACAGCGTGGCGCGGCTGGGCGCCCTCATCGACAATGTGCTCGACCTCACCCAGAGCGACACCGGCAGCCTGCTTCTCGCCGAGGACGAGGTCGACCTCGCCGCTCTGTGCCGCCAGGCCGCGGCCAGCGCCGCCGAACGCGCGGGGCGAAAGGGAATCGAGCTCGCGGTCGAGGTCGATCCCTCGGTCGGCGTCGTTACCGGCGACACCCGGCGGCTCGGCCAGGCGCTCGGCAACGTGCTCGGCAACGGCCTTACCTACACCGATGCGGGCGGCCGGGTGCTGCTTCATGCCGACGGCGACGCGAAGGAGGCCCGGATCATCGTCTCGGACAACGGCCGCGGCATCGCGCCGGCCGACCAGGCGCGGGTGTTCGATCGCTTCCACCGAACCGTCGACGCCCGCGGCGAGGACAGCGCGGCGGTCGGCCTCGGCCTTCCGCTCGCCCGCCAGTTCGTCGAGGCGCATGGCGGCGCGATCACGCTCGAATCGCGGCCGGGCGAGGGGACCACGGTGACGATCAGCCTGCCGCGGACGATGGAGCAGCAACGGGCCTATCCCGCCGAGCGGGTCGCCGAATGACGGCGCGTCGGCGCGCCCGGCCATGATCGCGCTTCCCGATGCGGCGGCGACCGAGGCTTTCGGCGCGGCACTGTCGCGTGAGTTGCGCGCGGGCGACGTCGTCGCCCTCTACGGCGCGCTCGGCGCGGGCAAGACGACCCTGGCGCGCGGCGTGCTGCGCGGCCTCGGCCATGACGGCGAGGTCGCCAGCCCCACCTTTCCGATCGTGCAGACCTACGAGCCGCCCTCGACCCGCATCGCCGCCTGGCATGTCGACCTCTACCGAATCGAGCAAGCGGGCGAGCTGGCCGAGCTCGGCCTCGAGGAGGCCAGGGAGGACGGCGTCCTCCTCATCGAATGGCCTGAGCGGCTTCCCGATCTGTGGCCCGAGACGCTCCGCCTGACGCTCGAGGTCCGGCAGGACGGAGCGCGCGCCTTGACAGCGCTCGTGCCCGCCGCTTGGGGGACGCGATGGCCGCCCCGATGATTCCCCCCGCGGACGCCCCCGCCTTCCTCGCCGCGCATGGCTGGCAGGGGGCGGAGATCCGGCCGCTCGCCGGCGATGCCAGCTTCCGTCGCTATTTCCGGGTCCACCGGGCGAGCGGGGAGACGGCCGTGCTGATGGATGCGCCGCCCGAGCACGAGGATATCGGGCCGTTCCTCACCGTCGCCGGCCATCTGATCGACCGCGGCTTCTCGGCGCCTCGCCCGCTGGCGATCGACCGCGGCAGGGGCCTGCTCCTGCTCGAGGATTTCGGCGACGACCGGGTCGGTCCGCTGCTCGAGCGCGAGCCGGAGCGCGAGCGCGAGATCTACGAGATCGCGATCGACCTCCTCGCCGGCATCGCCGCCCGGCCGGCGCCCCCCGACCTGCCGCCTTATGACGAGGCGGCGATGAGCCGAGAGGTCGCCTTGTTCACCCAATGGTATTCGCCGGCGCTCGGGATGAGGGTGGACGAGGAGCGATATTTTCAAGCCTGGAGAGACTGTTGGAGCGATGTCCTGACAGTAGCGATGAACGATCCGGTGCTCGTGCTTCGCGATTACCACGCCGACAACCTGATGGTCGTGCCGGGGCGCCGCGACCTCGGCCTGCTCGACTTTCAGGACGCTCTCGCGGGGCATCCCGCCTATGACCTCGTCTCGCTGCTCCAGGATGCGCGCCGCGACGTCGCGCCGGCGCTCGAGGAGGCGATGATCGAGCGCTACCTCGAAGCGGCCAGGGTCGCCGATGCCGAGCGCTTCCGAGCCCATTACGAGATTTTGGGGGCCCAGCGTAACGCCAAGATTCTCGGCATCTTCACGCGGTTATGGAAGCGCGACGGCAAGCCCCATTACCTGCCGCTGCAGCCGCGCGTCTGGAACTATCTGGAGCGCAATCTCGGCCACCCCGCCCTCGCTCCGGTCCGCGCCTGGTTCGACGCCAACGTTCCCGCCGGCAAGCGGGCCGCCGCCTGGACGGCGGAGGCTGCGGCATGAGCCGCTACCGAAAGCCGCTCGCGCTTCGGCCGAGTCCCGAGGAAGCCGTTCCGGAAGTGGCCATGGTGATGGCGGCTGGGCTCGGCAAGAGGATGCGGCCGCTGACCGCGACCCGTCCCAAGCCGCTGATCGAGGTCGCCGGCAAGCCGCTCATCGACCACGCGCTGGAGCGGCTGCGCGCCGCCGGCGTCAGGAAGGCGGTCGTCAACGTCCATTATCTGCCCGATGCGGTCGAGGCCCATCTCAAGAATCGGGTCCAAGGGATTGAAATCTCTGTTTCCGATGAGCGCAAGCAGCTCCTGGAGACGGGCGGGGGGCTGGTCCGCGCCCTGCCGCTGATCGACTCCGATCCGTTCATCGTCGTCAACTCCGACAATCTCTGGATCGACGGCCCCGTCGACGCCCTGAAGCTGCTCGCCTCCGGATGGGACGAGGCGCGGATGGACGCGCTGCTGCTCCTCGTCCCGCTCGCCCGCGCTTATTGCCATAACGGCCGCGGCGACTTCCACATGAGCGCCACCGGCATGCTCAGCCGCCGCAAGCCGCGCGGGGTCGCCCCGTTCGTCTATACCGGCATCCAGATGGTCTCGAAGCGGCTGCTCGACGGCGACATGCCGGACGGACCCTTCTCGACCAACGTCCTGTGGGACCGGGCGATCGAGGCGGGCCGCTGCTTCGGCACCGTCCACCAGGGCCTGTGGTTCGACATCGGCCGCCCCGAGAATATCGGCAAGGCCGAGGAGATGTTGCGGCAGGGCTGATTCCAGCTTTCGCTGGAATGACGATTCGCGGCTGCCTAGGCTGCGCCGGTGATTCACCCCGCCGTCTTCACCATCGCGTCGCATCGCGCCTTCGGCGATGCGCTGGCGGCGGGGCTGATCGCCCGCTACCGGCGCGACGAGACCGGGCTGGCTCGGGGAATCGTGCTGGTCCCGAACAACCGCGCCGCCCGCGCCATCCAGGACGCCTTCGTGCGCCGGTCCGGCGGCGGGCTGCTGATGCCTCGGCTGGTACCGGTCGGCGACCCCGAGCTCGACGAGCGGATCGGCGGCACGCTCGATCCGCTCGACGGCGAGGAGCCGGTTCCGCCGGCGATCGAACCGGTCGAGCGGCTGATGCTGCTCGCCCGCCTGGTCGAGCGCCATCGCAACGTCGAAGCGGCCGAGGCGCTTCGCCTTGCCGGCGATCTCGCCCACACGCTCGACCAGCTGCTGATCGAGCAGGTCGACCCCGCCCGCCTCGCCGATTTCGCGGCCGACCTGCCGGATCTGTCGCTGCACTGGCAGAAATCGCTCGACCAGCTGCGCCTTATCCTGGTGGACTGGCCCGGAATGCTGGCCGAGAGCGGGAAGATCGACCTCGCCGACCGCCGCAACCGCCTGCTCGGCGCTGTCGCCAGGCGTTGGCGCGTCCGGCCTCCCGCCGGCTTCGTCTGCGCGGCTGGGATCACCACCGGGGCCCACGCCGTCGCTCGCCTGCTGACCACGGTCGCGAGGCTGGCCGAGGGCTCGGTGGTTCTGCCGGCGCTCGACCTGGAGATGTCCCGCGAGGAGTGGGACGCGCTTGGGCCGCATGACCCGGACGAGCTCACCGGCCGCCGCCGCGCCGCGATCGAGA